>CALRLN020000470.1:0-4447 GCA_943368675.1 Chitinophaga pinensis | reverse complement strand
AATGTATTTAAGCAACCATAGGCGTTGGTTACTTTAGTAGTAAAAGTACCTGCACCAACAGTAATGGTTGGAGTAGTTTCAGTGCCCGGTAGCCATTGAAGCGTAGATAAATCTTGTCTTGCAGGGTTATTAATCAATGTTCCATGATTACCATTGCTCGTGGCATCATTGGTTGTATTGCCTGATGCTTCGTCAAATTTATAATAAGCTACTAATCCTGAACTATTCGTTGCCACACTAATATCTTTGTTAGATTGAATTTGTGATTGGGTTCTTGCTACATTCCATATCCTGAGTTCATCCATTGTTCCATTGAAATGATTACACTGGCAATAAGTGGGTTGTTGTCTGCCAATGTTCATGGGCTGATTGTCCTGTGGAAGTGTAACACTGCCAGATCCCGAGGCTACGCCGTTAATATAAAAAGTTATTGTTCCGCCGCTATAGGTAACAGCCACGTGCGTCCAGGTGTTTTGTGGGACAGGGTCATTAGAATAAATCCATTTATGAGGAGTTTTTTGATAAAATCCCATTTTATTAGTATTCCCTGCAATTTCGGCGTTAGCGTTTAATTGCCATAGAAAGTCATAGTCGCCTTTATCAATAATTGTACTATTAGTACCTGAATAATATACCCAGGCCTCCATTGTGAAAGTGGACCCCAGATTAATACTACTGCTATGAGGGACTGTTATATACTGGCTATTTGCTTTGGAAAACAACATGCCTCTGTTTACTTGTGCATTTGCGTTTAAAGTAACTGTTTGCCCCGGACAAATCAATGGACCTGTTGTACTTGTAATAGCCGCCCCTTGCGGACAAACAGTATAATTGACCGAATTACTACAGCCGCGATTATCTGTTACGGTAAAGGTGTGAAAACCTGCTGCCAATTGGCGTGTGCCTGTTCCGGTTAAAGGAGGGGTACCTCCGGTAGCATTTACTACGATTGTAGCTAAGTCACCTTCAACTGTAATATTGCTCAAAGCATTTGAAGTAATAATAATTGGCGGATTGACCTCTACAGTAGCATAGGCAGGAGGTCCCGGATTCTGAAGGACATTATTTTTATCATAAATTTCGACAGAGTAATCTCCGCCAGATAATCCGGTTATTTCGGTCACATAACTATATTTACTTTCAAAATGATAAAGTGAGCCGGAGGTTGTACCCACCAATTGCCCGTTTTTATACCATTTGTACGTAAACGGTGCTCGATTGTTAAAGCGTTCTAATGAATAAGGGAAAATAACCATTGCTTTACCTTCAGTATCCCGACAAACATTTGATCCTCTAATATCATACGGTCTCTCTGCTGTTTCAATAATTATCGCCCCTGCTCCAATGTTGTAACCAAGCAAAGAAACAACTAATGGATCAGAACCTGCTGAATAAGAACGCCCTCCCCAACTTCTTTGCTCTGGGTTATCAGTATTATTCCCTCCAAATCCTCCGGTATATCCTCCACCTCCCCCGCTACCACCGTATGCAGTTTCACTATCGCCTGAAGAAAAAGTATTTAATGCGCCACCGCCGCCGCCGCCATAGCCCCCACCGCCGGGCGTAAATCTATTGAAAGGATTATGATATAAAGGAATATAATGACCACAACAACCACCGCTAGCCCCAAAACCACCACCACCGCCGGTTACCACAATAAACCTTTGAGTATAGAAAGCGGTGCTGTTAAATATGTCAGCCTCAGCATTGCCGCCTGCACTAAAGGCTCCACCTCCACTACTTCCACGATTACTATTTTCAACTAACCCTTTTCCCTGACCGTCGCCAGGCCCTTCAGAAATTCTGAGTGCATATCCACCCGCATGTTTCGGGCCTGCACCTCCACCTCCTCCAGCAATCATTAAAGGTGATGCTGCATTTAAAAGACGAAAGCCTGTTCCGCCCCCCCCACCACCGCCGCCCCCTCTAGTCTGGCCAGGGGAAGGAGGATTGTTCCATGAAGTCCACGAATCCAAACCCGTATCTCCTGGTGCACCAAGAGAATATTCTATTGTTGTACCTGCTGCAAAATAAAAAACACCTTCTTCAATGGCACCACGGCCTCCTTCAAAGGTTACCCCTAAAACGCTCCCATCATTTATCCAGGCATCTCCGCCGGAGGCGCCCTTTACAGTTATTTTATAATAACCCGCTTCTGTAAATGTAAAAGTACCATTGTGGGCCTTTTGCCTGTCTGTGCCTGAGTTAGGGTTTGTGATATTTAGGAGCGTGGTTTGCGCTTGCAGGGCTGGCACACACAAGACAATCAGTGGAAACAGAAGCACAAGTTTTTTAAAAATAGTCATGGTTTTTAGTTATATTAATTTTGGGATATTTATGCTTTTGAAAGAGGCTAAGTCATTAATTGCCTGGCAATTCAATGATTTTTCGGATAGAACCGTGTAGTCGGGTATGTATATTTTGTAATTTTCAGTATCCGGGCATTTATCAGTACTTGCTGAAGAACAACTGAATGGCAGTATCAGTAATATAAGATTTACCGGGAAGCATTGGCTACAGAGGAGTTTCCTTATCATGTTTGGGTTATTGAGCGTAGGTCCATAAGATTGCTATATTAAGCACTGTGATATGACAGTACAAAATTAGGGAGATGCCTGTTTTTACTATTTGTTTATTTGACCAATTACTTAGTCTATTGTGTCAAAGCTTAGTTTATTATTGCAAGAAGAGATTTCTAACCTGAAATTTGTAAACCAGGTTAAAATGGAAGACTCTATTTTGATGAAAGGAGTTATTGAGGATAAATAATTGGTCCGCCAAGACCAAACTTCTGTAATATGCCTTCAAACCGCTTATTACCTTGAAGAATATTAAGGTGAGGCAGCACTTTCATATCTGAGGGAATAGACCCGATTTGTTCACTTTTTTCGAGATAGTTTAATGCCTGTTCTTTATCATCTAAAGCTACATAAATCATTGCTTTTATAATATGATTCCGGGGGATGTCAGGTAGAGATTTTAGATAATCTTCAACCTCTTTTCGTTGTCCCAGTTTTACCTGACAGTAGACCAAAGTGTTTTTGATTACCCTTACTTTAGGATTGAGCGCAGAAGCTTTATTAAAATCCAGAAAAGCCGATGAATAATCTTTTTTTTCCATATAATAAATCCCCCTGGACCAATGATAACTCCATATTTCATTAAAAAGTAATTCACCGTCACTGACACTTTTTTCAGCGAGCTCAGCTTTTTTTCCATATACACAATTAATAATATGTCCGGCTGAAATAACAGGGTGGAGCGGGTCCAGGTTAATTGCTTTTGTACTATACAGAATAGCTTTGTCTAAGCTTCCGGTTGTTCTAAGTAGCAGGCTATACCAATAATTAATCATGGCATTATTAGGGTCATATTTTAAAGCGGTTGAATAAGCCTCGTTTGATTCCCTCCACTTGTGCTGATCCCGGTAAATATTACCCAAAACAGCATAGGCCACAGCATTTGTATAATCTAATCTCGTAGCAGTTTGTGCATTTTTCTCTGCCGAAGCAATGGAAGCATCTATATCTGCATAAGCGCCATCAGCCAATAAAAAATAAGCATTTGCTTTTTCTGCATAAGCTTCGGATAGATTAGGGTCAAATTCAATAGCCTTATTAAACTTAACTATGGCTGCATCAAGTTTTTCTTTGTTTCTGTGGTGCAATAATTCCTGACCCTGTAGATACTCCCTGTAAGCTGGCAGGTTGGTTTGGGGGGCTTTTCTTAATTGATGAGCTAATTGATTGTTTAATTTATTATTTAATTCGTCTGCAATGCTTTTGGATGTCTGATTCATGAAATCAAATATCTCTTTTGTATTACCACTATACTGTTTTGTCCAGATTACCTGATTATCTTTTCCATTATATAGTCTGACATTAATATTCAATAGGGAGTCATTTTGTAATACATCTCCTTGAAGAACGTATCTCACAGTAAGTGCATTGGCGATATGGTTAATACTTTCCCTTGAATTAAGATATTCATTTGAAGAAAAAGTAGAAATAACCTTGAATTCGCTTGCCGAAGCCAGAGAAGAACGAATCTGATCAGTAATACCCTCACTGAAATAGGCGTTGGTAGAATCACCTAAATTTTCGAAAGGTAAAATTGCAATGGAATTTTCATTGAGGTCAGCGTCGGCTAAATCACTTTTTGATTGGTCGGATGCTTTTAGTAAGATATATATAATGAGGGTTGTCATTAATATTATACCAATCAGGTAGTACAGGTATTTGCCCTGTTTTTTCGGCAGAACCGGAGTTGCATTGTCTGAATCCTTAAAAATAACAGTATGCATGTCATCATTATCATACTGTCTTTTCCTGAATTCAGTCGGACTGACACCAAATTCACTAATAAAATATTTACTGAAATTCTGAGGGCTATCAATACCTACTTTAGATGAGACATCCGCAATTTTAAGATTATTATCTGCAAGTAG
>CALRLN020000469.1:0-4457 GCA_943368675.1 Chitinophaga pinensis | reverse complement strand
GCATGATTATAAAGTGCAATTACCCAAAATCATTTCTTACAAGCCTCTGCCAAAGTTTTAAAAGTAACAACACCTCTCTGAGCATCTTCAATAGTATTCACAACCAGATTCACTTCACTGCTAAAGCCGGGTTTGCCGTCTTTAGTTTGTTTGATAAATTTCTCTTTGTTAATGGTATAACCCATAATACCTACTGTTTTACCAGATATATCTACTTCTATTTTCTTAGGGTCTATATCATAGAGGTTAAACTCTAAAATGATCTCTACAGTCTTTTTCGAGTCAGATGCGCTGGATGTTAACTTCCACTTACATTTATCACCGTCTTGTAAAACTAACTCTTGCTTAGGATTTTCTATGGATTTCACTTTGCTTGCCAACCATTTGAAATCTCCTGCAGTTACATTTTCTTTGCAGCCTTTAGCAATAGCAGGTAGAGCTTCCATCAGGTAACGGGCATCTTCTATGTCTCCTACTATAAACTCTACACTATTATCGTAGTTTTGCAATGCTCCGTCTTTAGTAACTTGAATAAATTTCTTACTATCCTGCACTTTTGAGGCAATCCTGATTACTTCTTTTGAGACAGATAATTTAAAATCTGTCAAATCACCGAAATTGAATTTGAAACTTTCCTCAACTATTTTACCTTTTACCTCTGATTTGAGGCTATAGGTCGTAAGGCAGGCAGGCTCTATTTTTTGTATATAAGCCGATTCATTAACTTTAAAATCTTTCAATCGATCTTTCAGAATTTTAAAACCTTCTTCTTTGGTGGCTACTTTGGGTACTCGGTTTTGTAGTTCTTTTTTGGCTAATGGGATAATCTTCTGAATAGCCATTTGCAAAATTGTTCCCTCTGTTGGGTTAGCTGCAGCAAACTTCACTTCATCATCGTAGCCTTTCATTACGCTGCCTTGTTGTGTTCTTACATAATCATTCTTTGATTTAGCAATTACTGTTACTTCCTTGCCACTTATTTTTAACTCAGCGCCACTTTCATTAAAATCTCCCCAGCTAAAATCTGATTGCAATTCTGTGGTTTTCTTGCCATCGTTTTCTTCGCTTGTCAATATTGCCCGGTCTTTGTAAGTACCCGATTTTTTCAGTCTTTGTTTTACCGATAGCTTATCGGCTGAAACTTCTTTAATGTTTTGTTCAAGCCAGTTCTGCAATGCCATCAAATCATCCTTAGGCAATTTAACAGAGGCTTCCCAGGCTGTTTTAGCGGCTGAAATGGCATCTTTCAGGTTTTTCTCTAATTCACGGGTGTCATCTACGTTTTCAGCCAGAATCTCTACTTTATTTTCATAATTCTGCATCTCGCCTCCTTTGGTATAGCGAATTACTTTCAGGTTTTTCTGAGAACTTAACTCTACTTTCATTTCCTTGCTCGACGCGCTTCTTTTCACCTCTCCCACCAATCCCAAATTAAACTCGTAGATTTCTTCTGTGCTTTTACCTTTTGTGTCACTGGTAGTAATGGCTATTTTTATATCGTAAGGATTAGCATTGTCGTAGCTGAATTGTTGATTAACTGTAGACTTCTCGAGTTTTATCTCTTTTACATAGCTTTTCACTTTATCAAGCGATGCTTTCAGGTTTCCTTGTGCTTGTGTAAGAATGGGCAATAATGCCAGGTAATACTTCAGATATTTTTTCATGGAATATATTATTTACGGTCAAAATTAAAGAGATAAGCTCTTAGCTCCATAACCGCCCAATAAAAAAAGCAGCATTTTCGGTTGAAATGCTGCTTTTGCAGGATAAATTGTATTTTTATAAACTTACCCAACCCACGCTTTCACCTCATCCAACGTTGGCATCCTCTCTTCAATTTTGAGTTTCTTCCTCACTCCACCTAAATCATTGAAAATTTTGTTGGGGTTAGCCCCTCTCAGTTGCTCAACCATTACAAAACCCATTTTTTGTAAAGCCGGAATCCATACTGTTGGTACACCAATGGCTTCGTAATCAGCGACAGTTGATATTTCTTGTTTTTTCTCAGGGCGCATTTGTGGGAAGAATAATACTTCCTGAATACTGGCATTATCTGTCAACATCATCGTCAGACGGTCAATACCGATACCTATACCAGCGGTTGGAGGCATACCATACTCTAACGAGCGAATAAAGTCTTCATCCATTGCCATTGCTTCTTCATCACCACGTTCAGCCAGTTTCAATTGTTCTTCAAAACGCTCACGTTGGTCAATAGGGTCATTTAACTCTGAATAGGCATTAGCTACTTCTTTACCATTTACAAACAATTCAAAACGCTCAACTAAATCCGCTTTACTACGGTGTTTTTTGGTCAATGGTGACATCTCCACCGGATAATCAATGATAAACGTTGGTTGAATCAGATTATCTTCTACTTTTTCACCAAAAATCTCGTCAATCAATTTGGCTTTCCCCATCGTATCATCTACTTCCATTCCCCATTGACGGCAATGCTGACGGGTTTCTTCCTCTGTCAATGCGCCTACATTTACGCCTGTATACTTTTCAATAGCTTCCAGAATACTCAAACGTGCGAATGGGCCTGCGAAATCAAGCTCATGTTCTCCAGATTTGAATTTTGTTGTTCCATGTACGGCCAAAGCTACTTTTTCAAATATTTCCTCGGTGATGTTCATCATCCATTCGTAGTCTTTATAAGCTACGTAGAATTCTAAAGAGGTAAATTCAGGGTTGTGGGTTCTATCCATCCCCTCATTACGGAACATTTTACCAAATTCATATACCCCATCAAAACCACCGACAATTAGTCTTTTCAGGTATAATTCATTCGCAATACGCATATACAAAGGCATATCAAGCGTATTATGGTGTGTTTTGAACGGACGTGCCGCCGCACCACCATGAATAGGCTGCAAGATAGGAGTCTCCACTTCTAGCCAACCTCTTTCATCAAACATCTGACGCATAGTAGAGATAATTCTAGCCCTTTTGATGAAAATATCTTTGATATGCGGGTTTACGATTAAGTCTACATAACGTTGACGATAGCGTTGCTCAGGGTCTGAGAACGCATCGTACACTTTGCCATCTACTTCTTTTACTACCGGAAGCGGGCGCAGAGATTTGTTCAGAATTTTAAACTCTGTTACGTGGATTGATATTTCGCTGGTTTGAGTAGTGAACACATAGCCTTTTACACCGATAATATCGCCAATATCTAATAGCTTCTTGAAAACCGTATTATACAAGGTCTTGTCTTCGCCCGGACATAAATCATCACGACGAAAATAGAGTTGGATTCTACCGGTTGAATCTTGCAACTCAGCAAATGAGGCACTTCCCATAATACGGAAGTTCATCAGGCGTCCGGCGATTGAAACATTCTTATAGTCTAACTTATTGTTCTCGTAATTCTTCTCAATATCGGCGCATGTTACATTCACCTCAAATAATTCGGCAGGATATGGGTCAATCCCCATTGCCATTAAATCTTGTCTTTTCTGACGGCGTAAAATTTCTTGTTCGCTAAGAACCATCGTTTTATCTTTTTATTTTCAATATAAATTTGATTGCAAAGGTAGAAAAAAATGTCGATTATTATTTATAACCATTCATCTGCAAAAAGCATCATCCATCATTTTTTCTTTTGGCGATCTCAATAACATTAATATCTTTGTGATATTATTTTAATATCAAAATCGCACCTCCTATGAAAGAAAAAGAATTACATTCACAATCAGGTTATATTCTATTTATAGCCGGACTTCTCCTAATAATAATACCGTCAGTAACCTTGCTTGATACGATTCCGGTTCTGGCAGTTATTCTTGATATTTGTGGTTTTATCCTTATTATCGGGCTGACAGTTATTAACCCTAACGAAGCAGCAGTTGCTACTTTCTTTGGCGATTATGTAGGGACTATGAAGCAAAATGGTCTGCGTTGGGTTAATCCGTTGTATAAGCGTAAGAAAATCAGTCTCCGGGCCAGAAACCTGAACGGGCAGAAACTGAAAGTAAACGACAAAATGGGAAATCCTATCGAAATTGCGGCTGTAGTGGTATGGCGGGTAAGTGATACGGCCAAAGCGCTTTTTGAAGTTGACGATTACCAGAAGTTTGTTGACATTCAATCAGAAGCCGCCGTACGCCATCTGGCAAGTTCGTACGCTTACGATACTATCGAAGATGAAAACGCAAGCATTACTTTAAGAGACGGCTCTGGTAAAATCAATGAAATGTTGGAGAAAGAATTAAATGAGCGGATTATACAAGCAGGTGTAGAAGTAATAGAAGCGCGTATCAGTCACTTATCGTATGCGCCCGAAATTGCAGGGGCTATGCTTCAACGTCAACAGGCTACTGCTGTGGTAGCTGCCCGTAAACAAATTGTAGAGGGAGCTGTAGGTATGGTAGAAATGGCATTGGCCCGATTGTCAGAAAAAGAAATAGTGCATCTCGACGAAGAACGCAAAGCTGCTATGGTAAGCAATT
>CALRLN020000468.1:0-4461 GCA_943368675.1 Chitinophaga pinensis | reverse complement strand
ATACTTTAAAGATTTCGGCATTATTAACAAAGACAGCATACAACCGGCCTGCCATCATTATACGCACTTTCTGAAAAGTACTGCCGCTTTAGAGGCCGTAGAAATCGGTATGGCTGCCCTACTCCCCTGCTTCTGGATTTATAAAGCTGTCGGCGACTATATCTTTCAGCATCAGAAAGGCAGCCATAACCCGTATCAGAAATGGATAGACACCTATGTCTCGGAAGAATTCGTCATTGCAGTAAAATCTGCCATAGCTATCTGCGATAATAATGCTGCACAGACCACTACGGCCGTTCAGGAGAAAATGACCGAAGCATTTATCGCTTCTTCAAGACTGGAGTATGATTTCTGGGAAGCAGCCTATCTCAATCGCAGGTGGAAATAACCCCCGGGCGTGTCAGTCCTGAAGCTCGTCAGAAAAAGATAATAGTAGAGGTATTAAAATCAATAATACTTGACTCTTTAAAAGGTTCAGTTACCTTTGTAAAAAACTAACTACTAATTTTAATGACGACTCGACCAAAAAGACGATTGCTGGACCGTGTATGGTTTTATGCGGTACTATGGGTACTTAGCTATACCGGCTGTTTAATTGCACTGAAAACACTTACTTTCGGGAAAGAAGCCGGAATCGTATTATCTCTTGTTCCCATGCTGGCATTTGTCTTGTTTATTTATAAATTTCAGAAGGCATTATCTATTATGAACAAGGTGCATATCAAAATGCACATGGAAGGCCTTGCTCTTGCATTTGTAGTCGCTGTTGTATTATTAATGACTCTCGGTTTGCTTGATCTTGTGCTGGAAATAAACAAAGAAGATTGGGGATTCAGATACCTGGTGCCGTACTTTATATTCTTTTATATCGTAGGTTTTCTGATAGCCAAACGCAAATACGCTCTGGAGGATGAACAGCAGAGTAAAGCGTAGGGAATAACAGATAAACTTAAAATAAACCCAATAAGGCCGTATAATGATTGTCTTGTTTTTTAAAGATAAGCTATTAGCGGATATTCTACCTGCGCTAAGCCAATCAGTCCGGCAGCGCAGGTAGTTTGCTATTCATCTGAAACTCCACCCCATTTTACCTGCTCTGGTATTTATTTTATGGAGCATTATCCGTGAACTATTTTCAACAACTCATTTAATTTCCTCTCTTTCTGCCAGCATCACTTTCATGTGTTCCCGGGCCAGTTCACGAATGGAATCATATCGGTTATAGACCCAGAAGGCTCTGGATGTCAGCCCTGATGCCCTGGCCGCATTATAAGAGGTAAGACTTAATTCTCCGATAGTATTGATAAGTTCGATAATATCTGAGAGTTTGCTGTCAATAATTGCCCCCGCCACGCAGTTTACAGCCGGAATATTCTTTGCTAACTGATCTCCCAGAATCTTGAACAGTTCTTCATCTTTGTGGGGTTGATGATACACATAAAGCAAGGCAATGATGATTTCCTGAGCAGAATCTGAGCTGAGATAACACAAAAAGTCCTCATAAGTAATCACTACCTCAAACGACTCAAAATTCAATACCTCCTCTTTCAGTTTAGCCGGACTTACAAGGTTATCCAGGCCACTCTGGCAATGATTTCTGACAGACTCCTGCTCGTGTTCAAGTCCTTCAATCAATAGAGGAAGTACTTTCAGGAGTGGGTATTGCCGGGCATTCTCCAGATATTTGCTGATGCACAAATAGGCCACCACTTCCATTTCCGGCTCGGTAATATATGATATAAATAAATCCAGTACATCTTCAGTATTACCACCACTCAGGGCAATATTAAGCAGGACATGCTCTTTTTCTTTGGCAGTTCCGGTTTCTAATATTTCAATCAGTTCGCTGTTTTCAGCAAGTTCTTTCGGGTATTTTCTTCTGGTTGGGTTACTCATAGCGTTGTGCGTTGTTTTGTTAAAATTACGTTATCACTCTTATCATAGCAAAATCATCGGCTGGCTTCAAGCCATAATCAAATTCTAAGTTCTTTAATTGCCAACTCAACATTTCATCATTTTGTTTATGACTTTTATCAAACAGTAAAAATTCAAGTGGATTGATGCTTTCGGTTTTAGTAATTTTACTTACTGGCATAAACGTAAAAATACCATCAGTCGCTATAATTAAGTCGTGTATTTCGTTAAATACTAATTTTTGATTCTGGGCAGCATACCAGTTTTCAAAATCTTTATGTAAGTGATAACCTAGGTAGTCAGGTATATTATTCTGGTCAAATTCGGTCACCTGTCCATTAATACACACCAAACCATCTCCTACTACAAGAACAACACCCTGATGTGCTTCTTTATCCAAAAACATAATAACGAGTGTTGTCAGTAATTCGCTTGTTTCAAGCTGGAGCTGATTTTTCATAAACCTCAGTTCTTCAAAGAGGTCGTATAGTATGCTTCTTAGAAAATTATCAGGCGTAGTAAATGATTCCAGCCCATAAAAGAGTTTGTATGATTTTTCTTTAGTGATTTTACGTAATAATTTACCCACCAGTGTAGAAGCAAAATAACTATCTGTTGCCATAGTACAACCGTCCATCACGGCGCATACGATTTTATCTTTGGCAATCTCGCCAACAAAACAATAGTCTTCACAATAATCGGGGTGATGCTCACCTTTTTGCAGCGCTGTGTATATCTTCATATTTATGAAATGTAAAGATACACACACAGAAACGGTAATAACAATAGCAGAAAGAACAGAATGTTAGTATAATAGGTCGGTTTTACAAATCTTTCAAATATTAAAAAAATTATTAGTGCATAAATATCAAATAGAGTTAGAAATAAAACTACCAAAACCAGTCCGACAACTAAAAAGTCATTGGGACCTTCAGGAAAAAAAGTTACCCATACTAGACAAGCAATAATAAGAACATTAATTGATAGAATAGCTGACAATTTCATTGAATAGCATTTTTTAAAGCTGCGACTGTCATCATGCATTTTTTACATAATCACAATCTATCTAATACATATAGTTCGTTTTATTTAAATCCTGATTTTGTATAATTTAGCATTCCCTATCATTTGGCATCATCCAGTCACAACGCCTGATCTGATTCGTCCTTCTATTTCAGGAATCTATTCTGTGCTGGGTTTGGATTTATCAAACAATACTTTCCGACATTATAAAATGGTCTTTTCTATACGCTTTCCCGCAAAATTCAATATTATTATCATTAAAAGCGGGGTTTTTAAAAATTCTAAGCTAATTCTAATCAAACTTTTTGCATTTCGACTTGCTTTTTATCATTAATTATCGCAAAATTTGTAAACTTTTTTAGTCACAGCAAAACATACTTAAAAAGGCAGGATTTTGTCCTGCTTTTTTTTTGCCTTTTTTTAAAAATTTTTTCTCCCGAACAATCATAAAAGTAGCCGGTGTTTAAACAGTTATTTTTGCTAAAAATCCCTTTTCCCCCTTCCTCATTATCGGTTTTTTTATGTGATTAAGTCTATAGGTTACCGTTCAGTAAATTTATTTTATTTTTACGGGCAATAATAAAGGGGAAATTAGTTTAACTACGTAATATCGTACATTATTTACGATAAACTCCCAACTGTATATGAGAACACTCTCCTTAGCCGGCATAATCATGCTATTGACATTACACGTGGTCTTTGCCCAATCCGGTACTATTCTACCTACTCAGGCAGATTTCCTCAATAACAGCACTCTTGCCAATGCATACGCACTTAAAGGTATAATTGTCAGCACCGCCCCTGGTGCTTCGTCTGCGGCTGTCCGTGGGCAAAACAACGGTACAACAGCCAATGGTGTTGGGGTGTGGGGTTCACACGCCGGAAGCGGTTGGGGCGTATATGGTACATCCGTTAGCGGCAATGCCGGAAACTTTGAATTGACAGGTTCATCTGCCACAAACCAGGCATTGCGGGTAAGTAATGCCGGTATCGGTAACGGCATTACAGTTCAGATGACCAATGCTTCCAACGGTGCCAGAGCCATTGACGTTACCCAAAGCGGTGTAGGGCCAGGTGTGTTTGCTACCAGTGCTGGCGGTAACGCACTCTGGGGTATCACTGCTTCTATCTCGGCAGCAGGGGTAATCGGTGACAATACTTACGGTGAAGCCGTTGTCGGGCGTAACAGGGGCGGCAATGGTGTAGGGGCTGTGGTAGGCCGGAATGACAGCACAGGTTACGGTGTAAGAGGCTTTAATACGAAAGGCGGTATTGGTGTATTAGGGCAAACAGGTATCAGTGGCGGACAAGGGGTGGCCGGACGTTTTGAAAACGTGAATGCCGCAAACACCAATACTACGGCACAAATTCAGACTAACGGCCTCGGTAGCGGAATCAGTGTGCAATTGACAAACGCTTCTAATGGTGCCAGAGCCATTGATGTTACTCAAAGCGGTGTAGGGCCCGGCGTATTTGCCACCAGTGCGGGCGGTAACGCCCTCTGGGGTATCACTGCTTCTATCT
>CALRLN020000467.1:0-4463 GCA_943368675.1 Chitinophaga pinensis | reverse complement strand
CTTGCCAGGCGCAGGGAAGAGTTGATATTATGGACGGAATACAAAAGACTAATTTTGTTAATTCGTTTGAGGCAAGGTCAGAAGAAGTACTTGATGATAATATTTTAGAAGCAAAGTGGGCTGAGTTTTGTCGTTCAAAGAAGGATCTTTATATGAGTATTTTACTTGGGCATAATAAGTATTTAAACTTTATAAATAGAAAGATTGGATTTGTTGACAAGGTATATGCAAAAAAGTCTTTAATGGATGTTGGTAATATTATTCGTTGTGAGTCACATAGGGAAGTATTATTAACAATCGGAAATAAATTGTAATAGGATGCCAAAAAGAATTGCTTATGTAGGTGAATTCCCGTTTCCCCGAGGTGCTGCATCTAGTATAAGAGTATTAGGAATCGGGCGCATATTATCGGAATGTGGTTACGAAGTTTCATTTCATGGACAAAGTTTAGAAAAAGAGAATTTTGGTGAAGCCTCTGGGAGGTTTGAAAAATTTGAGTATAACAATCTTGTTCTGAAAGATGGGAATATTCTTAAGAGACTATTTAACAGGTTGCTGGCAGGCTATAGGACAATTAAAGTGTTTGAATCTTTAAAGCCGGATATTATAATCTTAGCAGGAGGATATTCCAGATATCTGATACCATTACTTGCATATTCTCGAAAACATAAGATCAAAATTATTGTAGATGTAGTAGAATGGTTTGAATACTCACATTTACCTGGAGGGAAACATGGTTTTGTAGCTTTTGATGTACATTTTGCTTTGACCCGATTAATGAAAAAATGTGATGGTATTATTGTAATAAGTTCTTTTCTGGAGAAATATTTTTTACAACTAGGAAAGAAAGTAATAAGATTACCTATTTTGATTGACAAGGAGAAGACGCTTGCTAAACCCGAAGATAATGCTTCTTTTGACCCTGATTATTTAAACCTTATTTATGCGGGTATCCCAGGCCAAAAGGACTTAATAGACAGAGTAATATATGGACTCGATTATCTTGTAAAAAATGGCGTGAAGGTAAGATTACATCTGGTTGGCCCATCAAAAGGATCCTTAGAACCTCTTCTTGGAGAAAAGAGTTCATTGCTCTCAAATTTGGATGATGCCCTTATTTTTCATGGAAAAGTGAAACAGGAGAATGTCTCTTTATTACTCAGGAATGCAGATTTCTCAGTGCTGATACGTCCGAATTTAAGATATGCCAATGCTGGATTTCCAACTAAATTCGTTGAAAGTTTATGTGTAGGCGTACCTGTTATTTGTAACTTAACAAGTGACATTGGTATGTACTTAAAGGATGGTGAAAATGGATTTGTCATGAAAGATGACACTATGGAAAGTTTTATAGAATGTGTAAAAAAGGCAAGTATGCTTTCTATAGAAGAAAAGAGAAGAATGAAATTAGCTGCAACAACAGAGGCTAACGATTCATTTGACTTTAGAGGTTTTATTGGCCCTGTTCGCTCCTTTTTCTTAGAAATATCTTAAACATCTTTGAAAGTTACTTCAGGAATTAGCAATAGATAAAAATCCAGTCTCCAAAAGATTGGATTTTTTATTTCCGTTATATTCTTTGTTTTATTGAATTTTCAAGTTACAATTTAGCAATTTTAATTTTGAGGCATCGGAGTTGTGTAGGCAGTTTGTTTATATTAAACCTCTTTTTAGAAATTTCAAGATGCTAATTTGAGTTCGAGGATGTTCTTTTAACCAATATGACTCATTGGCTGTAAAGATTCCGAAGAAGATTGCTGTGGCACCGCACACACATTTTGTGTTTCTGGTGAGTGGAATTGGGTTGGAAAGCAGCTAAAAGTTTTCATCGTTTAGACCTGTTTACTGCTTTAAAAATATCAGTCGGAGGTATCCTAGTCGGAGAAGATAAGAAGGCGCGCCTGACGGATTTTCTTCTGTGGAAGAAGACGAGGGATTATACCGTAAATCCGACCGGGTTCAGTACAAATGATATTCAGGCAATATTGTACTGTCAAAAGAAAGTAAAGTACTTTGAATTGTATTTTAGAATGTGAAATACCTTAATATAGAAGAACCCCGAAAACTGCCAATTTCTTGTAGTTTCGGGGTTCTATACTTAATCTCCTGATAGTTAATTAATTGACTTTATTAACGACTTCCTAAATAAAATTACCTAAAAATCGAAATAGTTTTAAAAAAGATTAATAGATTGATTATTTTTGCTCTATTGTTTTCTTCAATTTAGCATTTTCAGACTTCAAAGCTTTAATCTCTTTATTCATTTCAATCATGTATAGAGTTAACTCTTCGATTTTCTCCATCAATTTAGCACTTGTTTGTGAAACGTCCAAGCCATTTTTAGACATTTCTTCAGCAGATGGAACATTTGGTAAGTGTTTGTTTTCTTTTACAAATGATTCAACTTTTTCAAGTGGCATTAATTGATAAGATGGTTCAAATACATAATCAGCCCAATCAAGAGTACCTTTTAGAGCAACCTTTACTTTTTCAGTAATGATACCATCCTGTACTATTAGGCGATAACTATTATTTGTTGGCATTGCAAATGAAGTTTCAAAATTACCTACAGCTAAGAAACCAACAGTTGTTGACTTGGTTGCGCCTAAGTTTATTTTTAAATTCTTATTATCAAATTCTCCCTTTATAAGAGGATTGGAAGTATTAGAGTTAGAAACATACAATTTGTTTGAACCTGTTTCACTAAAACCAGCTTGATAACCTAAGAATATATTTCCACTACCTGTAGCATTACTTATACCAGATTGATATCCAATCGATAGATTATTTGTACCGCTTGTTGTTGATACTAATGAAGAGGCTCCAATTGCGATATTGCCCGTACCATTGTTGTTGAATAAAGCATCTTTACCGACGGCAATATTGTTACTTCCAGTCGTATTTACAAGTAGCGTACCATGACCTAATCCAACATTACTTGACCCAGTAGTATTAGCACCCAATGAGGAACCACCAACTGCCAAATTCATATTACCTGCCGTAACTTTCTGTAATGCACCACTACCCACTGCTGTATTAGAATATCCTGTAGTTAGCAACGTTAAAGTATTGGTTCCAACACCAAGATTCGTATTTCCTGAACCACCACCATTATTACCTGATTGATAACCAAAGAACATATTAGTTGAATTTGCAATTTTACCTGCAGTTATACCTCCAATTTTGAAATTAATAGGAACGCCAGCAGGAACTCCAATAAAGCTGGAAGAAGTAGCATTTGCATTTCCACCTAATGCCCAATCGTTAGGGTCGGCCGCTACTGAATTTTCTTTTGTTTCAGCCAAAGGTTTCCATGAATCGCCATCAAAGAAGTAAAATCCGGAAAGGAAATCTGTCTGATACACAATTAGACCTTTGGCAGGACTTTGGATAGCAGAACGTTGTTGAAGACTCATACGTGGCATTAATAGACCCTTTGATGAAGAATTAAGATCTAGTATTGCAGATTGGTCGGGTTTAGTAGTTCCAATACCTACGTTATCTTTTTGCGCTAAGGCAGAAACACTTATACCCAAACCAAGAGTAAGTGCCCATAATTGTACATTTTTTTTCATTTCTTATCTCGAATTTTGTGTTTTCTTATATTTCAATATAAAAGTATAACATGTATCCTGTAAATTCAAAAGAAAATTGTATATTTTATTTAATGGTTAAACATTTCTGCAATGTGGCAGTGACCTTTTCTAAATCAGTTTGACTTAAATTCGAACCTGAAGGTAAACACAAACCACGGTTAAATAGATTTTCAGAAGTTTCATTTCCGTAAAAGGGGGCATCTTTAAATATAGGTTGCATATGCATGGGTTTCCATAAAGGACGCGACTCAATATCCCTCTTTTCTAGTGATAGTCTTACATTTTCTCGCTCTTCGATATCTTTAAGTAAAATACAACTCAACCAGCGATTTGAAAGAAAATCATTAGATGGTTCTGGTAAAAATTCAATTGTTGAACTGGCTTGTAATGAATTAACATAAAAATCATAATTTGTTCTTCTTTGCCTAACTCTATCATTTAAAACAAGCATTTGTCCACGTCCAACTCCTGCACAAATATTGCTCATCCGATAATTGTATCCAATTGCTGAATGTTGATAATGAGGTGCAGCATCTCTAGCCTGCGTTGCTAAAAATCTTGCCCTTTCTATTAATTCTTTTTCACTAGAAACTAAAGCCCCTCCTCCAGAGGTTGTTATAATTTTATTACCATTAAATGAATAGACGCCAAAATAACCAAATGTACCTAAATAGTTTCCCTTGTAAGTTGAGCCTAAAGCTTCTGCGGCATCTTCTATAATAGGTATTTCATACTTATAGGCAATAGCCATTATCTCCTTAAGTTGAGCAGGCATTCCATAAAGATGTACTAAAATGATTGCTTTAGGTTTTTTCCCTTTATCCATTCGATCTTTAATAGCTCCTTCTAATATATCTGGATCCATAT
>CALRLN020000466.1:0-4465 GCA_943368675.1 Chitinophaga pinensis | reverse complement strand
GCCTATGCAACAGGCGAATATAGAAATATTGAATTACCGAATCTGTTAAAAGTTGTCGCCGGATTTATTTATTTTATTTCCCCGATTGACTTGTTACCTGATTTTTTGCCCTTTGTTGGCCTGGCCGACGATGTCGCTTTGCTGATGTTTATTGTTAAAGGTATCAGTAATGAAATTGAAAAATTTGAGCAATGGAAAAAATCTGTTCCACAGTCAAACTAAAGGTTTTAAGAGGAATTTAATTTTTTAGTTGTTCGAATTTCGTTTATATTTGTATTAAATTATTGTAGAAAACATTTAAACTAATTACGTCATGTTTGGTCTTGGAACAACAGAGATGGTTTTGATTTTAGTAGTTGTCCTTTTCTTTTTCGGAGCAAAAAAACTTCCTGAGTTGGCTCGTGGATTAGGAAAAGGTATCCGTGAATTCAAAGACGCTTCTCGTGAAGTAAAAGAAAATATCGAAAAGGCAGCTTCAGAAGATAGTAAATAATATTTTCTCATTCAGCCCTAATCTTATATAACAATAGCATTCATGTTTTTTTGCATGAAATGCTATTGTTTTTTTATTTATACTACTTCAGATAAATCAATGGCCATATCTGGCCTGTTTGCAGATATTCAACCTCATTTAATGTTTTGCTGAATTCTCCGTCTTTTTCATACATTCATCGCCTCATGTTCCTTCTTCACTATTCTGAAGGCATACTTTGTTCCAACTTTTAGGTCTCATGTACCCTCATCTTAGTAAAATCATATTTTAAACAAGTTTTGCCAAATTCAGTATTATACATGATTTCTGCCATTTTTAATTTTTTTTCTAATAATTAATGAATTTTAAAACATGATTTTGCTGAATTTTGAAAATAATTATTGTATTATTCTAATATTAAAAGTTGCATATTTAAGAGGGTGTCAGAATATTATTTGGAAATAGTATTATTTGCCAAAATTTATTTTAAAATACTTGACAAATACTTAACAATTATTTTACATTTGTGCATCAAACAACAAAATCATGAGAAATAACATAGACAAAGAAACTTACACTTGGACATCTAAAGTATTTGGTATTCTTGGAGTCCTACTTTTATTGGTGAATATTTTCCTTTATTTCTCAGAGAACCCTGCACATGTGATGGCATTTAAGTTTTCAAGTGCGGTAATGTTTTTGTTATTAGCCGTAGTAGTATGGCTAAGATTAGAATACCTTAAAGTATTCAAAGTTGCAGTATACAAAGCTCGTCGCGTACCTATGTGGGCTTCTATCTTTGTATTTGTGGCAGTCGCATTTTCAAGACTCTTCTAACAAACTATAAATTGAATAAGAAAACTAAGCAAGACCAAATCTTGCTTTTTTCTTTTTTATAGGGTTGATAAATATTGAGTAGTCACACTATCTATCTTATCGATTTTTGTAAACACCTGATTTAAAAGAGATTTTCTTATTTCAATAGTTAAAGTACACCGGTTATCATATGTCTGGTTACTGATTTTCAGGTTAAACTCCTTTACTACCCGCATCACATCATTCATCGCTTCAAAATCAAAGCTGATTTCATATAAATCATTTACCGTTTTTTGAATTAACTCCGCATTGTCAAGAGCTTCTGTAGTAGCTGATTTATAGGCATTAATTAGTCCTGGAACTCCCAGAAGAGTTCCACCGAAGTAACGAACCACCACTACCAGAATATTGGTAACATCTTTTGAAAGTAATACATTTAAGATGGGCCTCCCCGCAGAGCCTGATGGCTCTCCATCATCATTTACTCTGAACTGATTTCGATCAATACCTAATCTATAAGCATAGCAATGATGATTGGCTTTTGGATGCAGGTTTCGGAGTGTATCTAAATATTTTTTTACCTCTTGTTCATTTGAAAGCGGATAAGCAAACGCTAAAAACTTACTTCCTCTGTCTTTAAATAGCCCTTCTGTGGCTTGCTTGATGGTGGTATAAGTATCGTCGAAAAGCATATTGTAATAAGTAAATGCCAAAATTGCTAAAAATGCCTGACTATTGTCACTAAGACTGCCTTTTTGTCTTTGTTTTTTGTTGTAAATTGAGCTTTTTCTGTCAATTTTTCCGAAAAAAAACAATCTGCATATTTTTTGTTGACTAAAAGTAAATACAAAATTGTTGAAATATGAACTTTAACCAATATACCATTAAAGCTCAGGAGATAATCCAGCAGGCAGTTCAGATTGCCCAGGGAAACATGCAACAGGCAGTTGAAACCGGGCATTTACTAAAAGCATTGTTAGAAGAAGATGCCAATACATCATCTTTTTTATTGAATAAGTTAAAAGTCAACGAAAACTTATTTGCTAATCGTCTGGAGGGAATCGTCAATAGCTACCCGAAGGTGAGTGGCGCACAACCCTATTTAGGAAACGACCTGTCGGCTGCCCTGACCAAATCTCAGAGCTACCTGAAAGAATTTAACGACCAGTTTGTGAGTGTCGAACTACTATATCTCGGTTTACTATCCGGCAAAGATGCCGTTGCAAACCTGATGAAAGAGGTCGGCTTTAAAGAAAAAGAACTAAAATCCACTATACAAGAACTACGAGGAAAGAATAATCCAGTGAAAGACCAGAACGCAGAAAACACTTACCAAGCCCTTGCACGCTATAGCAAAAATCTGAATGATTTAGCCCGTCAAGGCAAAATTGACCCTGTAATCGGGCGTGATGAAGAGATTCGCCGTGTATTGCAGATATTATCACGCCGTACTAAGAATAACCCTATTCTTTTAGGGGAACCCGGTGTTGGTAAAACAGCTATTGTTGAGGGGCTCGCGCAGAGAATAGTATCCGGCGATGTACCCGAAAACCTTAAATCTAAGACCATTGTGTCGCTGGATATGGGTTTGCTGATTGCAGGAGCTAAATATAAAGGTGAGTTTGAAGAACGTCTGAAAGCCGTTATTAAAGAAGTGACAGATTCAGAAGGAGAGATGGTTCTCTTTATTGACGAGATTCATACTTTGATTGGTGCCGGGGCAGGTGGTGAGAGCGCAATGGATGCAGCCAATTTATTGAAGCCTGCTTTATCACGCGGTGAATTGCATACAATAGGTGCTACAACACTTAGTGAATACCAGAAATATATCGAGAAAGACAAAGCCCTGGAACGTCGCTTCCAGGCGGTAATGGTAGATGAACCCAATGTGCCGGATGCCATTTCCATTTTGAGAGGTATCAAAGAAAAATATGAATTACACCACGGGGTGCGTATTCAGGACGACGCCGTTATTGCAGCCGTTGAACTATCAGACAGATATATTTCAGACCGCTTCTTACCCGATAAAGCCATTGACTTAATGGACGAGGCTGCCTCTAAACTTCGTCTGGAAATGGACTCTATGCCGGAAGAATTAGACGAGCTTAATCGTAAGATTATGCAGTTGGAAATTGAGCGAGAAGCCATTCGCCGTGAAAATAATAAAGATAAAGAAGCCATTCTGAATAAGGAAATTGCTGACTTCAGCGAAAAACGTAATGAATTGAAAGCCAAATGGGAAAACGAAAAGGGCTCTATCAATGAATTACGTTCGTTGAAAGAACAGATTGAACAATTGAAATTGGAGGCTGAGCAAGCCGAACGTGCCGGAGATTACGGCAAGGTAGCAGAGATTCGCTACGGAAAATTAATAGAAGCTAATAATAGACTGAATACTATTCAAAAACAGGCAGATAATACCCATGCTACCTTGTTGAATGAAGAAGTATCGGCTGAAAATATTGCAGAAATAGTAGCGAAATGGACCGGAATTCCGGTAGCGAAAATGCTGCAAAGTGAGAGAGAAAAACTATTACACCTTGAAAAAGAACTGCATAACAGAGTAGCAGGGCAGGATGAAGCCATCTCCTTAGTGGCCGATGCTGTGCGTCGCTCACGTGCAGGTTTGCAGGACCCAAAACGCCCGATAGGCAGTTTCTTATTCTTGGGGCCTACTGGTGTTGGTAAAACAGAATTGGCAAAAGCGCTCGCAGAATATCTGTTTAATGATGATAACGCACTAGTCAGAATAGATATGAGTGAATACCAGGAGCGCCATGCTGTTAGCCGTTTGGTGGGAGCCCCTCCGGGATACGTGGGATACGATGAAGGTGGACAATTGACCGAGGCTATTCGTCGCAAACCATACAGCGTTGTATTGCTGGACGAAATAGAAAAGGCTCACCCAGACGTTTGGAATATTCTATTACAGGTGCTTGACGAAGGTCGTCTGACCGACAATAAGGGTAGAGTAGCTAACTTCAAGAATACCATTATTATCATGACCTCAAACATGGGTAGTAATATTATTCAGGAAAAGTTTGCCCAGAACGAAGGCTGGAACTACCATCTGATTCTGGAAGAAGCCAAGAATGCGGTTTTAGACCAGCTAAAAGCTTATGTAAGGCCAGAGTTCCTGAACCGTATCGATGAAATTGTATTGTTTGAGCCTTTAAC
>CALRLN020000465.1:0-4465 GCA_943368675.1 Chitinophaga pinensis | reverse complement strand
GTAAAAACTCTGACCTGAAAGACAAGATTTACTACACAATGGGTAATCTTGAAGCAAAAAAAGAGAATTACCCGAAGGCCATTGAATATTATAATGCTTCATTAAGAAATTCAACGGGTAACAGCGCCCAGAATGCCTATACTTATCTCGAATTAGCTGAGCTGCATTATAACCAATTACAGAAATACGATCTGGCAAGTGCTTATTATGACAGCACGCTTACTGTACTGGCTAAAAACTCACCTGATTATGACCGTATATCCAAAAGAGCTTTATCCCTGAGTGATTTTGTAAAATACCAACGTGTGCTGACTTTAGAAGATAGTTTGCAGCATTTGGCAGCCATGAATCCGGCAGCTCTTGATAAAGCCTTGGAAAAGGCAATTGAGCAAAAAGAAGAGCAAGCCAGAAAAGCAAAGGAGTTAGCAGAACAGGCAGCTAAAAGAAATAATACTGTAGCTGTAGAAAGATTGTCAGATAAAGATGAAACCTTTAAAAGATGGGAACTCTACGACCCGGTGGTAGTAGCTAAAAACAAAAGTGATTTTCAACAATTGTGGGGTTCAAGACAACTAGACGATAACTGGCGCAGAAAAGACAAAGAGGCGGGTTCGGTTAGTTTCAGAGTAGAGCGGGGTGTAGCAGGCAATGAGCCTGCACCGACCAATGCCGCTACCAGACAAGAAGCGGCGCAACAGAAAGCCGATGCCGCTGCCAAAGAACTGGAAGCGAAGAAAAAGGAATTATATGCAAAAATTCCGACAAGCCCTGAAAAATTAGTGGCTTCACAGCGGAAACAGGAAGAAGCATATTATCAGTTAGGTAAAATATACAGGTTCCAGTTTAATGAACCTGAAAATGCAGTTTCAACTTTTAAAACTTTACTGGCTAAGTTTCCGAATACAATGCATGAAGCAGAAGTATTGTATTTATTAGCGCTTAGTGATGGTAATCAACAGGCAAATCCTTATCGTACTACCTTATTGAGCAAATATCCGGCTTCGACTTATGCAAGGCAATTATTGAGAGGCAATGTAAGTGTTACAAGTGATACTGAATCAAAAGCACATGTAGTATATTCGCAGGCGTTTAATCTCTATAGTAACGAAAGCTACCAATCTGCGCTAAAAATGACTGAAGATGGCCTGATTACCTATACAGGTACCAGTATTGAAGATAAGTTTGCCATGTTGCGTATCATACTATTGGCAAAAACAGGACAAAGAGAAGTGTACCAGCAAGCTCTGAATGAGTTTATTCAGGGTTATCCTGCAAGTAACCTCATGCCAAGAGCCAAAGAGTTAATGGCTGTTCTGGATAAGAAATAAAAGACATCTATAACCTGATATTATGACTAAGCCCAAAAACGATGCCCCTGTTGAAGAGGATAGTGAGCATGCTCCTATTCTTGGTACCTGGCGAAACGTATACCTTTTAGTAGCCGCAGCGCTGTTTGTCACTATTATCCTTTTCTACCTTTTCACCCGCTATTTTGCATGACTAACCTCGACTGGACTTTTCTTACTGTTACACTTCTTATAATCATTGTATATGGTGTCTACAAAAGCCATCGGGACAAAAATATTGATGGTTATCTATTAGGCAATCAATCGTTGCCCTGGTATCATGTGGGGCTTTCTGTCATGGCTACCCAGGCAAGTGCCATTACGTTTTTATCTACAACCGGACAGGGCTTTGATGACGGAATGCGGTTCGTACAGTTTTATTTCGGCTTACCGCTGGCCATGATTGTACTCTGTATCACTTTTATCCCGATTTTCCATCGTTTAAAAGTTTATACAGCCTATGAATACCTGGAACACCGCTTCGATGGAAAAGTACGCATCTTTACAGCCTTTCTGTTTCTGGTGCAAAGGAGCCTTTCTACAGGTATTTCTATCTATGCCCCCTCTATTATTCTGTCTACTATTTTTGGCTGGGATATTTTCTGGACAAATATCATTATGGGCGGGCTGGTGCTTACCTATACAGTAATTGGCGGAACAAAGGCAATCTCTTATACACATGTGCAACAGATGCTGGTTATTACGGTAGCTATGTTTCTGGCAGGTGTAATTGTATTGCAAATGTTACCGGAGAACATTGGTCTTGTAAAAGCTTTGAAAATAGCGGGCAAATCAGGGCACATGAATCTGGTTTCATTAGAATTTAATCCGAAAGACCGTTATAATTTATGGTCCGGGCTTATCGGAGGGTTTTTCTTACAGCTATCTTATTTCGGAACCGATCAATCGCAGGTAGGGAGATACCTGACCGGAGAATCTATCAATCAGAGCCGGTTAGGTTTAGTAATGAACGGCCTTTTGAAAGTACCTATGCAATTTGCTATTTTGCTGGTAGGTGTATTGGTATTTGTTTTTTATCAATACAATACTTCGCCTGTTTTCTTTAATAAAGTTGAAGTTGATAAACTACGTAGTAGCCAGTATGCACCACAATTGCAGGCACTTGAAAAAGAACATGAGGTGATTTCGAAGAGAAAACAACAATTGCTGAGTGATATTGGTGATGCCCGCGACGAACGACTAGCGGCTTATAAAACATCTCTGAAAGAATCAGATTCGCTTAGTAAAAATGTTAAATCGCAGGTAGTGAGTTTAATCAAAAAAAATAATCCTAAGGCAACTACCAACGATAGGGATTTTGTCTTTTTACGCTTTGTATTAGACTACCTTCCTCATGGCCTGATAGGCCTATTAATTGCAGTTATTTTTGCTGCTTCTATGGGTTCCATTGCTTCGGCCTACAATTCTTTAGCGGCTACCACCGTTGTAGATGTGTATCGTAAATATACCAGGAACCCACCAACTGAGAAATCAGAATTGAACGCTTCTAAAGTTTCAACGGTTTTATGGGGTATTTTTTGTATATTTGTTGCACAGTATGCCAGCGAACTGGGCAATATGATTGAGGTTGTCAATGTATTAGGCTCTCTCTTTTATGGCATTATACTGGGTGTGTTTCTGGTAGCATTCTATTTTAAAAATATTGGCGGTACTGCCACTTTCTGGGCGGCTGTTATCAGTCAGGGTATTATTCTGGGAATCGGGATTCCACAGTTAATACTTAAAACAGAATGGATTGCCTACCTTTGGTTTAACCCCATTGGCTGTATACTGGTCATTGGTATAGCGTGGATGATTCAAAACTTATGGAAAAAAAGCGAATACTCATCGTCGAAGACGACCAACGTTTAGCTGAGAATATCAGTAAAGGTCTGGCAGAAAAAGATTTTGATACTTCTGTTGCTTTTGACGGGCAGATAGGTCTTCGTCTGGCTTTGAGTGGTAAATATGACCTCGTGATTCTGGATGTCAACCTGCCAGTCATGAATGGTTACGAAGTATGCGCCAAAATCCGTGAAAAAGATAGTCAGATACCGATTATCATGCTTACAGCATTAGGCGAAACCGATGATAAGATATTAGGATTTGAAAAAGGTGCAGATGATTATATTGTAAAACCATTTGAATACCGTGAGCTACTGGCTCGTGTAAATGTGTTTTTGAAAAGAGCCTATGCCGAAAATGAAACCAATGCCTCTAATTTGCTGAGAATTGCTGATTTGGAGATAAACCTTGAAAGCAAAACGGCTTCCCGCCAGAATACCAGAATAGAACTG
This sequence comes from Chitinophaga pinensis, assembly GCA_943368675.1. Classification (GTDB taxonomy): domain Bacteria; phylum Bacteroidota; class Bacteroidia; order Cytophagales; family Spirosomataceae; genus Emticicia. The sequence goes on along the minus strand of CALRLN020000465.1, from coordinate 822 downwards.
ACTCCTAAAGAATTTTCGTTGTTAGAATACCTGATCAGAAACAAAGGAAAAGTGGTGTCAAAAGCTGAAATTGCCGAAAAAATCTGGGAAGGAAACAATGCCGAAACCAGCCTGAACGTAATTGAAGTATATATTAATTTCCTGCGCAAAAAGATAGACAAGGATTTTGAACCCAAGCTGATTCATACAAAAACAGGTATGGGTTATGTATTGAAAGACGACTGATTATGATATGGGTGTAGTAAAATGATACCCAACGCCTTTGATAGTCATTAAATCCAGCGTTTCATCTTCTTTCAGATAATCACGTAGTTTGGTGATATATACATCAAGGTTTCTGGAATTAAAAAAAGAATCATCTCCCCATATTTTCATTAATATTTCTTTGCGGTTTACAGTAAAGTTTCTGTTTTCTGTAAAAATCTTCAATAGTTCCGTTTCTCTGTGTGATAGTTTCCGACAAGTTTCGTTAAGTCTTAATTCATATTTCTGAGGTATGAACTCATATTTACCCAATTGAACATTACCGGTTGCGTTTAGTCCTTTATTATTTGATAATTGCAGTAAATTGTTAATTCTCACAATCAGTTCCTCCATGCTGAATGGTTTCCTGATATAATCATTCCCACCCGACTGAAAGCCTTTCAGCACATCATCTGTCTGGGTTTTGGCTGTCAGAAAAATAATAGGTAAGGTTGGCTTCAATTGTCTGATTTCATTGCCTAAAGTATAGCCATCCTTATTAGGCAGCATTACATCCAGCACACAGATATCCGGGTTGAATTGCTCATATGCTTTCAGTACCAGATTGCCGTCAGTTAC
>CALRLN020000464.1:0-4482 GCA_943368675.1 Chitinophaga pinensis | reverse complement strand
GAGCAGGCAATCAATCTGGTCGTATTCTGAAATAGAAAGTCTCTATTTTCTTTTGATGAATATAGCTGAATTGAAAACTCTAATTCATGAATATGGGTAATAAGCGGGAGTTTAAGATGAGAAAGCAACGCTGGTAATACCCAGGCTGTGGCAACCGTATTTGTATAGATACAATCAAAGTTTTCGCTCCGAAATTTTTCCCACAACTCTTCTCTGGCTGTTTCTAATAGTGATTTCCTTTCTTTTAATTTTAACTTCTTAAGTACTTTAGCTGAAAAGTTTAGCGCTAAGTCTGATGATTCCTGCGGATATTTGGAAACAGGGCATATCTGTTCAAAATCCTTTTCCAAGGTCCCTCCACCAAGTAAAAGCAAGTGCATAGGCATCTGCTTTTTTTGAAAATATTGCATAATATTCAGCAAAAAAATCTGAGCCCCGGCACGGTTTGCATCATGGCTAATGAAAAGGATTTTCATTGAAATTAAAATTGATTGATTTTTTGAATGAGCGGCAGAACTCCTGTGATTGACTCATTCACTCAATTATTAATAACCATTTTTTCTATCAAGAGCATCAGAATATGAATGACCTTGATATGGATTTCCTGAATGCGGTCTGCATAACCAAAATGAGGTACAATAATTTCAACATCCGCAACACCTTTTAGCTTCCCGCCATCTTTTCCTGAGAAAATTACCACTTTCATGCCTTTTTCTCTGGCAGCCTGTACTGCATTGATAATGTTTTTTGAATTTCCGCTCGTGCTGATACCCAAAAGTACATCACCTTCATTGCCTAAACCCTCAATGAATCTTGAAAAAACATAATCAAAACCATAATCATTTCCTGTGCATGATATATGGCTTGGGTCTGAAATGGCAATAGCCGCCAGTGACCTGCGGTTTTCTCTGTACCTGCCAGATAATTCTTCTGCAAAATGCATGGCATCGCAATGAGATCCACCATTGCCACAAGAAATAATTTTTTTATTGCCTTTCAATGCATCTGCCATTAAGATAGCAGAAGCTTCAATATTTTTAATATTTTCTTCAGATGAAATAAAATTATCCAGCACCTTTTGCGCTTCTTTTAATTCACCTATAATATCATTCAAATTATCCATTATATAGAACCTGATTAATTTTCATTAAAAAACTTTACCCATTTACCAATCTGATTACTAATGTCGAAATTCAAAGCACGCCGTCTTAATATTTCTTTATCAATACTTATTTTCTTATCCTGAATCCGGCTCATCGCCTCGGCCAGATCTTTCGGATTAAAGCTGTCTACTACGCTTCCCATGCCATCCTGCATAAATTCTGACACACCGCCTGAATTAAAACTGGCTATTGGTTTTTGAAGAAAAGCAGCCTCTATCATTACCAGTGGGAACGGGTCTTCTCTTGCCAGCAAAACAAATCCATCGGCCAGATTAAGGTAATCATAATATTCGCCTGATTTTTCACCTATTTCAATAAAATTCAGGTTTTCAATCTTTTTTCTTTGCTCAATATAATGCAAGACTCCGGTTTTCTTGATACTCCCCAGCCATAATATGTAGGTATTTTCTGAAAGATTGATTAATAAATCCAAAGCTAAATCATAGCCCTTTCTCAGATTCATAGAACCAGACATCATCCAGATATAGGCATCTTTCGGGATATTTAATTTCTTTCTTAAGTCCTGCGGATTTTGCTGAATAAGTACTTTTTCTGTATCTATAAATTCATGGAGCAAAACCGTATTCAAGTATCCCATCTGCTGAATCCGTTTTTCTACAATTGCCGAGCAGCAGATAATTTTTTCGGCGTTATCAAACTGAAACCTGAAATCATCATAGGGTATCTCATCATATACACTTATCAGTTCGTGTACATGAACATAATAGGGGATATGCAGGCTATGAGCTAACCTTGCAAAGCGGGGCATTGTGAGGGTATTCAGATACCATTTATCTGCCTTTACTTGCTTTTGAATTTGCAGTATCCTCGACTCCTCAGGTGTCTTTTTGAATAGCTGATAATAAACGCCTTCATATATTTTGTAGATAAAACCTCTTTTTGTGCGATTAATAAAGGTCACATCAGCTGTTGATTGACCTGCAAAAAGCTCACCATTCTGGCAACTGTAAATAACTGATTTGATTTTACCTGATAAATGCTTAAGCAAATACCAAAGCATCATTTCAGAGCCTGTCCGCCCTCCGGTAGGAGTAAGAAAAAGAATGGTTTTTTCTTTCATTTAATTTTATAAAAAGTCGGTTTTTTTAGTAAAATTCTCCAGAAAAATCCAGAAAAAACAGCAATTGTAGCAGCAAATCTTTTTTGATTGTATAAATCACCAAAGGGATTACGTAATTTGAGAATATTTGAGACAATTTTCATCAGGAAAAACGTTGGCACCCACAACCAATAATGAAGCATCATCAGCAAATAATGCGCGGCACCAAACTGTTTGCGTATCCAGACCAGATTTGATAATTGAATCTGTTCATCGAATCTATTAAAATAAGTATAATTCTGAGCTTCTTCATATCGCTCGGGTTTGCTGCCCCATTCTTCATGAATTATCCGGCAATCTTTAAATACCAGTTGTTTACCTATTTTGCCTAATCTATAACCCCATTCGGTATCTTCTCCATACAAAAAAAACTCTTCATCAAATCCCCCTGTTTTTTCAAAACCTTCACGCCGCACCATCAGAAATGCAGCTGCAATATAATCTACCTGCTCAGGATCATTGAATGAAGTGAGTGGAATAAGCGTGTCCAGGTATTTTCTGAACATAGGTGGAGTTATCCAGAAATCTCTTCTGAACGTAAAAGTATGATAAAAAGCTCTTGGTGTAAGATCAGGATAAAACTGATAGGCACCTCCGGCAATAGCATCAGGGCGCTTATCGAGGTTTTCTACACATCGGTCAATCACGTCTTCAAACAATTTGGTGTCTGAATTTAATAGCAGAAGGTACCTGCCTGCTGCGTTTTTCATGCCCAGATTATTCGCCCGTCCGAACCCGGCATTATAACCCATCGGGATCCAGCGTACCGCCGGGAAATGCTTTTTTACGTATCCTTCGTCATCACCCTTTGACAGATTATCAACTATAATTACCTCATAGCTGACACGTGTTGTAAACTGCTGTACTGTTTTCAGACAGTCAACAATTAACTCTGGTGTACGATAATTAACTATAATTATAGATACATCTATCACTGATGAGACAAATTTGATTTAAAAATGAGTAAATAGGCTGTTTAGAGCGTGGCGTTAACGATTCTGGCAATCCGCTCAACGTCTTTAAGGTCTAAATCATAATACAAAGGTAAAGATAACGCTGCTGCCGACATTTTTTCAGAAACAGGGCACGGGTTATAAAAATCCAGATAGGGCAGTTGATTTAATGACGGATAAAAATAACGACGGGGTACAATATCTTCTTTTTTCAGGGCTTCTACGACATCCAGCAGTTTTTCTTCTGATGGTAAGCCGACAGGATAATAGGCATAGTTATACTCAAAGCCCTCAATGTCCTGCTTAGGTTGTCTTAATTTACTCCAATCCAGTAGCTCATCATATTTCTGTGAAATAATTCTTCTTTTTTCAATAATATCACTTACTCTAGGAAGATTACACAAACCCATTGCAGCATGAAATTCAGAATTTTTGGCATTGATACCTATCATGTAATAGTCATCGTTTTTATGCCCGAAACTTCTGTAATGTGCCATTGTTTTAGCTAACTCATCATCTTTGCAGATAATACAGCCCCCTTCAATGGTATGAAATACTTTTGTTGCATGAAAACTGCATGTAGTTACATCGCCGAACGATAGCACTGACTTGTTGTGATAGATAGCACCAAAGCAGTGGGCACCATCATAAATTACTTTCAGATTATATTTCTGCGCGATTTTCTCTATTTTCTCAACATCACAAGGTCTGCCATAAACATGCGTTGCTAAAATAGCAGACGTCTTATCAGTAATAGCTTGTTCAATAAGGTTGGCATCAATATTATAGGTGTCGGCTTCAATATCAACAAAAACTGGCTTCAGGTTTTCCCATAAAATTGACGTTGTAGTGGCGCAATAAGAAAAAGGAGTTGTAATAATTTCTCCCTGCAGATTAAGTGCTTTAATGGCTATTTGAATAGCAATTGTACCATTAGTTACATACAATAGGTTTTTTACCCCTAAATAATCCTTTAATTTATCTTCTAATTCACGAACCAGAGGCCCGTTATTAGTTAACCAAGTATTATCCCAGATACCTCTTATTTTAGCCTGATACTCTTCAAAAGGCGGTAAAAATGATTTAGTTACGTTTATCACTATATTGAAACAAATGTTTTAAACAGATGAGGATACTAAACATGCCCAAATTTTATTTTCCTTGCTAAAAACAAGCCTTTCGGCAGAATAATTATTTTCAAGCATGTCGAAAAAAAAGTGACTTGCAAATGTAGTTATTATTATAA
>CALRLN020000463.1:0-4517 GCA_943368675.1 Chitinophaga pinensis | reverse complement strand
AAAAAACGATTTCTGATGCAGATAATATCCTTTAGCATAAGTCTGATCTCCAAACCAGCCATGCGCAAAAGACCCTTTAAAACTTAACCATTTAAAAAATAGTTTTGTATAATTCGGAATACCGATCTGTACTCTTGGCAATGGAAGTGAATTACCTGACCATGAAATGGAGCCTGAACTAAGCGTAGTATCTACTAAACCGAATATCTCCTTTTTCCTGCCAGCATATATCTGAAATGCGCCAATTTTTGCACTTGCAAAACCTTCAGGTATAATCAGTTGCGGTTGTCTGCCAAGCAATACTACTAATTCTGCGCCGTAGTCAAGCCTGAAAAATTTATTGAGCGTGTCTTTTTTTGTTCTCAAAATCTGACGACAGAGAAAGGAAGGGAGTTCTTTTGGAATACTTCCATATTGATTAGTTGCCTGCCAGAAGGGCAATTTATTCGTTAAAGAAAAATAGCCTCCTAGCTCAAATTCATAATTGAATTTGTTTTTAAGCTGTTTTTCCTGTGCATAGCAGGCAGCACTAACCAGAAAGATAAGTAAAGCAGTAATAATTCTCATTACAGCATAATATGGGTTACATCGTAATGACAAACAATAGACAAAAACAATGCCTAATTTGCAATCCACTGCATAATCAGACCCGTAATATACCCGCAATATGTCCCAATGGCATTTCCCAGGATTGCCAGCAATACACCAATAGGTGCTAAGGATGGATGAAAAGCCGCTGCAACAATAGAAGCAGAAGCAACACCCCCTACATTTGCCTGTGAGCCTACTGCCGTAAAAAAGAACGGAGCCCTTACCATCCTGGCGGCTAATAAGGTAAAAACAGCGTGTGTCAGAATCCAGATTAAGCCTACCAGAAGCAAAGTCGGGTTCTGAAAAGCATCAAAAATATGCAATTGCATACCGATGGTTGCAATCAGAAAATACAAAAATAATGTACCGAATTTTGTAGCTCCCCAGGACTCCAGTTTTCGTGCTTTGGTTGTCGATAATATTAGACCCGACGATGAAGCAATTGTCACAATCCAGAACGATTTTGATGCCAGACTATATGCCCTTAATGCTGGGTAGTTTTTCTCGACAAAGGGTGCAATCAAATCGGCCAGTAAATGGGCAACAGCAGTTATACCAAACCCAACAGCCAATAAAATCATTAATTCCTGATAATCCGGGTTTTTCTGTTTAGGGCCATCATTCTCAACTTTTATTCTGATTTCGTCAATTATCGATGAATCGGCTTTCATTTTTTTATCAATAATGGAAGCCCGGCCAACAAAATATAGGAGTAAGCCTAGCCATAATTCAGAAAATAATACATCTATGACACTTGTTTGAGCAAAAACGTTGGGAGCCGGTTGAAAAATTTCTTTTAATGCAAGTTGATTGGCATTTCCGCCCGTCCAGCTTCCTGCAATTGTTGCCAAACCCCTCCAGACTTCCTCACCGTTTCTGTTTAAAAAACCTGGGTCAACCCATTTGCCAATCCATAAAGCCAAAGGGCCACCAACCATTACACCCACAGCACCAATTAAAAACACAAAAAGGGCTTTACCGCCTAAACGCTTTATGGCCTGAAAATCGATACCCAAAGTGAAAAATACGAGACAAGCAGGTAAAAGAAATCTGGATGCTGTTTCATCTAATTGAGACTCGGTTGCTGAAATGATATTGAGAGAGCTAAACAGACCCGGAACAAAAAAGCATAAGAGGATAGGTGGAACGACTTTATAGAATTTGCTAAGGACTTTGATTTTAGAAGAATAAAAAATCAGAGCGAGTGTTCCAAGCAAAATGCCGAGTACTATAGCATCATTTGTAAACAGTGGAGAGTTTGGGTTCATCAATAATGAGGTTTGAATTCTTTGCTGAATATATTTTTTTAATAATAATCAAATCTGAAAATAGGCTTCAGAAGGTGTTAAAACGGCTAAAAGAGGCCAAAATAAAAAACACGCAATCCTCAATTCGGAACTGCGTGTCGCAATTACACTTCATCAACAAACTAAAAACCAAATAATGTTTTTGTTAAGCAAACATACTTAAAAAAAAAGTATGAAAGAAATTTAATCATAAATCTTTCATACTTCACGCTGTAAGAGGGGGACTCGAACCGCCCACGGTGTAGTTAGCCACAGTACAAATTTTGGTGGTCAATCCCAGTCGACTAAAATTGTCCGGCTTTATGCTGCGTTTATTCTATTCTCACCACCCCCGAGACAGGAGGGCATGGCTGCCAATTTCATCACCTTACATTATCATTATCAAAGCTATATCTCTTTCGCTTTGGTGTTACAAAGTTACAACATAATTCATGTAAATTGCAAATTTTTTATAAAAATTCTCAAAAATATGAAGTATTGGTAAAAAATGTAGTGTATTTTTAGTAAATTCGCAAAAATACATATTCAGAATGGACAAAAATTTAGAAATTGATAAAACAGACTTAAAGATTTTATCACTATTAATGCAGGATGCAAAGATGCCTTACACAGCCATTGGAGAAAAAATCTTTGTTTCAGGCGGAACTGTGCACGTCAGAATGACAAAGATGGAACAAATGGGTATAGTAAAAGGTTCGCAATTGATTGTTGACCCCGTTAAGTTAGGTTGGGACATCAGCGCGTTTATAGGTATTTATCTGGATAAAAGTTCTTTATATGATGAGGTGGCAGACCAACTTGAAATGATACCTGAAGTAGTTAGCATTAACTATACCACAGGGATGTATAGCATCTTTGCTAAAATTGTTTGTCGGGATACACCGCATCTACGTGAAGTGCTTCATGATAAAGTACAAAAAGTGCAGGGGATTCAGCGAACCGAAACTTTTATTTCATTGGAAGAGCGGACCGTTCGACCAATTCCACTTTTATAAATACTTTTCAAAACCTGTACAACCTTTTTTATCAGGAACTGGTCAATCCAGAAAATTAGATTGGTTCTGATAAAATTAATACATTTGTGTTTTAATTTTCTTCCGGACAAACACATTGAATGGACTTTCGAACATCTAGGCAAAATCAGGTTTTTATTTTTATTGCAATTTTACTTCCTGTTATTTATGGAGTTTTCTTTGTCAGAAATTTCAGTATGCCATTAACCGGAGGGGGAGATGTTGACGAATGGGAGTATGTTGGTTATTATTTAGCCGAAAATCTTCACTTCAATGTTTTTCCTCAAATTACATTGCAGCAAAATCAAACTTTTTATCCTTTTGGAACCACCCAGGCTTTTTCAGACTGGTCGCTCGAAAGTAATTACTGGTTTGCTTTTTTCTATAAAATCAGAGGGCATGGAGCATGGCTCAATTATTATTATGTTCTGAGTCTTATAGTCTCTTTTTTAGGTTCATATGTATTATTGAAAAAAGAGTTTGGTCAGAAAAAAGCTTTTTTTGCAGGGTTCGTTGTAACATTTTTTAATTTCTATGCGCTCAATAAGTACCCGCATCATTTTAACCACAGCACCATACACTGGGCAATACTGAGTATTTTTTCAGATTTTATTTTAACGAAAAGAATCATTTTACGGGAAAGTATTTCACTGAAATGGATTTTCTTAAAGGCATTTTTGCTGATAGCAACACTCGGTATGAATCTGGGCTATATTTGTGGCTTTGCCCTTACAAGCTTTGTTTTAAGTCTGATAATAGTAGCTGTTGTAATGACTAAAAGGTATAGCAACAAAGAGAATCAGGTATTATGGTATTTCATCAATTGGGGTAAGGATTTAAGACGGCAATCGGCTTTATATGCTTTAATTACTGTCCCTTCTATTTTGCTGTTATATTTTTATTTGCCTCTGGTATGGCAGATTTATAGAGAATCGCAGGCTTTGCATTTTGATAATGGGCAATCACCTCATCTCTGGAGCCACCCGATTAGGATGTTGTTTCCTTACCTCCCCTTTTTCAATGCTATTCAAAACCCATTAACCTGGTTTTTGAAAGACATGCCTGAAGGGCTGGGGTCGGGGAGTCCGGGGTGGTTTTGCCTGGGTTTAGGTATAACAGGGTATTTTATAAACCGTAAAAAGTACTGGCTTGTATTTTTGCCTTTGGTGATTCTACTGGTTATCTCAACCTTTTATCACCCTAATAAAGTACCGACCCTGAAGATATTTCCGTGGGGGACCTTTAATCGCGTACCCTCAAGATTTACTTCTATTTTACCTGTTATTTTTTGTTGTTTTATATTGCCTCTTGATTGGTACAGGATAAAATATCAGAAAATGCTGATATCCCTATTTGCAGTCTTATTTATTGTGGAAGGTGGTGTAGTATATTTTTATAGATATAACAAGCCTCCTTATATTGTCGACAGCAATTTTTTCAATTATATGGCAGTAGTAGAGAAGCAGAAAGGAGAAGCTGTTTTAGATTTTCCGTTTTGTGTAGTGGGCGGAGACGGCACTGGTTTAAAAGAGAACCTTTGCCCTGTTTTTGAGAAGACCTGTAATGTTTATGCACTACGAAGATTTCATCATAAAAAGGTAATAGG
>CALRLN020000462.1:0-4519 GCA_943368675.1 Chitinophaga pinensis | reverse complement strand
CTTATACCAAAATACAAAAGGCAGGAGATGATTACTTAAAAGGCAACAATCCGGAAAACTGGATTTGTCAGATTAAGGCAATGCTCTCACAGGATATTTATCAGACTTCCGGAAAATCGTTGAGCGAAATGCCTCAACACATCAAAGCTAAAGTACTTGTAATAGTTGCTACAAGAGATGCAATGGTGAATCCACAATCTGCTATGGAGTTTGCTAAGGCCTTGAATACAAATTATTTAGAACTAACAGGTGACTGCGGCCACCTTGCCCCGGGTTGTGAGGGTGATAAAGTCAGAAAAGCTGTTTTATCATTTTTATAAAACAGCAGAATATTATTTTTTTATTTCCAAAAATCAGAAAAAACCGAATTTATACCCTTAAAATCATAAAATATCTAATTTTCTATTCTATAATCTCAAATTTGCAACATACAAATTTGAGATTTTTCATTTTTTCCTGAAAAACCTCTAAAAATTAAACCTGTTCTTCGCATTTTAATATTTTCCGGCTTTTTCTACAATTTTGCATTGAACGCATAAAACAGAATATTATTCTGCAATAATATTAAATTATAAAATCAATAAAATATTTTCTTGAAAAAATGCAATGATTTGAATAATATATATTATATTTGCATCGTTATACAAAATATTATTCGGAAAAAGAAAATGAGTCATACACAGAAAAAATCGTTATTGAGATACTTATTGCCTGCAATTGCCTTAGGCGTTTTTGCATTTTTAATGGTTGCTTACGGGTCAGCCTACACGCCGCCTAAAGCGCAAAAGCAAAGTATCGTTTGCTATAAGTTCAAACAAGGAACTTCGGCCGAGACAATTAAAAACCATTTGGCACAATTTCAGGATTTGAAACGCGAATTACCTGAAATTGTAAACTACTCAGCAGGAAACACTATTTCAAATGGTTCGAATGCAGAATATGACGTAATGCACTATTTAACTTTCAGAACTGATAGTGAATTAGAGAAATTTCGTCAGAGTGCCCAGTATCAGTCATTTGAAAAAGCAAATGAAGCTAACTGGGAGAAAGTTTTGGTTATTAATTCGGAGATAAAATAATTTTTACCTCTGTTCATCAAAGGATATTCAGAAAAAGCACGCAAAAAAGCGTGCTTTTCTTATTAAAAGTAGAATGGAATCTCTTTTGAAAAGCACAAAATGATAGAAAACCCGATATTTTTGTCTTTCTGTTTTGTACTTATTAATAAAATCCTTATTTTTGCACCCTCAATTGGAATTCTAAGAAAGAACAGACAAATCTTTTAAAATAAAATGGCAAATCATAAGTCGGCATTAAAACGTATCAGAGCGAACGAGGCAAAGCGTTTGAGAAATCGTTACCAACACAAAACAACTCGTACTGTTGTTAGAAAACTACGTGCGCTTACAGATAAAGTAGCAGCAACAGAGTTGTTTAAATCAGCCGCTTCTATGCTGGATAAATTAGCGCGTAAAAACGTTATCCACAAGAACAAAGCAGCGAACTTGAAATCTGGTTTAGCGAAACACATCAGCACTTTAGCATAATTGGTGTGAGATACAATATTTTGCTCATGGAAACGCCTCCGTGGGCATTTTTTGTTTAGTATTGTGTAAAAAATCTAAACAAACCTCATGAACAATATTCTTTCCTGGGCTGAAGAAGACCGTCCGAGAGAAAAACTGATGCTCAAGGGCAGGTCTGCCCTTTCAGATGCCGAATTAATCGCTATTCTGATTGGCTCCGGTACAAGAGAATTATCAGCCGTTGATTTGTCTAAACTGATACTTCATAGTGTCGGCAACAATCTGAACGAGCTTGCTAAACTAAGTATCAATGACCTGATGAAATTTAAAGGCGTAGGCGATGCGAAGGCCATTTCAATAGCCGCAGCGCTTGAACTCGGCAGAAGAAGAAAAGATAGTGAGGTATTGAAAAAAGCCAGAATAACTTCGTCCGTAGATGCCTATGATATCATCAGGCCCTATCTCATGGACTTATCACATGAGCAGTTCTGGGTTTTATTGCTCAATCGTGCCAATGAGGTAATCCGGCCTTTTCAGGTGAGTATCGGTGGTGTGGCAGGTACCGTAGCCGACCCAAAGATAATTTTCAAAAGCGCTATAGAATATCTGGCTTCAGCCATTATTCTGGTGCATAATCACCCTTCCGGCAATCTGACCCCAAGCCAGGCAGATAAAGATCTTACAAAAAGAGTAAAAGAAGCGGGCCGTCTGTTGGATATTCCTATACTTGATCACCTTATTTTTGGTGATAATGGTTATTTCAGCTTTGCTGATGAGGGCATTCTTTAGAATTTTATCTGGCAATCCGGTGTTTATTAAATTAGAAATCCAATCATATTCGACATTATAAATTTTCTTGATATAAATGCTAACAGTTTCAAATATTTCACTTCGTTTCGGGAAACGCACCCTTTTCGAAGAAGTTAATCTAAAATTTACTCCCGGCAACGTTTATGGGCTTATAGGGGCTAACGGAGCAGGAAAATCAACTTTTGTAAAAATACTTTCAGGTGAAATCGAACCTACTTCGGGTAATGTAAGTATGGATCCGGGCGAAAGAATGTCGGTACTGAAGCAGAACCAGAATGCCTTTGACGACGAAACAGTTTTGAATACGGTTATCAGAGGTAATGAGCGACTGTCTGAAATCATTCTTGAAAAAGATGCCATTTATGCAAAACCTGACTTCTCAGAAGAAGATGGCAACAGGGCAGCAGAACTGGAAGCAGAATTTGCAGAAATGAACGGCTGGGAAGCTGAATCAGATGCGGCTTCATTACTATCAGGTTTGGGTATCAAAGAAGATTTGCATTATCATATCATGGCAGATATGAACCCCACTGATAAAGTAAAGGTTTTGTTAGCACAGGCTTTATTCGGTAATCCTGACATTCTGCTTTTAGATGAGCCTACCAACAACTTAGACATTGAGTCGATTTTGTGGTTAGAGAATTTCCTGATGAACTTCAAAAATACCGTTATTGTAGTTTCTCACGACCGCCACTTCCTGGACAACGTGTGTACATACATTGCGGATCTTGATTATAAAAAAATCACTTTATATGGTGGTAACTACTCGTTCTGGTACGAGTCAAGCCAGCTAGCTGCTCGTCAGAAAGCTGACCAGAACAAAAAAGCCGAAGAGAAAAAGAAAGAGTTGGAAGAGTTCATTCGTCGATTCTCTGCTAACGTGGCTAAGTCAAAACAGGCTACGGCTCGTCAGAAGATGATTGAAAAACTGAATATCGAACAAATTCAACCCTCTTCACGTAAATATCCTTATATTGGTTTCAAGCCTGAGCGTGAGGTGGGCGACCAGATTTTATTAGTTGAGAACCTGAGTTATAAACTGGATGATGGTACTTACCTGTTCAAAAATCTGAGTTTTCAGGTAGGTCGCAATGAGAAAATTGCATTTCTTAGCAAAGACGGTCTGGCCGTAACAGCGCTATTTGATATTCTGATGGGAGAAAGACAAGCCTCTGGTGGCACATTTAAATGGGGCATCACCATCACAAATAGTTATCTGCCAAATGATAATGCTGAATATTTCTCTGATGGAAGTCTTGACCTGGTAGATTGGTTACGCCAATACTCTGTTGAAAAAGATGAGACTTTTATCAGGGGCTTTCTGGGCAGAATGTTGTTCTCGGGCGAAGAAGCGTTGAAAAAATGTACGGTATTATCAGGGGGAGAGAAACAGCGCTGTATGTTTTCAAGAATGATGCTTTCAGGAGCTAACGTATTGCTTTTCGATGAGCCGACCAATCACCTGGACCTGGAGTCAATTCAGGCATTAAACAAGGGTATGGAAGATTTCCCGAGCAATATTCTCTTTACCTGCCATGACCACCAGCTAACTCAGACCGTAGCCACACGTGTAATCGAATTGACACCTAAAGGCTGTCTGGATAAGTTGATGGACTTTGACGATTATCTGACTAACGAGAAAGTAAAATCACAAAGAGACGCGTTATATGCCTGAGAAAGGCAAATTATATGAAATATCATATCTTAACTTAAGTAGTAACTTATTTAGGTTAAGATATGCTTCACAAGAGTTTAATAAACATTCAATTGTCTGACTTCAGAGAAATAACACAGCAAGACCTTCAGAAAATTCTTACAAAACCTAAGACGTTGCTATTAGATGTCCGGGAAGTATGGGAATTTGCCGATTTTAATATTGGAGGGATTAATATCCCACCACACGAAATCACAGAAAGGCTGGAAGAATTAAGCAACTACGATACTATTATTGTTGCTTGTTCGAATGGTACAAGAAGCAGCATTGTGGCACGCCTTCTTACAAAGAAACTACCTGCCAAAGAAATATTACACCTGGAAGAAGGAGTCTTCTGATAAATATCAATAAGCAATCATCTGACTACTTATTGATATTTACTCATGGGTTTAGAATCCTTTGTAATCTCTTTCTTTCTTGATTAACCATTTACCAACGGCAAATGAAAGAACCAATAAAACAACAAAAA
>CALRLN020000461.1:0-4527 GCA_943368675.1 Chitinophaga pinensis | reverse complement strand
CTATTCATCAAGTGGGGTAATCGGCCTGGCATCGCGCCATAACAAACCCATTATTGCTACCAGATATGGCGTGGTAGGAGACCAGACACGTGAATATCAATTGGGTTTAACTGTAGATGGACACAAACCTGAAGAAATAAAAGAGGCCTTTCAGTATTTTCTCAATACCACAAACATTGAATATCCCAAAAAAGCGGCACAATTTGTACAAGACCATACCAGCGAAGCTTTTATTAAAACTTTATTAGAATTGGAATAGAGGTGGTTAGTGTGTCGTATCAGACAGTAGTGACGATGGCTTAATTGCTCCTTTAAAATCCTACCTATGTCTGGTTACCCCTACCTGCTCGCAAAATTCCAACACCGGGCAGGTAGAGCATTTGGGCAGGTTGCCCGTACAGATATGTTTGCCGAATGGCATCAATAATCGGTTAATATCAATCCATTGATTAACAGATACTTTAGATTCTAAAGCTTTCAGGGTTTTTTCAGGTTGACTGGCCTGCACATATCCCCATCTGTTCACTACCCGATGCACATGAATATCAACGCTGATGGCTGCCTGACCAGTAGCCACACCCAGTGCTAGATTGGCACATTTTGGCCCTACGCCTTTCATGGCTGTTAATTTTTCGTAATCGGCAGGCAATTCTCCATCATAATTTTCAATAATAGTTCTGGCTATGCCGAGCATCGTATACGCTTTTTGCTCAGGATATGAACTGCCATATAATAATTCAGCCAACTTTTCCGGACTTAACTGAAGTAGTTGCTCCGGTGTTCTGGCTACTTCAAAAAGCCTTAGCGAAACCGGAATAGTTGTTTCATCGAATGTCCGTATGGAGATAATACATGAAATCAATTGTTCAAATAATGAAGTATAGCCCTCCTCAGCAAGCTCAAACATAGCGGCTTTCGGGAAAGATCTGGTTGCCTGTTCAATGCGGGCCAGCACTATAGCAAGGTCAAAGTCGGGTCTCATGGCAGTTTCGATTACACTCTTTGAAAAAGTATAAAAATACTGTACCAAGAAAATTCCTAGGGGTTCAAAATTTTGAACCCCTACATTGCCAATGGACCAGAAAGTTTATCAAAAGATTGGTTATCTGGCTAATGATAAATTTGCGAAAGTGTTCTCAGAAATATTTATAAAAAAAGATGGCCGAAATTCATTTCAGCCATCTTCCTGATTTATTAAATCTTGAAATTATCTTTCTTTATACCAGTTCTTCTACTTCTTTGGCGGCTTGTTCTGAAATCCACTGATAGGTTTTTGTGATACCTTCTTTCAATGATTGTGAAGGTGCCCAACCTAATTTTTCCTGAATCAGGGCATTATCAGAGTTACGGCCGCGTACTCCTTGCGGACCAGGAATATTTTTGATGGTTATTTTCTTGCCCGAAATTTCAGCAATCATTTTGGCGAATTCGTTGATAGAAATCATTTCTTCCGAACCAATATTAACCGGGCCTGAGAAATCAGATTCCATCAGACGGCGTACACCCTCTACACACTCATCAACATAAAGGAATGAACGGGTTTGCTTGCCATCACCCCATATTTCGATTGTGCCACCATCTTCGGCTTCAATTACTTTACGGCAGATAGCCGCAGGAGCTTTTTCTTTACCGCCTTTCCAGGTACCTTTCGGACCGAATATATTATGAAAACGAGCTACTTTTACAGTAATGCCAAGATTACGCTGATAAGTAAGATACAGGCGTTCGCTGAATAGTTTTTCCCAGCCATATTCGCTGTCAGGGGCAGCCGGGTAAGCTGATTCTTCAGAGCATTTCGGATTATCAGGGTCAAGCTGGTTGTATTCAGGATACATACAGGCTGACGACGAATAGAATATTTTTTTAACACCAGCCTGTTGGGAGGCATGTAACATGTGCAGGTTACATAAAGCTGAGTTGTGCATTACGGCCGCATCGTTCTCTCCGGTAAAGATATATCCTGCACCACCCATATCAGCCGCTAATTGATATACTTCATCAAACCCGCCTTCCAACACTTGCTTACACACTACAGGGTCTGTTAAATCACCGATTACAAAATCATCAGCATTTCCGTTTCCGTATTCATTATATTTTAAATCTACGCCTCTTACCCAATAACCTTCACTCTTTAAGCGATTAACCAAATGGCCTCCAATAAAACCACCTGCTCCACATACCAATGCTCTTTTCATAGAAAAATTATGCTATTAAGTTATACAATTAAACATCTATCTAAATAAAATACAAATTTAATGAACGTAGCCGTATAAAAAAAATATTATAGTTTTTGATTTACGGCGTTAATCCAAATCTGCTTTCCTTCGCAATTCCAGTGCGTATCCCCGACATCATAGAGCATTTTTTTTGAAGTGCTGAACGGTGTGTAAATATCGAAAACAGGCATGCGTAAAGCAGGGTTTTTCTGAATGCGCTCAATCAGGTGATTATACGAACCTAAGTCGGTCCCTAATATAGAACTCTTATTGGGCGCAATTGTTAGATATATTTCATCAAAACCATTCTTTCTGTAAAAATCGTATGTAAGATTGACATTTTCTACCAAAAGCCTGATTTCATTCGTTGAAATTTTATCAAACGACGAAGTGATACCATCCGGACGGGCATCGAGCTCATAAAAAATGTTCTTTTTATCTTTCGATACCACCACATTACTATCAGTTCTGCCAAAAAGGTTTTCGTTCAATGTAGCTTTCCATTCCTTGATCGTCAGGAAAAAGTCTGAAGAAAACAGTATAGACTCATGCCGTTCTGAATTATACCAGAAATCAGCCCCGGCTTCTTTTATAATATTCTTTGCTGCCTGTTGCGTATCAGGCTCACCAATGGTCAGATTTTTATAGGGCTTGGCAAATCGCTCTCTGAAATGACGCTCAACAGTCTCGATAATCAGGATGTTTTTCTTAGTTTTGTCTAATTTGACAAAAGGCTTGGTACCGATAAAATATCGCTGAAAACTACCGCTTACAAAATCTCCTGCCTCAATGCGCCCTTCTTCAGTAAAACTATCGCCAATCAGATAAAGCGCCGTACCAGGCCGCGTAACGGCTGCTTTGCCCGGCTCACAAGCCTCTTTTAAAACCCTGAATTGCGGCAGATTTGAAAAGCGATATAAATCGCCATAGCGATAATCGTCTTTTATTAAGCCCTGTGCATACAGCCATTTGGATATATGTGGCGAAAATCCCAGTAGCCATAGTACAGAGAAAACAATGAGGGCCGTATATTTTAATATTTTTTGATTCATTTGAATTTTTCATTTCCGTTGCGACGACTTGTAGCGGTAGGTCACTACCTCTTCTCCAAGTGGCTACCCTGACAAATATATTTATTTTTCCACCAAAACAGGCGAAACCCTGTTTATAGACCTATGGAGACGCCAACATGTCGTCTCTACAAATGGAATTTATTTTTGAACCTTACCTTAATAAATACGTTTGCACTGATTTCTAAAACTGAAAATAAATAAACTGATTTGATTCAAACACGCCAAATAGATAGCAGGCTATCATGAGGCCTGCAAATACGACATAAAATCGTGTTGTATTGGTGACATTTATCACTTTCACAAATTTCTCTTTTAATAATAAACCTGCAATCAGCAGCCAGCAGAATAGCATTTCCACGTTATTCAACGGCGAATGAATGGTATTACCATAAGTGCCAAACGAAAATATTTTTTGTAGTATTATCTTGGCATTCGTTAGTCCTCTCGCACGGAAAAACACCCATGTAAGCATTACCAGCACAAATGTAAAAATAAGATTAAAAGGCTTGCTCAGAAAAGCGGGCAGTATATCGTTTTTTAGTACGAAATACTTATCACGTATCTGTGCCATAATCAGATACAAACCGTGTAGGGCACCCCATATAACAAAGGTCCATGCTGCCCCATGCCATAGCCCGCTCATCATAAATACAAAAAAACGATTGAAATATTTACGCCTGTCACTAACCCGGTTGCCCCCCATTGGTATATAGAGATAATCTCTGAACCAACCCGAAAGTGATATGTGCCACCTACGCCAGAATTCCGAAATGGAAGTAGAGAAATAAGGGGTATCAAAGTTTTCCATGAGCTTAAAGCCCATCACTCTGGCAGAACCGATGGCAATATCAGAATAACCGGAAAAATCACAATATATCTGAAAAGTAAAGAAAATAGTCCCTATTAGCAGGGTAAGTCCGTTATGCTCCTGTGGATTATCATAGCAATAATCAACTACCATTGAGAGGCGGTCGGCTATTACTACCTTCTTGAACAGACCCCAGGCTATGCGCATCAGTCCCTCTTTCAGATTAGTGAAGTCATATTTAAAATAGCTGTGAAACTGCCACAGCAGGTTTTGCGGGCGCTCGATGGGCCCTGCCACCAACTGTGGATAGAACATCACATAAAGCGCATATATGATGAAATCTTTCTCTGCTTTCTGATTTCCCCTGTATACTTCAATGGTATAACTCATAGCCTGAAACGTATGGAACGAAAGCCCGATTGGCAAGGCA
>CALRLN020000460.1:0-4531 GCA_943368675.1 Chitinophaga pinensis | reverse complement strand
ATGTAATTGCCACTATCAAAAAATACCATCCTTATTTTGCGCACTATCATACAGGGGGTGTTCCTGGCCGTGCAGAGATTGATGATACACAGGAGCTGAACTATCCTGCCATTATGCGAGCTATTGTAGAAACCGGTTATAAAGGCTATGTCGGACAAGAATTTGTTCCAAAACGCCCTGACAAGATAGCTTCTTTGAAACAAGGTATGAAAATATGCGATATAGCTTGATAAAAGCTTTTATAAACACGAAAGCCGCTCTTGAAGCGGCTTTCGTGTTTATAAGAATTGTGAAACTTTGCCACAATGGAATTTTGTCCTTAGTGCACATTGTGGCTAAATCATTTCTTAAACAAAGAATCCACAAACTCCATTTTATTGAATACCTGTAAATCATCCATCTGCTCCCCAACACCAATATATTTTACAGGAATTTTGAATTCATCAGAAATCCCAATTACAACTCCACCTTTAGCGGTTCCATCCAGTTTAGTAATAGTCAAAGAATCAATCTCGGTTACTTTCGTAAATTCACGGGCCTGTATTACAGCATTTTGTCCAGTACTTCCGTCTAAAACCAGCATAACCTCATGTGGGGCTTCCGGTAAAAATTTCTGAACCACACGTTTAATTTTCCCAAGCTCGTTCATCAGGTTTACTTTTGTATGCAAACGTCCTGCTGTATCAATAATAATAATATCAGCATTCATTTCCATGCCTTTCTTCACCGCATCAAAAGCTACAGATGAGGGGTCTGTATTCATGCCATGATCTACCACTGTTACACCTACACGTTTTCCCCAGAGTTTCAACTGATCAACGGCCGCAGCTCTGAAAGTATCGGCTGCGCCTAATACCACCTTTTTGCCTCTCTTATGAAACTGATGCGCCAGTTTACCGATAGTAGTGGTTTTTCCGACACCATTTACACCTACCACCATTAATACATAAGGTTTAGGCAGGTGTTCGGTTTCATAACTATCTTTTACATCCTGTGAGTTGTTTTCAGCCAGCAAAGCTGCCGTTTCTTCCCTCAGGATTCTGTCTAATTCCTCAACACTTGTATATTTATCACGCTCTACTCTTGCTTCAATACGTCTGATAATCTTTACTGTTGTCTCTACGCCCACATCAGAGCTGATCAGAATCTCTTCCAGTTCATCTAATACTTCATCATCAACCTTTGATTTCCCAATGATGGCACGGGAGAGTTTATCAAAAATATTTGTTTTTGATTTTTCTAGTCCTTTATCAAGCGTTTCTTTTTTTTCTTTTGAAAAGAAGTCAAATAAGCCCATTTAGTAATAATAATGTAAAATGAATAATTGCTAAGATTGTGTGATTTAAGTGCAGGTTCAAACATGCTCTCAGACAAAACTATAACAATTTTATGAGAGTTTCAGTTTAATCTTACTCAAAACTAAAAAACAGATTTGCGATTTCTTCATTAACACGTTTCGGGCGAAAGGTTTTGGCATCTAACGAAACCCATAATGTACGTGAACGCGCCAGTACTTCTTCCCCTCTCAGAATTTCACAATGACGGTCGCTGGTAACCCCGGTAAAATTATCAACCCAGGTCTTTATTACCAGCATATCACCTGAAAAAGCAGGTTTCAGATAGTCGATTTCATGTCGGCGTACCACCCAGGCTATTTGTGAACTCAACTCTGTTGGTACGGCTGCATACCAATGGCTCTGGGCTGCTTCCTGTACATAACGCAGATAAACAATATTATTGACATGATTCAGGTCGTCGATGTCTGCGGCAACAACTTTGATAGGAAATAAATGATAATTACTTCTACGGGTTTCCAAGGCTTTGAGAGGTTGAAATAATAGATAATTCCAAAAATGCAGAAAATAAACTATTGAATTAATAGAATAATACAAAACTACACACAATTCCAAAACAAAAAGCCCTCTTGAACAACAAGAAGGCTTCTACCAATAATAAATATCGGAATTATGCTTTTAGCGCATTCTGCAATTCTTCCATAGGAACCATTTCTTCCTTGAAAGTATATGCACCTGTTTTAGGAGACTTTACTGCTTTGATAACTTTTGCGAAGTTTTTACCTGCGGTTTTATCACGAAGCGTAGCGACTACTTTCTTTGCCATTTTAGTATCGTTTTATAATGTATTGATTCAATTGATTTTACAGGATTCTGACAAAATCTATGAACCCCTGCCATCAGAATTATTTAATTTCTTTATGAGTAGTATGTTTCTTCAGGAATGGGTTATATTTTTTTAACTCCATACGACCTGTAGTGTTTTTACGGTTTTTTGTCGTAACGTAGCGAGACATACCTGCTACACCGCTTGTTTTTTGCTCAGTGCACTCTAGGATAACCTGTACACGATTGCCTTTCTTCGCCATTGTTTTATGTATTTAATATCTTTGCTAATCTAATGCTAATGTAATTCGGGCTGCAAAGATACTAAACTCCTGATTATTAACCAAAACTCTTTCAAAAGTTTTTTATGAAATTATTAGACTTTGTGGTGTTGAATACAATTTTATAGAGATATATCTCCACTATTTTAAAAGAAATGCAATAAATTCGTTTTAATATCATAGTTTTGAATGTAGAGATAAACAACAAGAAATCTTATGAACAACACACGTATTAACCTACTGGCCCGCCCTATTGGTAATCCAACCCCCGAATGCTGGGATATAGAAGAAGTAGATACTCCGGAATTGCAGGAAAATCAGGTATTGATACAAGTGCAATATCTATCTATTGACCCTGCCATGCGAGGGTGGATGAATGAGGGTAAGTCTTATGTACGACCTGTAAAGGTAGGAGAAGTGATGCGGGCTTTAGGGGCAGGTGTTGTGGTAGAATCAAAACACCCGGATTTCAAAGCGGGTGATGCTGTAACAGGAATCACAGGCGTGCAGGAGTATGCGGTGCTTGATGGAAAAGATGTAATGAAAGTTGACCCTGATTTCGTGCCTTTACCTGCTTATTTAGGTACCTTAGGTATGTCGGGACTAACTGCGTATTTCGGACTTTTAGACACAGGTCAGCCTAAGCCTGGTGAAACCGTAGTTGTATCAGGCGCAGCCGGAGCAGTTGGGAGTGTAGTAGGGCAGATTGCCAAGATTAAAGGCTGTACAGTAGTAGGAATAGCCGGAGGTGAAGAAAAATGTAAATACGTAGTAGAAGAACTTGGTTTTGATGCCTGTGTGGACTATAAAGCCGGGAATTTAAGAAATCAATTGAAAGAAGCCTGTATAAATGGCATTGATGTCTATTTTGATAATGTGGGCGGTGAGATACTGGATACTGTGCTAACCCTGATTAATATGAAAGCCCGGATAGTGATTTGCGGCGCTATTTCGCAATATAATGCTATTCAGAAGCCCGCAGGGCCAAGCAATTATATGTCGCTGTTGGTAAACCGTGCCCGTATGGAAGGAATTGTTGTTTTTGATAATGCCGCTAATTATGGTAAGGCGATTAAAGAAATGGCGGGTTGGGTAGCACAAGGAAAACTCAATGCTAAAGTAGAGATTGCAGAAGGTGGTATCCGGGCTTTTCAGGATACATTGATGAAACTATTTAAAGGAGAAAACACGGGTAAGCTGGTTTTGAAAGTATCATGACTCCCAGGGACTTAGCAACAGACACGATACATTCAATCATTCAGAAAATCGCCTCGCTACAATCACGGGGCGATAAATATTTTCCCGAAGGCATTTTCCCTTCTTATCGTCAGAACAACTACCTGCTTTATAAGCGCCCTGACACAAACATCTTTTATACTGCTTCTATTGTCTTTCTTTTAAATCAGCTTAAATCTTATCTGCCTTCTGCATCGCAAGCTATTATTAATGAGATTACGGCCAAAGCAATTCAGAATTATCCCACATTTCAAAATAAGGATGGCTTAAAGACCTATAATTTCTGGCAGACATCCATAGATGGGAGGGCTTCTAATCATTTCCCGAACGGTTATTTTTTTCGTCGTTCAGAGCATTTCAGATTACCTGATGACATTGACGATACTTCATTGATTTATCTGACATCAAAGGTTAGTAAAGAAGAAGTAATCTGGCTGAAAGAAAAGTTACAATTGCACGCTAATTTATCAGAAGGGCCTGAAAGAAAAAGACAAGTAAAGAATACTTTTAAGCACTATAAAGATTTAAAAGTCTATTCGACTTGGTTTGGTAAAAATATGGCCATAGAGTTTGATGCCTGTGCACTGTGTAACCTGATGTATTTGTTTGAAAGTTATCAATTACCCTACAATGAATACGATTCAGATACTTTTGAATACTTAAGCGGAATTATGGAAAGAAAGGAGTTCATCAGTAACCCCTTTCTGGTCTCTCATAATTATGCTACATCTCCATTGATTATCTATCATCTGGTTCGCTTATTAGGAGACTTTACCATTGAGCCGTTAGAACATCTCAGAAAGGAATTAATTGAAAAATCTCTCTTATTGTATGAAATAGAAAAAGTGGCTATGAATAAAGTACTTCTGCAAACTGCTTTAGTAAAGCTAAGCA
>CALRLN020000459.1:0-4577 GCA_943368675.1 Chitinophaga pinensis | reverse complement strand
TTCATAAAAACTTTGCCGAAAATATTGTTGTGGGCTTTGCACATATGGGTGGGCGCAGCATAGGTATTGTCGGTAATCAGCCTTCTGTACTGGCAGGTGTATTGGATATTGATGCCAGCTTAAAAGGCGCTAGATTTGTTCGTTTCTGTGATTGTTTCAATATTCCGCTTTTAGTACTCGAAGACGTACCCGGATTTTTGCCCGGCACCGACCAGGAATGGAACGGTATCATTATGCATGGGGCAAAACTGCTGTATGCTTTTTGTGAGGCAACGGTTCCGCGCATTACGGTTATTACCCGCAAAGCCTATGGGGGTGCTTATTGCGTAATGAACTCCAAGCATATCGGTGCTGATATGAACTATGCCTGGACATCGGCCGAAATTGCCGTAATGGGTGCAGCAGGAGCAGCTGAAATCATTTTCCGTAAAGAAATAGGCGAAGCCGCCGACCCAAAAGCAGAATTACAGAACAAGATTGATGAATACACCGAAAAATTTGCCAATCCTTATAAAGCGGCACACAGGGGCTATATTGATGAGGTAATTAAACCGGAAGATACAAGAGAAAAACTCTTAAAGGCCTTTAAAATGCTTGAAAACAAAGTAGAAACCATGCCGAGAAAAAAGCATGGGAATATTCCATTGTAATAATTGTCGATTTTTGATTTCGGAATGTCGAATTACCAACCAATTCGACATTCTGCAATTGACAATCGACAATTCAGAAACGTTTTAATTAAAATTCTGGTTACCTTTGCAGCACTTATACTTATTTACGCTTAAATTAGAAAAGAGTCAAACTCTTCTTAAAAATCTGCTATCTCGATTATGCTTGGAAAAACCGGAGTATTAATAGTTAATTTAGGTACACCTGACACTCCGAATGTACCTGATGTAAGAAAATATCTACGTGAGTTTTTAATGGACGCCAGAGTAATTGATATTCCTTACACTTCCCGTTGGTTTCTTATCAATATGATTATTGCGCCATTTCGTTCGCCCAAATCAGCTAAAGTTTATCGTGAACTATGGACTGATAATGGGTCTCCCCTGAAAATTTATGGTGAAAGAAACGAAAAGCAATTACAGGCAGCCCTGGGCGATAAGTATGTGGTGAAACTAGCCATGCGCTACCAGAACCCAAGTATAGAAAAAGGCCTGGAAGAATTGCAGCAAATGGGTTTAAGCAAAATCATTGTAGTACCGTTTTTTCCGCAATATGCGTCTGCTTCTACCGGGTCTGTATATGAGGAAGTAATGCGGATAATCGGGCAATGGCTGGTAATACCACAGCTTAAGTTTGTGAATTACTTTTACAATCATCCAAAGTTTATCAAAGCCTTTGCTGATAATGGCAGGAAATACCTGGAAAAGGGCAATTATGAATATGTGGTATTCAGTTATCACGGTCTGCCTGAAAGACAGATGACCAAAGCCGATTGCACGGGCAATACCTGCAAGCTGGATAATACCTGTTGCAATACCATTCATGCCTTCAATCAGCATTGTTACCGGGCTTCGTGTTATGAAACAACCCGTTTACTGGTCAAAGAACTGGGTTTAAAAGAAGGTACTTATACTACCAGTTTTCAGTCACGGCTGGGCAAAGAACCCTGGATTCAGCCTTATACCGACAATGTGGTAAAAGAACTGGCACAAAAAGGAATCAAGAGAGTATTAGCATACTCACCTGCTTTTGTTGCCGATTGTCTGGAAACAACCATTGAAGTAGCCGAAGAATACAGAGAAATGTTTGAAGAACATGGTGGAGAACACTGGCAATTAGTAGAAAGTCTTAACGAT
The DNA here is from genome assembly GCA_943368675.1 of Chitinophaga pinensis. Taxonomy (GTDB): domain Bacteria; phylum Bacteroidota; class Bacteroidia; order Cytophagales; family Spirosomataceae; genus Emticicia. Next base: position 2,772 of record CALRLN020000459.1, on the reverse strand, counting down.
TCGGAAGCATGGGTTGATTTATTAACTGACCTTGTTAAGGAACAGGAAAATTAAATACTACGACAATTAGAATAAGGGCCATGCAAAACAAAAGCATGGCCCTTATTGTTTTATGGCAATAAGTACCACACCGAAAACCATATTTTATGAAGGCAATTTCTATCTGGGCAAGCCAAAACTCTAAAAAGGCCGTTACGCTGATTGTTATCATTGAACTTACAAAAAGCATCATCGGGTTCAACATCGGGCATCATTTTTTACCCACCATCTCCCCTGCCTTTATTGAATTAGCTGTGTTGGCAATTGTTTTTCTCATCACTTTCGTACAGACTAGTTACCAGCATCAGGCACAGGTACTCAGCAAAGAGGCGCATCGCCGACTCAGGCTCAGAAGCACAACTACTTTATTTGTATGCAGTCTCTTTTTATCAATACTTATGGGTAATCATTTTAAAGGATTGGGGTATTCTATCAATAGTATATCTGGTGCAAATGCTGCGGTGACAATACCGGCAGATAGCGTGCAGACTTCAACAACCAATGAGTCAAAAGATAAAAAACATAAATTCAGGCTTTTTGCAAAGAAAACGGCCGACGATAACCCATATAGTGGCCGTCGCATTGGCTATGTTTTATTATTTTTATTAAGTCTTGTATTGAGTTATTTTGGAGTCTATCTCACCTGCTCGATTGCATGTAGTGGCTATGGAGTTTTAGCTGTGCTGACGTTCCTGATTACGCTTGGTATATTTTCGGGGGGAGTATACTTTCTTATAAAAGCTTTCAGTAAAAAGATACGACCTTATGCTACCATGAATAAAGAGGAAAAGAAAAAAGAACGAAAGAAATTTTTCATTTTATGGGGCATACTCAGCGCTATAGCAGGCCTGTTTATATTGATTCAGAGTGCGACCAATACTTAATAGCTAAAGAGCCCTATCCTTTACTTTTTTCCGGACAGGGCTCTTTTATCATCAAAACAACTTTCTTAAAATCCTGCGGCATGACCATCCTTTCTTGGGTCTGATGCTCCCGTAAAAGTTTTCCGCTCCGGGTCATAACGGATAGCCTGATAACCACCATACATACCCAAAATATATCCTACTTTATGTCCCTTTTGCATTAAGCCCCTGATGGTCTCATACGGTATGCCTGACTCCATCGTAATCATTCCCCCGTCTGTCATTTTTTCGCCTGTCGGTTCTGACGACCCTTCATGATTGAGACGTGGGGCATCTCCTGCCTCTTGCAGGTTCATGCCAAAATCTACGATATTCATTACCATCTGTACATGGCCTTGCGGTTGAAAAGCACCACCCATTACACCGAAACTTATGTAAGGCTTACCGTCTTTCGTAATAAATGCCGGAATAATAGTATGGAAAGGTCGTTTATGCGGAGCATAGGTATTGTTTTCCCCCTCGGTCAGGCTGAACATTTCACCTCTGTCCTGAAACATAAAACCTAAGCCATCGGCCATCATACCCGAGCCGAATCCTCTGTAATTACTCTGAATCAAAGCCACCATATTACCCTCTTTATCGGCTACAGTCAGAAAAATCGTATCTCCGTCTTTCAGAGCCGGATTCCCCGCATCGTAACGGACGGCAGCCTTGTTCGGGTCAATCAGTTTACGTCTTTCGGCTGCATATTCTTTTGAGATTAATTGTTTTACCGGGATTTTGGCGTACTCGGGATCAGCATAATATTTAGCGCGGTCTTCAAACGCGATTTTTTTAGCCTCTGTAAACAAATGCACATGTTCTGTACTGCCATAGGGTATTTTTGAAAAATCATAGCCCTCCAGAATATTCAGCATTTGTAATACGCAAATCCCTTGTCCATTAGGTGGCAACTCCCAGACATCATAACCCCGGTAATTAGTTGACACAGGGTCAACCCAGGTTGAAGTATGGTCTGCAAAATCTCTGGCTGTCAGAAAACCACCATTTTTCTTCATAAATGCCTCTATCGCCTGTGGAATCTCGCCCTTATAAAAAGCATCACGACCACCTTTCGCAATTTTTTCAAGTGTATTGGCAAGATTTGGATTTTTGAATATATCTCCTTTTTCAGGCACTTCGCCGTTAGGATAATAATGCTCTTTTACATTCGGGAACCTGCCATATAAACGAGGCACTGCCGCTAGAGAACTCGCCAGCTCACCATGTACCGGAAAACCGTTTCTACCATAGAAAATGGCATGAGAAAGAATTTTTTCCATCGACAATTTTCCGAATTTCTTATGCAGTTCAAACCAGCCGTCTACACAACCGGGTACGTTGACTGGTAAAGGGCCTGTTGATGGCAGGTGGGTTAATCCACGTTTTTTTAGTTCAGCCAGTGTTAAATTATAGGGTGAACGCCCTGATGCATTCAGTCCATATAGTCTCTGTGTTTTAGCATCCCAGACTATGGCAAATAAATCTCCGCCAATGCCATTCATATGTGGTTCTACTACTCCTTCCATGGCATTGGCAGCAATAGCGGCATCAATTGCACTGCCCCCTGCCCGAAGGATTTCGATAGCAGCTTGCGTACTAAGCGGATGAGAAGTACAAGCCATGCCATTCTGAGCGATTACTTCCGACCGGGTGGCGTTTACTTTGCCATACATCCGGTCTTGTGCTTTTGTTAATTGAATCGTGGTTAATAGGATAAGACAGAGAAAAATCTTTTTCATGGTAGAATTTGTTAGATGGTCTGGGGGTCTGGGTTTTAGATTGTTTTATACTAAAGCCAATAAGTGGTCTGTAATAAGCCAAATAATAA
>CALRLN020000458.1:0-4591 GCA_943368675.1 Chitinophaga pinensis | reverse complement strand
TTAATTTCCATCATTGAATTTTTCGTTGTAACCTAGTGGTTGTAGTATCGATATTAAGTAAGTTTGATATATTAAATTTGTTTGAAACGAAAAAAATAAAAAAAAGTTGCCAAAAGCTTTGTTTTATTTTTTTTTAATAATAACATTGTGGCGAAATCAAACTGCTTCATTATCTCTTCTAAGGACTACTGAGGCTTTTGTTGTGAACTGGTCATTTTTTTGTTGTGTTTAATTAAGTTTGCCTAAATTACTCCCGTATTTTTATGAAAAACGTTTTCCGTTTTGTCGGATTGCTATGGCTATTTTGTGCCTGTATCATTACAGCTTTTGCAAATGATGACGATAAAAGTAAAATAGAAAAGAAAAAGGAAGAAACTACCCATAGTCTTTCTTTACTTCCTTCTTTTAAACCTCTCCCTTCCAACTCGCTTTATTCCAATTCTTATTTGCTTTGGGAATTACCTGGTTCATTAGGTAAACCTGGCAAGCCGCTTCCTAAATTGAAGCATATAGAGAACCGGGATTTATACCAATATGATTCAAGCGCAGGGTCTTTTCGTAAGCTACCCGCTTTAAGCCTTATCACGCGCGAGGCGGGTTGGGTACAAATGTTAGGATTTGATCCGGTACGTTTTTCTTTAAAAGGCAGTAAAGACTCTGTACGTATAGGGGAAGAGTTCGAATTAACAATTACAGCAGAATATATCAAAATAAATTCCATGACACTCTTTACTTTGGAGGGGTCTAACGAATATACTTTAAAAATGATATTACCTGAAGGTTTTATTCCTACCGGAGGAGATTATTATGATTTTATAAAAGGAAAGGTTGATGAATACAATCCGAAAAGACAATATACGATAAAAGGTAAGTTTGAGAATATAGATAATAACCCTTGTTTTACACTTTTAAGAAGCCACTCTGATGCGGATATTAATAGTTTGTTTATAAAAAAGGCTGAGGTTTGTGTTGTTAGGGCTGTTGATTTGCCGGTAAGTAAAGATTATATTTCAGCTAGGGAAGCATCGGTTAATTGTACTCCGCCTCTACCTCCTGTTTTTCAGTCAGTCACAAACCCTTGTGTAAATGATCAGCCATCACTTACATTAGTAGCATCTTGTTATTCCGGTTCGGTGTATTGGAATCATTCTAAAGTAGCTACTGGGACTTTCATCTCTTATATCACAGTTACCGTACCGGGGGATTATACAGCTCAATGTTATGATGAATGCGGTTTTGGTGAACGCTCTGAAAAAATATCTGTTTGGAATTGGTGCTGTTTTGATAGACCTACTCCCCCTACACCAACCCATCCCTCTCCTTTAGAAGTTATTCCACTAGGAAGTACATCCATTACTTTAACAGCAAATAATTGCAATGGTTTTGATATATACTGGGATGGTCCTATGGGTATGCTTACAGGATCTTCCGTTTCCGTAAGTGAACCAGGGTTTTACAGATCACAATGCTATGATGGATATTGTCACGGGGATATATCCTCAGGAATAAGTGTATCTAAGGAAACTGGCTGCTCAAGCCCTGTCTTTGGCGCTCCTCAAATTTCATCTAACAAGACGGTGGCTTTGGGAAATGATGTAGCGACGATTACTGCTTCGAATTGTGGAGGGACAGTAAAATGGTATGGTCCTGATAGGAATGGATATGAAGCTTCTGTTATTTATGCTACTGCAGAGGGTAACTATTATGCCACTTGTACAAATCAATGTGGTGTGGCAAGTGCTGCTTCAAACTCCATTTATATCAGTCGTTCAACACTTTACATTACCGCAAGTAAAACATCTGTATATCCAATTAATGATAACCTCACGCTTACTGTTCATGGTTGTGATGGTTTCATAAGCTGGATTTTGCCGGACCAAACTGTTAGCTTTGATAACCCACTCAACTATAACAGAGGTGGTGGAAATTTTTGGGCCAGATGTCACAGATTCGGAGAAAATGTATATTATGCTGAAGCTACCATACATATCGACGAAATCAATAATAATGCTGTAACCATTAGTGCAAGTGCAACGGAAGCATATGCAAATCAGACAGTTTCACTTACAGCCAATGGATGCCCAGGTGGATATATTATCTGGTCGATCGGAGGTGTATTACAAAGTAATTTAGGAAGAACGATTAATGTACCCCCGGGTTATTACGAAGCACGTTGTTGGTATTCTGAATCAAATATAGGGCCTCCTGCAAGTATTTTAATTAATACCCGTCTTCCGGGTAGTTTAACAATATCTGCCAATAAATCATTTGCAGCGGCTGGCGAGCCTGTTGTACTTACGGCATCAAGTTGTGGAAGTGGGGTTTATGTTAATTGGAGAACTCCGACTGGCGGAGGGGAATTATCTGGCAACATAGTTACAGTTTATGGTTTTGGCGAATATAGTGCGAGATGTTGGACATCAGACGGCCCGGGCGGTGCAGGTCCCTGGATAACTATTTATATTCCTGCCCCACCGGTTAACCCAAATGGTCCACCGACTTTATCAATTGTCAGTAGCAGAACCTGCGTAAGCGATAATGAAACTATTACGTTAAAAGCCTCAGGTTGTCCGAGTGGAGGGAAAGTTGAATGGAGTACCGGAGCTACTTCCGGAACGACCAATAAGGTTATTGCCAGAGGAAACCCGATAGATGCCAGAGGACCCAATACTTATAATGCCCGGTGTGTTATAAATTCAATTACTGGTTTCTATACTATTATTACAGTACCTGCCTGCCCTGCTACAGCACCAAGGTTTTATGCGACTAAAACAAGTGCCAGAGTCGGAGAACCTTTAGAATTAATTTCTGAAGGATGTCCTAATGGAGCAGCTCAGTGGGGTATACCTACTGGTGGAGGGAATTATGAGTATGGAAACTTCAGACCTACCATACAGGTTGAGGGCCCAGGTGTGTTTAAAGGCCGTTGCACGGAGGGTGCCTATCAGAGTTTTGTCGATATTGAAGTTTTTCCTGCCTCTTCTGATGCGTTAAAAATTGTTTCTAACAAAACAAAAGCCGGCCCAAATGATCCTGTTGTATTAACTGCTATTGGCTGTGATTATGGAACTGTTCAATGGCAATGGGGTTCATCTCCAAGTATAGCTCAGGGTCTGACAATAAATGTATCTGGTCCAGGTGTTTATCAGGCTTATTGCAAAAATGATCCTACAAACGATGGTGATTTAGTTCAGATAGAAATTCGTCCTGCAGCTCCAATTGTTCCAAGTATTAGTGCACCAGCCACTGCTTGTCCGGGACAGTTGACAGAAGTGACAGGTTCAGGTTGCCCTTCGGGATATTCAGTTCAATGGCGCATTATAGGAGACGGGTATTGGGAGTATTTCCTTGCACATCAAGGGCAACTAAAAGATAATCCAACAGCGGATGATTTTAATAACGGTATTTTACAATTCAAATCTGATAATCCTCTTCGACTTACCGGACCTAGATTCTATTGGGCCAGATGTGTTAAAAATGATCTTAGCTGGATAGGAGATTTCGAAGATATGTCTGTAACTGTGGATGATGCTTTCCCACCAGAGTTTCAAGCTATGACTTCTAATGGGACAAGTATATGTAGTGGAACAGAGTCTGTGCAATTAGCTGCAACCAATCTGGATGGTGTTACGTATAACTGGAGCGGACCAAATGGTTTTCAAAGTTCTAGTCGATTTGCAAGTGTTGCAAATCCAACAGCAGGTGCTAGTCTGCGATCGGGTATTTATACAGTAACTGCTACTAAAACAAGTGGTGGATGTACTGCAACTGCTACAGTTTCGGTGACTATTAAGCAAAGCCCAATTCCTACTATTGGTTCTAATTCTCCAGTATGCGAAGGTAAACCAATAAATCTTACATCATCTGGAGGTAATTTATACAATTGGGCTGGCCCAAATAGTTTTACGTCCAATGCACAAAATCCAAGCAGAAACCCGGCTACTTTAGCTATGGGGGGCATTTATACAGTTACTGTTACATCTACTGCTAACAATTGTTTTGCCACAACTACTGCTAGTGTAACTGTAAAAGAACTTCCAGATGCCCCTGATGCAAGTAATGTAAACAGATGTGGTGCCGGAACAGTTACTCTTAGTGTTACTGGTTGTAGCGGAACTGTTACCTGGTATGGCACTGCCAGTGGAGGAAGTAGCCTTGGCACTGGAGGTATCTATACCACTACTAGTCTTGCCATTGGTACCACTACTTATTATGCCGATTGTTCTGTCAATGGCTGTGCGAGTACCACACGTACCCCGGTCGTAGCTACTGTCTATCCTTTCCCGTCAGCTCCAACTGCCGGTAACAATAACAAATGTGGCACGGGCACTGTCGCTTTAAGTGTGACTGGATGCAGTGGTACAGTTAACTGGTATGCTACTCTCACAGGCGGAGCCAGTCTGACTACAGGAGCGGCTTATACTACACCAAGTATCAGTGCAACCACTACTTACTATACAGACTGTACAGTTGGTACCTGTACCAATGCGAGCAGAACTGCGGTCATTGCTACAATCAATACGATACCTTCAGCACCAACGGCTATTTCTGATGATCGTTGTGGAGCGGGTTCTGTTACGCTGTCTGTCTC
>CALRLN020000457.1:0-4597 GCA_943368675.1 Chitinophaga pinensis | reverse complement strand
ACATAAGCAAACTGTTCCAGTTCAGAATTAGAGCGTTGCAATTTATCCAGATTATTCTCTAATGCCTTCTGGAATTTGATACGCTTGCGGAGTTCATAGATAAGAAATCCAAACGAAACTAATAAAAGCAGGGCTGATGATGCGGAAAGTGCAATGATATAAGCCGGCAGATTCTTATCATTGCTGATTTTTAATGCATACTTGTTTTTCAGAAATTGTTTCTCGGTGAGCAGAAATAGATTCATGGTATTCCTTATCTCATCCATTTTATTCTTATCATCTTTCAGGTTTTCCAGACTGATTGCCTCCTTGGCTCTTGCCAGTTGTATATTGGCATCTGTAATTTTTATTTTATCGGCAATCAGTTTTTTAAGATGTGTAAGCCTGAGCATCTGTGTTTCGTTGTGCTCTACCAGATCTTCCAGGTCATTGATAAGTTTCCCTACTACCCGGTATGCATCATAATAAGGGTTCAGAAATACATTGCGTTGTGTAAGAAGATAACCTCTTTGTCCTGCCTCCATATCTTTCATTTTCGAAATCAACTCTTCTCCTTTCATCATCACCTGATAATTACGCTCAATATCTTCCATATAAGCCAGCGTCTGATGCACTTTCAGATAAGATATAATAGTAAGTATCAGCAGGAGGATAATACAGGAGATAAACGAAATCGTCACATATCTGAACGGTTTACGCATAAATTACAAGAGGTTTATGGAGCAATGTAACGTTTTTATAGTCTTAAAAACGAAAATCAGCGCACTTTAGTAAGCCAAAGTTAAAAATTCTCTTCATGATTTTCAGATTAATTCTTACAAAATTTAGACAGGCCGAATTTAGCAGAGGCAAGAAAATGAATGATTTGTGAAATATTTTCCACATAAATATCAGTAGACCCGCCCTGAAAACCGGGAAAGTTGCAATGGTATACTTATTTACTTTTAATGCTGCATATTGTTTAAGAAAGCTTTACACACACAAATACATAACATTTATGGAACAGTTAACAGATTCACGAAAAAGAGCCTTTACAGGTGTATTGGTAGGAGCTTTGGCAGTTGCCACTGCCTTTGGCGTATATCAGGCATATCGTTCTAACGAAATATCAGATGAGCGTGATAGATTTACAGTACAGTCCGATTCTTTAATGACAGTCAAGAAAAATCTGGAAGAGGAAATCGGTGGATTGACGAAGGATCTGAGCGACGAACGTGACGAAAACGCTGAATTGGTAAACAAGACCGAATATATTAATGGCTTGCTTGCTGAAAAAGAAAGAGTATTGACAAGGCTTAACAAAGAAGCTAAAAATCTGAGAAGTCAGAATAAATCGAAAGATGAGCAGATGGCAATTCTGAATAACCAGATTATTGCTTTGAATGATGTAAAAGCACTAATGGAGCGAAACTTGACTGATTTGCAAACCAATAATGCTAATCTGGTTTCTGAAAACACAGAATGGAAAGCAAAATATGATGAACTAAGGGCACAAAGTGACGAGCTGAATACGCACATTGCCTCATTAAATAAGAAAGTTGATGACATTATTTATGATGCTCCGGCGGATAACTTCAAAGTTGAAGTTCTCAAACCAAATTCTAAAGTAACAGCAAAGGCTAAAAAAGCTAATACGCTGAAAGTTTCTTTTGTAGTACCGGAAATGGTTAAAACAGGTACAGAGAACATGCAAACGCTATATCTTTCGATTCTTGACGATAAAAATGTACCTATAAAAGGTGCAGAAAAAGAAGTCAGTATAATGCGGGGCGAGAAACTAATGCCAGTTGCTGTTCATGCTACACAAACAGTAGATTATTCCAAAAATCCACAGAATACAACTTTTATGTTTGATGTAAAACAGAAGTTAGCACCGGGTACATACAAAGCCACAGTTTACTCAAATAATGATTATCTGGGAACTGTAGAGTTTAAAGTAAGAAGCAGTTTCTTATTTTTCTAAGATTATCACACCCATTAATATGCAAAGGGAATAGCTCGAAAGACCTATCCCTTTTTTTGTTTAGCTTATTGAGATGTACGTCGGGGGGTTATTCCCATATTATAGTTTCTTTTGTATTGTACCAGGGCTCCAACTGAGATGCAAATTCTTTTTCGATATTCCCCCTTTTTATTTTCATCGTTGGGGTCAGCTTATTATTATCTACCGTCCAGGCATCTTTCATTATTACAATTCTCTGTACCTTTTCGTAAGGCTTCAATGTCGGATTCAGCCCTTTTAAAGTCTCCTCCAGACTTTCGCTTATCTTTTGTTTTTCTGTCGCTTTTGCAAAGTCAGACAACACTACTAATGCTATGGGTTGAGGTAAATTATTACCTGCTACGCATATCTGTTCAATAAAGCTATTGTTGGCAAAGCCTACTTCTATCTGAGCAGGTGCTACATACTCACCTTTGGTTGTTTTATACATTTCTTTTACCCGGCCGGTTATTTTAAGATAACCCTCATCATCAATTTCTCCTACATCGCCTGTATGTATCCATCCGTCGGCATCAATCGTTTCGGCTGTCATTAATGGCTCATTATAATAACCAACCATATTCCAGTCAGAGCGGGTGCATATTTCATGGGTGCCGGGCAATAATTTTACTTCCATGCCTGGATAAACTTTTCCTACTGTACCATCTTTTATTTTTTCTCTGGGCATCATACTTACTGCGCCCAGGTTTTCGGTCATGCCATAGGCTTCCTGAATAATGATACCTAAGTTTCTGAACCACTCTATCAGCACAGTTGGCATAGGGGCAGCGGCTGTCAGAATAATAACGGTATCGTTCAGACCCAAGCCTTTGCGGATTTTAGTCTTAATAAAATTATTGATGATTGGTATTTTCAAGAGAAAATCTAATTTACTCTGAGGCAGTTTTGATAGAATACCCAACTGAAATTTGGTCCAGATACGAGGTACGGCTAAAAAATGTGTAGGGCGTGCTGTTGCCAGATTTTTAGCAAAACTCTCTAATGTTTCAGCAAAATATACAGTTGCTCCGGCTACAGTCGCCCCTGATTCTATTACGTTCCGCTCGGCAATATGTGACAACGGCAGGTATGAGAAGAACCGGGCATTGGGGTAATCTAATCTGGCATATTGACGTGTGCTATAAACACCGGAAGCCACCGCCTTAAAGGTAAGCATTACTCCTTTGGGGTTTCCGGTAGTGCCTGAAGTATAGATAATACTGAATAAGTCGTTCATTGCAGGGAGATAGTCTTCCTGTTGCGGTGCATAATTCTTCATGATTTCTTCCCACTGCACGTGCTTAGGCTGCGGATTATAGGTTGGAAACGAAATCCGCTTAACACCCACCGGAATACCGGCCTCAATATTTGCCACATCGTCTAATTTACCTACGAAAATAACCTGACAACCACTATGTACCATTACCTGGTTTATCTGCCCGGCAGTGAGTGTAGCGTAAAATGGGACCGAAACATGACCAGACATTAGTATACCAAAATCAGCAATAAGCCATTCGGCACAATTTTTTGAAACCAGTGCAATATTACTTTTAGGAGGCAGATTCAGGGACTTAAGATAAGTGGCAATCTTACGGGCTTGTTGCCCTACTTCTTTCCAGGAGAAATCCCTGTAGGTGTCTCCGAAGGGTTGCCGTAGATAAATATTATCCGGCTGGCTCTTTTCTCTATAGTAAAAATACTCCAATAAGGTTTTATCCGGAGAAAGTCTCATAATAGTGTTAGTATTAACAGGTAGGCTGATGGGTTAAATCAATCTAAAAATAGTACAAAAAGATGAAAGAATTAAATAATAGTAAGATAATTACGTAAATTTTTATTTATTGGATTGGCAAGATAGAAAAACTGACTTTAAGCAAAGGTGTAGAGAGATGCTTTAAAAACAAAATCGGCATGAAATAACCTGTATTCCATGCCGATTTTAATATTTATTGAAGAAAAAAACTCTTAGATATTTTCCAGAATTCGTTCCATAGAAACCTGATAGCCGATTTTTTCTTTTAATTCGCTGATGGCTACTCTTTCCTGTTCCATCGTATCACGGTAACGTATAGTTACAGTATCATCTTCCATTGTCTGGTAGTCAACGGCAATGCAATAAGGCGTACCGATTAAATCCTGGCGGGTATAGCGTTTACCAATGGCACCACCATCATCATAAATAGTTCTGAACGAAGACTTCAACGATTGCGCAATGGCTTCACCTTTTTCTGCCAGACCATCTTTTTTAACCAACGGGAGTATTGCTGCTTTAATAGGCGCTAATGCCGGGTGAAGTTTCAGATAAGTACGTTCTTTTTCGTTTTCTCCTTCACCTACTGTTTCTTTGGTAAACGCATTACAGAATGTGGCTAAGAAAAGACGGTCAGCACCTACAGAAGTCTCTACTACATATGGGATATAATTACCATAAGGCTTGCCGTTTTCGTCAAGGTCAGCGTCAAAGTATTGTTGCTTTTTCTTTGATAGCTCCTGATGGTTGCGTAAGTCGAAATCTGTTCTTGAATGGATGCCTTCTATCTCACGGAAACCGAACGGAAACTCGAACTCAATATCAACAGCGGCATTGGCGTAATGAGCCAGTTTTTCGTGGTCATG
>CALRLN020000456.1:0-4599 GCA_943368675.1 Chitinophaga pinensis | reverse complement strand
GAGCCTACGTTATATAATATATTTACGGCCGCCATCGGGGTAGTGTGGTCTTCATGCACATAAACTTCCAGGCCGTTTTGCAAAGTAAAATGCTCGTATTTAATCATTGGGTTGCAATTTTATTAGTAGAGTATCCTTAACGAATTATTAAGCATACTCTGGTATAACACCAATCGCAAATGTAAGGTTTCTGGGCTAGGTTCAAAAAATGTAAGTGAGAATTATCTTGATAGATTAGAAAAAAAGGCTGCTATCCTGGCTCTGAATAAATACATGCAGGCAATTATCACAGAAAATAAGCCTAACCAGATATAAATAATGTAGTTTGAGGAAATAGGTATAACAGAAGACTTGCCAATCAACACAAAATTTGACCAGTAGAATGGATGGTCTGATTCGGTCTGAATCAGGTCTATTTTTGATAAACGAATGGCTTCATCAGTAGCATATCCCTTTTTGAGATAATAGTAGAATTTCTCTGATAGTTTGGCAATACTTTCATCATGTGCATTCCATAAAGTAGTGATTACAGACGGACAGCCTGCAAACTGAAACGCTCTGGCAAGGCTGATGATCCCCTCACCTTTTCTGATTTGTCCTTTGCCTGTTTCACAGGCACTTAGTACTACCAGTTGGGTATTTTCTAAAGAAAGATTATATAACTCCGGTGTATATAATTTAAAATCTTTTCCTTCCGGATACAAGGCAATAAATGATTTCAGAGGCTCGGCATCGTTTACCTGTGCATGCGTGGCAAAGTGAATAATCCCTTTATTACGGTAAGTTTCCTGAAAATTAAGTTTGGTAGCCTTGTTATCCTGAAAAATCTGACCATTGATCTCTCCCATTTCATTGATAGAGGCCGGCAAGGTTTTAAAACCTTTATCTCTGAAAATACCTGATTGCTTTCCATTGCTGAATGGCGCATAAGCAATAATATCATTCTGAGGTTTGATATTATTATAATCAAACTGCAATGAGGCCGAATTGGCATACGAAATGGTATAATCAAACAAGAGATAGTCTGATTTCCCTCTTTTCTCCAATATTTCAAAAGGCAGGAAGCCAAGAATATCGTGTCGGGCAATAACCAGTTTCTTAGATTTTTTCAGCATTCCTTCTATCGGGGCCAGCAGTACATCATAAGATTGTTTCGCTAAATCGTGTCCCTTATAGGCATCAATGCTCGGTGGTGTATTTACTTTAGCATAAAGCGCCAGCACCAGGTTATTAATGCCTGTGGCATCCTCTCTCTTAATAATATTATAAGAATCCTTATCTGCCACCAGGTAATACAATACATTTTCACCTAAAAAATAACTGATAAAAGCAGTATTATCCCCTATTTTCTGCTGGGTTTCCTTTAATGAAATCAGGTGGTTATCGTACTTAAGTTTATAATAGTTTTTTGACTCCTGCTCAATTTTTTTTGTCAGATGATTCAACTGAATTTTGGCATCAGATAAATCTGAGAGTGTCTTTTCGTTTCCTGCCTCCAATAGCCTGATTTGCAGTTTAACAATCTTCTGGCGCAGCGTAGCTTCCTGGTCGAGCAAATCTTCATTCAATACTTTAGGGCGTATCTTCTGCTCTTTTACTGCATCCCATAAAGTTGCTGATTTACTTGCCTCCAGAACATAAAAAAACTTCTCTGCCCATTCTCTGGATTGAGATGCCTTCCACTGTTCAAATATTTTCGACATTGCCTTTTCATAGACAGGATACACCCTCTCACTATAAAAAAGTTTTGATTCGGGCATATCGAAAGTCTTCCGCAGATGCGTAGCAAACTTAATGGCAGTAATATAAGTATCAGCCGATAAAGCAGGATCTGAACTTGACAATAAATCTGCTTTCTGATTCAAAGCAATAAACAATTCTTGCGGGGCATTTACGGCTTCAAAAGTAGGATTAGAACGTACGCTTAGTTCTGTATAAGAAGTGTCAGCTGCTATCATAGCTTTCTGGCTATGTAACAGGGCTTCTTTAAAATTACCTTTTTTCTCATAAATCTCGCTTAATCCGTTCTCAATTTTAGCAACCTGAATGCCTTGCAAATGATGAAAACTGCGCACAAAATCTTTCAAAGCATTTTTGTAGGTACTTTCAGCTCTGGTTAAATCATTCATCTGTAAATAAGAATCCGCCCGGCCAGTCTGAGTATTTATCCACAAACGAGGTTGTGGTTCTTTCGACCTCCGGTAAAATTTCTCTCCCTCAGCAAATGCTTTAAGGGCATCAGCAGGTTGTTTCATCTGATTATAACAGCGACCTATTGATAAATAAATAGAAGCTATTTTATCCTCGCTTTCTGCCAAAGGCAGGGCTTCTTTCAGCAGTCCCAGAGCACTTTCATATTGTTTCTTTTCTCTGTAGTATTTAGCCATATTACTCAGAACCGCATATTGGTTAAGGGTAATCTTCTCTTGTTTGGCAATTTGTCTGGCTTGTTGAAAATAATAGAAGCTCTGCTCCGTATCACCAAGGTCATCAATCAGGCGACCGTAATTACTCAAAAAAGTAATAATAAAAGCAGGTAATTTCTTTTGAAGGTTTTTATGTTGTAAAAGAAAATCATACCCTTTCTTGAAATGTTTTTCAGCTAAATTGAGTTTGCTGGGTATTCTTCGATAGTACTCGGATAACTCTGCGTTCAGTTTAAAGAAATATAGATCCTTTTCTTCTCCATCAACATTCTTAAGTGTTTCTAAGCCCTCTTCAAGAACTTTTGCAGCATTTTCATAGTCATCGTTTGGCACAAAGATATCTACTGCCGTTATAAGTACGACTCTGACGTAGTTTTCAAAATCTTTCTGAATTACCAACTGTTTCTGAAGACTTTTATACCTTTCTAAAGCTTGTCCGGGTGTGATGCTCCGGTTATTCAACTTCATATATACCTCATCTATTACACGTTGAACCTGTAATGGCTTGTCTTTCGACTGACCATACACGTTCAACATGCATATAGCAAAAACAGTTATAAGAAGTTTTTTTCTCATATTAAAACATTAGCTTTCTTTATGACTACAATATTCTGATGTACTTTTAATAAAAGTCATTTTCAGTACCTGCTGTTGGCGGTGGTACTTCTTTTCTAGGCGGCGGATCAGTCGCAATCCTTCCATTAGGAGTCTTTGTTGAGAAATTCAACGCAGCAGGCATATCGGTTGTCATGGTATTAAAGTAATACTTATCAAGATAGTCAGCACGGTTACGGACATTCCCATTAGCATCGAAATACTGGTCAATGCTGTTGCGACTCGGGCGATGTGTGAAAATCCTCATGCGAAAACTCGGCAGATTATTAGACTTGGCAATAAAATAAATCAAGCCATAATTACTCTGAGGCTTATCAGGGCTTCTGGGGAATGTCAGAATCCCATCATTTACAGCAAACCACGGCGAATTACTTATAATGTTATAAGCCTGAGGGCTAACACCCATGGCTGTATATAAGTTAACCGAGGTATTAGCTGTAATTAGCTTATCAAAGAAATTCACAAATGGGGCGTATTTTTCTGTAAATACTCTGTTTCTGAACTTATAGGCTTTCATACCAAAGATGTTTCCTTCCCTTCTTTCAAAACTGCCAGACTCCCGTACAGTATACGTAAGCGTGGCATCATCCCCACTGGTAACAACATCAACAGGTTGGGTATACGTAAAAGGATTTACCCATTGACACCGGTTAATAATGTTTAGCAAATCGTACTGAGATAAAATCTGCAACTGCCATGGAAGAGTTGACTCAAACACTATTACATCCTGGTTATCCATCAGGAAACCATTAGGCTGTGTACCACTGTTACTCAATACGGGCTTTACATTCCCTATACCGTTATCACTCACCTTAAATAACCCCACATTACTTGCAGTATACACAGTATTTGTACCAACTTTTGCATTTCCGAGGGTAAAAGACTCAACACTCGCAAGCTGAACATTAGAATAAACCTGTTCGTTGCAACCTATGCAAGTCCAGGTGGTTCCGTTATAAACTCTGACTACATTAAACGTTTGATCAAATACCATCATACCTATCTGAGGAGAAGCAATAGTTGCAAGGTCCTCATTTTTTAGTACAGGCAACTGGATGTTTGCAGTCTGACCAGCAGTAATAATAGTTGACTGAGAAAAAGCGCCAATTGTAAGAGTAAATAGTAAGAATAAAGTAGAGAAAAAATTTTTCATTACAACGTCATTGATTTTATAGTATAGACTTTGGCAAAAACTAAGGTAACTTAACAAATATCTTCAATTTTTGTTGTAAGGAAAATTTTGTTGACATTTTTTTTACACATAACTTTGAACAAAGTCAATATCCCCCTATTTTTTTTACAAAATGAGGGGGAATTTTGAACTAATTAACCCTAACCCTAGTAAAATTTTGGGTGAGGGGTTTTGTTTTATGGCTATAGAGTCAATCTGTATGTATTAATATCTTCAAAGTGGCATTTTGTAACCACTTGCTTATAATTTATTTTTTGTCAGATGTAAATAAACATATCTTACATAAATAAAAAATAAGCTTTGTGTAGATTTAGTTAGCAACAAACTCTGACCATTAATATCAGCCGACATGGTTTTTGTAACTTT
>CALRLN020000455.1:0-4651 GCA_943368675.1 Chitinophaga pinensis | reverse complement strand
CCAGGGCAAATGCAAAAAATGACTCCATTGCGTATATAAATCCATTCTTTGATAGGGGCCTTTATCAATACTAAATGTTACTTCACCTGCATCAGGCCCGGAGATTAACCCAATACCAACAGCGTTTCCGGTAAATGTCAGTGATAATTCAGCATCAGGAGTCGTAGATTCGAGAACCGGGCAATTCACAAAACCACTACGTGTACCTGCGCCGTCAGCCGGTTGCCAGTTATTAATCAATTGCCAGCCTTTTTGTAAGCTTGCTTCGGTAATAGATACGTACCTGCCGCCTTCAAAATTCTTTGTTTCTAAAGGTTTTGATAATTGATTGCTAACAGATAAAACTGAATTATCAGTCCTGAAGTTTTTAAAGGATTCGTTTATCAGATATTTGATGCTCTGATAATAAATTTCTTGTCCGAATGGAGAGGGGTGTAAATCTTTGAAATCATATTCCCAGCTAAACTCATTGGCGTGCAAGCGGTCTGCTATTTCTTTTGCCAGATTAATAGATGGCAGGTTGTAATGATTGGCTACTGTTTCATGATTTCTAATTTCCATTGGCACCAGTCCTTTCTGATAATCTGCGGTTTTATCAGGGTCTGCAAAAGCCATAAGTATAATATCCATCGCCGGATTACTTTTACGGGCATGGCGCACAATTCCTTCTAAAGCCCTTATTTGAGTCAGACTGTCTGTTTCATTGGTACGGTCGTTAACGGCAGCTTCTACAAATAATAAGTCCGGAATACCTTTTTTTAAAACATCCTGTTCGAAGCGAAAGGCATGAGGTAAACTTCCTAAAGACGGGATTCCGGCATTGATAAATCTGAAAGTATTTTTTGTAAATCTCTCTTCTAAATATTTACTCACCTTATCTCTCCAGCCTGAATTATGGGTAATAGAGCCACCCAGAAATGCAACTGTTATCTCTTGCTTCTGATTAAGCACCCGGAAAAAATGAGGCAGCCCTTCTCTTAGCTGTACGTAATCAGATTTAGGTAGCGGTTTGGCAACTGGTGTAGAATGCTGTATAATGAAATCTGCCCACCATTCGGGGTGTTCTATCGGAAAATGATGGCCTTCGAGTGTCTGAGGGCCATGAGACATACTATACACATAAGCCGGACCACCCAGTTTCTGGTATCTTTCTACAAGCGGGAATGTGTTTTCGTCGGGTGGAACTAATTTGTCATTCAGTCCTATGATATGCAGAACGGGTATTTTATATGCCGCTAAGCCTTCTAAATGCTCAATAGGATTATCGTCATAAGCCAGGGCTTGCTGTTCTGTAAAGCCGTATACTTCCAATAATTGCTGCCATTCTTTTTCTGAACGCTTGCTTTTACCTTTACCTCCAGGCCAGCTTTTAAAATCGCATACCGGGGTTTCAGCATAAATGCAACTGACTTTTTCAGGATTACGCTTGGCCCAGGCATAGACGTACAGCCCGCCTCGACTGATACCTTCTAAAGCTACTTTTGGCGCAAAAGATTGAGTTTGGGTAAGATAACTGTAAAAGTCGTCCCACTTAAGCATAGCTTGCGGGTCTCCGTAACGGTTATCAGTGTTGATGAACGCCACGTGATATCCTTTTTCTAAGAGAATGCTGTCCATACTGATATGCCAATCAGGAAAAGATGACCGCCATATCCAGGGGTTGCCGCTTAATGGTTTGCCTGGTTTTACATAATAGGCAGGGGTACCATCCAGCAGAAAACTGACTTTTTGAAATCCATGCCAGTTCTCAGTTTTCTGACTGGTAATTTCTTGTGCTAAAACCGGGAGAACCGGATAAAGAACTAATATAAACCTGTATATAATGCTAAATAGATAGCGGTTTGCCATAAATTTTCTGTAAAAATGCTTTTGATGTGAAACAGTAACACAATTATGCGTGGGTATTCCAGGTTATTTTGGCTTCATCAAAGTCTAATTGTACTTCCTGCTTCCGGATTTCCTCATCACTAAAGGCATACTCCTTTCTGATTGAGTATAGTTCTTTGCGTTGAGTACTGTAAAGGTCTTTCAACACTTTATTGTATTGTTCTATCTCCTGCTTCTGACAAATCTGGCACTCCATTGAGTTAAGACGCTGATGGGTAATCGAAATGTCGCTTTCTATTTCATGTTTAAGAAAATTCAATAATTCATTTTTCTTTATCTCAGCGCCATATTTTTCAGTAAGTGTAATTAAAGCTGCCTTTTTAATACGTAGTTTAATTCCTGCTTCTTGTTCTTCCTCAGCCGCTACGTGGTCAGTCTCTTTTATTTTCAACCATTTCACGATTAAAGGTAAAGTTAAACCCTGAAATACGAGAGTTACGAGAATAACAATAAATGTAATAAATAGTATGAGATTCCTATGTGGAAATGGCTGCCCACTATTCAGGAAAAGAGGAACAGAAAGTGCAGCCGCTAATGAAATAACGCCCCGCATACCTGCCCAACCAATAATAAATGGGTTTTTCACACCCGGGTTTGGTTCATTTTCTCGGATACTTTTAAATAGAAATCTAGGGATAAAAGCAGCAGGATATATCCATAAGATTCTGACAACAATAGTTAATACGCTGATAATGAGTGCATATTTTATCGCATCAAAAATCGAATAGCCTTCAAGTCCGTTAATAATCATCGGGAGTTCCAGCCCAATCAGGATAAATACTAAACCATTTAATACAAAAATCAATGTTGCCCATACACCCGTAGTTTGCAGACGTGTGGAGCCATGCGTTAATATTTCATGTGAGCGGTATGAAAGGAATAAACCACCGCTTACGACTGCCATTACCCCGGAAAAATGAAACTGTTCAGCTATGATATACATGAAATAAGGCGTAAGTAAAGTGAGGGCGGCGTCAATGCTTGGCGTAGTTGGCAGAAAACGATGAATAGCGTACGCAATGTGTGCAATAACCAGCCCAACAAAAATACCCATGCCCGCAACCCAGAAAAAGGTGCCGATTGCTTGTTCTAAAGAGAACTGCCCGGTGACAATCGCAGCTAAAGCAAACCGGAAGACAATAAGACTCGAAGCATCATTAATAAGACTTTCGCCCTCTAAAATGGTAGTTACTCGCTTGGGCATTTTAATTCCTTTAAGAACCGACGAAGCTGCCACTGCATCAGGAGGTGAAATAATACCCCCTAAAAGGAATCCCAAAGCCAGGGTGAATCCCGGAATCATGGCCGTTGAGACATAAGCTACTATCACTGAGGTAAATATAACAAGACCGAAAGCCAATAAGCCTATCGGGCGTTTCCATTTCCAGAAATCATTCCATGAGGTGTACCAGGCTGCTTCATAAAGCAACGGTGGTAAAAAGATGAGGAAAATCAGCTCAGGGTCAATTTCAATCTGAGGTATATTAGGCACGAAACTGATAAACAAGCCCGCCAGAACCAAGAATATCGGTGAGGATATTCTGAATTTTTGTCCCAGCATAACCAGCATGAAAACAACAAAAAGCAGAGAAATAACAAGTAATAAATTATGATGCATTTTAGTAAGGGTAATATTGGAGGAACACAGTTTTGCTTTGAAAAGTTTTATCTACACTTGTAGATAATAGACTTTTCCGGTAAAAATATTCTACCATAATTAGCTAAACTAAGATAAAAAAGCAATAATTACAACACGAAAATAGCAGAATTAGAGATGCCTGTTTCAGATTAAGAACAAGTCACTGGCAATTCTATCGGCAAATAGCTTGCCTTGTCTCGTAAGGGTAAGTGTCTGGTTATTCAGCTGTAACAGATTACTATTCAAATATTTAGTCAGAATAGTGCCATTAGTCATCTGCCATTTTTGGCCTACCAGCTTTTCAATCTCAGCTATATTACAACCCCATTTGGTACGCAGGCCTGTGAGAAGATAATCGTTCAGTTTTTCTTCCTTACTGAGTATTTCATAATCTGCGGGAATCTGACCCAGATGAATAGCCTTAAGATAGGCTATGTTGTTAGAAACATTGTATTGTCTTGAAACACCATTATATGAGTGTGCAGAAGGCCCGACACCCAGGTATTCGTGTCGTTGCCAATAAGAAGAATT
This sequence comes from Chitinophaga pinensis, assembly GCA_943368675.1. GTDB lineage: Bacteria > Bacteroidota > Bacteroidia > Cytophagales > Spirosomataceae > Emticicia. Next base: position 594 of record CALRLN020000455.1, on the reverse strand, counting down.
ATGCCTTGAATAACGGCCGTCTTTGCAAAAATTGGAGATTTCGTATTGCTCATATCCGGCAGATTCGAGGGTGTCGATTAAAATTCTGAACTGTTCGGAGGCAAAATCTTCGTTGATAGGTGGGATTTTATTAAGCTGTAACCATTTACCGAAGACTGTTTTCTCTTCAATGGTAAGGCAATAGGAGGAAATATGAGGTATATTCAGTGCTATGGCTCTTTCTAAATCATGCTCCCAGATATGATGGCTCTCATAGGGAATAGCATAAATCAGGTCTATAGTGATATTATCAAAACCCATATCCTGTGCCAGCTTTACGCATTCTTCAGCCTGAGAAGCATTATGTATGCGGTTCAGTTTTTTGAGATGCTGATTATTAAACGATTGAATACCAATACTTAATCGGTTAAATCCGAATCTTTGTAAAATGGAAAGACGGTCTTTGGTTATATCATCAGGATTTGCCTCTAAAGTAATTTCAATATCCTCTGAAAAAGTATAATACTTTTTAATTGTTTCAAAAATATCAAACAGCTCATTGATGTTGAGTAGGGAAGGAGTGCCTCCGCCAAAATAAATAGTTTGCAGGCGGGA
>CALRLN020000454.1:0-4668 GCA_943368675.1 Chitinophaga pinensis | reverse complement strand
TCCATACCTTCCAGTGGGGTGTTGATAACCTCTTCATCTATTATATAGGTGTTGGTTTCTTAGCACAATTGGTAGATGGTGCCTTAGGAATGGCCTATGGTGCTACCTGCACTTCAATGCTCTTAGGTGTTGGTGTGCCACCGGCCTATGCTACCGCAAGTGTTCATACTGCTGAAGTATTTACAACCGGTGTTTCAGGACTTTCTCATTTGTATTTTGGTAATATTGACAAAAAGCTCTTTTTCAGAATCGTAATCACAGGTGTAATCGGTTCGATGATTGGTGCTTACTTGATTTCAGAAGTAATTGATGGCAAAGTTATCCGACCTTATATTTCACTATATCTGGTAGGTCTAGGCATTATTATCATTATTAAAGCATTCAAAAAGCGACCTGCCACCCCTACTAATAAAAACTTAGGGTTATTAGGGCTGATAGGCGGGTTTTTCGATGCAATTGGTGGTGGTGGTTGGGGACCATTAGTGACCTCAAATCTGATAAATAAAGGAAATGCTCCTAAAGAAGCAATAGGAACAGTAAATACTGCCGAATTTTTTGTAGCCTTCTTTAGTACGGGTGTTTTTATGTTATTTATTGATATTCAAGCCTGGCAGCCCATCGCAGGACTTATTCTAGGAGGTGTGCTGGCAGCACCACTTGGTGCATTTTTAGTAAGATTGTTCCCACCTAAAACTATCATGCTTATTGTTGGTACGCTGGTGGTTTGCCTTAGCATTTATAATATCATTAAGGTTTGGTTTTAATAGATAGTACAATGGTAGATATAGATACATTAGAAAAATTCTCATTAGACGAAGGTCTCAACTACGTAGCCGGTCAATTTCCTGGTAAGGTAGTCTTTTCATCCTCATTTGGTCAGGAAGATCAGGTTATTACTCATGCTATTTTCAAAAACAGCGTCAATCCGGAACCATTAAATATTAAAGTATTCACTTTAGATACCGGAAGACTTTTTCAGGAAACATACGAATTAATGGACAGAACCAGGGCTAGATATAAACAGCCCATAGAAACCTATTTCCCAGATACCGGGAGAGTACAAAACCTGGTAACACAGAAAGGATTCAATAGTTTTTATGAGTCTATCGAAAACAGAAAAGAATGCTGTGGTATCAGGAAGATCGAGCCTTTGAAAAGAGCTTTGGCCGGGGCTGAGGTATGGATAACAGGTTTGAGAGCCGAGCAATCTGAGAATAGAAATGATATGAAAATATGGGAGTGGGATAGTGGAAATAATGTATGGAAATACAATCCTCTGATACACTGGACCTTTGACCAGATACTTGACTATATTTCTATCAACAGAGTACCTGATAATCCACTTCATAGAAAAGGCTTTATAAGCATCGGTTGCCTGCCATGTACACGTGCCATAGAACCGGGTGAACACCCAAGAGCAGGCCGTTGGTGGTGGGAAGAGTCAAAAAAAGAATGTGGTTTACACCAAGTTTCGTAAATTGCGCCTCGTTAGTAAAAACTATAAATATGAGTAATTTTTTAAATAATTCTGAAATCGTTAATTCATCTTCTGATATTAACGGGATTTTCCCTCGTGAACTGGAAGATGAAGCGATTTACATCTTACGTGAAGTTGCCTCTCAGTTCGAAAAACCTGCTATCCTGTTTTCAGGTGGCAAGGATTCTATCACTGTAGTAAGATTAGCCCAAAAAGCATTTTATCCGGGCAAAATACCTTTCAAGCTTTTACATGTGGATACCGGACATAATTTCCCTGAAACTATTGAATATCGTGACTGGCTTGTTAATAAACTGGGTCTCGAACTACATGTGCGATACGTCGAAGATTCAATCAAACAAGGTAAAGTTAAAGAAGAAACCGGTAAATATGCCAGCCGAAATGCAGCGCAGACAGTTACATTACTGGATGCCATTGAAGAATTCAAGTTTGATGCCTGTATTGGTGGCGCCAGACGTGACGAAGAAAAGGCACGTGCAAAAGAGAGAATTTTTTCGGTAAGAGATGATTTCGGGCAATGGGATGCAAAAAAACAAAGACCTGAATTGTTTGATATGCTCAACGGTAAAATTGAAATTGGCGAAAATGTAAGAGTTTTCCCGATCTCAAACTGGACTGAACTGGATGTCTGGAATTATATCAAAGAAGAAAAACTTCGTATTCCGAGCATTTATTTTACGCATGATCGTATGGTATTTGACCGTGACGGTTTAATCTGGGCAGATTCTGAATTCATCAATAAATCAGAAGACGAAATCCCTTACTCAACTAAAGTACGTTTCCGTACTGTGGGTGATATGACCTGTACTGCCGCAGTAGCTTCTGAAGCAGATAATCTGGATGATGTAATTTCAGAAATATTATCAGCAAAAATATCGGAAAGAGGAGCCAGAATTGATGATAAACGCTCTGAGGCTGCTATGGAAAAACGTAAACAGGCAGGGTACTTTTAATTAGTAAATGAGCGGCCGCCGCGCGGCGAATTAGTGATTGAGTAAATATTTACAAGCTCTCTCACTGTCAATTAAGTTTTGATTTTTTGAAAAAATTACAATGGATATACTTAGAATAGCAACGGCAGGCTCGGTAGATGATGGTAAAAGTACACTTATCGGGCGTTTGCTTTATGAAACAAACTCTATTACCGGCGATAAAATAGAAGCACTTGAAGCTGCTTCAAAGCGCAAAGGTCTCAATTTCTTAGATTTGTCTCTTTTAACTGACGGCTTGATTGCCGAGCGTGAACAAGGTATTACGATAGATGTAGCTCACATTTATTTCAGTACTCCCAAGCGCAAATACATCATCGCAGACACACCCGGGCACTTTGAGTACACACGAAACATGGTTACGGGGGCTTCAAACACCTCCGTTTCTATTATTCTGATTGATGCCCGCAATGGCGTGGTTGAGCAAACCAAACGTCACTTTTATATCTCTTCTATGCTTCGGGTAAAGAATATAATTGTAGCGGTTAATAAGATGGATCTGGTAAATTATAGCCAGGAGCGTTTTGAAGAAATCAAAAGTGATTTTTCTCAATTAGCTGAACAGGTAAGTTTTGCCGGACAAACGATTGAGTTTATTCCGATTTCTTCATTATATGGTGAAAACCTCGTTAAAAAGTCAACCGAAACTCCCTGGTACAAAGGCAATTCATTATTAGAGACTTTAGAAGACCTCGATAATCAGATAAATCCTACTTCACATTTACCTGCCCGTTTTCCTGTTCAGGCGGTTATCAGACCTAAGACAGAAGAATTCCATGATTATCGTGGTTATGCAGGTAAAATAGCCAGCGGAAGTTTCATTGTGGGCGATTTAGTGGAAGCTTTGCCAAGCGGACAAATAAGTAAGATAAAAACTATTGAAAAATTCGGAAAAAATCTTGAAATTGCTCACGCTCGCGAATCAGTCGTGATTACCCTTGAGGATGACATAGACATCAGCAGAGGAAACATGATTGTGAAGGTTGGTCAACAACCGGAAGCAAAAAAAGAAATAGAAGCTAAAGTATGCTGGTTAGGCAGTCAGGCATTGAAAGTAGGCAAAACCTATTTATTGCAGCATGGCATTAATCGCGTAAAAGCTAAAATTGTCAGCATTAATTCAATGATTGACATTAAAAATATGACATTAGATACCGAGCCATCACACGAAGGAGGAATAAAACTGAATGAAATCGGCTGGATTTCGATAAAGACAGCCAGCCCGGTTTATGCAGACAAATACAATGAAAACCCAACCAACGGTGCTTTTATTCTGATTGACGAAATGTCAAACAGCACTGTGGGAGTAGGATTTGTAGAGTAAATGCAATTACGAAATATTCATCAACCAAACTTGAAACTTTGAATTAGTTTAGGGTTCGGTAAAAATGGACAGCAATTTTTGCTGTCTTTTTTTTTCTGTAAAAAATTTTATGTTAATTGAACTCACAAATTATTCAGCTATGACTTATAAGATTTTTATCCCTCTCGCATTTTCAATTATTCTAATTAATGCTTGTAGTACAGAAGACACCAAAGCAGACCTGGCTTTGGCACAAAAACATTGCGGTAGTTGTCACCTTTTTCCTACTCCTGATTTACTGGATAAAAATAACTGGGAGAAAGTGCTACCAAAAATGGCGCTCTTTATGGGTGTTACTAACGAGATAAAGAAGCAGACTACGATTGATGCTATTGAACAACAAAATATTCCATCCAAACCATTAGTCTCTAAGGAAGAGTGGGAGAAAATCAAGAATTATTATATTTCTAAATCTCCTTACAGTTTAAATTTCCCTCTTAGCAGTACAACGCAATCTGAATCTAAGCTCTTTAAGGGAGTAAGTCATATGCCCTTCTCTAAAAAAATGCCAAATATCACCTGTGTAAAAATTGATACCCTCAACCAGATAGCTTATGCCTGCGACGAAATCAATCAGGAAATCTGGGCTTTAGATAAAGAAACCAATGTAATTAATCAATATTCAGATTATGAAGCTGTAAGCGATATTCAGATACAAAAAAATAATCTTTTGCTGACGTATATGGGAAACTCAATTGACCCATCAGTGCGGCATCATGGTTATCTAAAAAAAACTGACCTTATTCATCCTGATAAAAGTGAAGTTCTGTTGACCAATTTGTATCGGCCTACTCAGACAATTGCCATTAACCTGGATG
>CALRLN020000453.1:0-4695 GCA_943368675.1 Chitinophaga pinensis | reverse complement strand
AGCCATTGACCCTATGATATTTTATCCGCAGAATACGTCGGCTTATTATACTGTCAGATTAACACCTGATAAAATGCAGGATAAAATTGCTTCACTTGAAAAGCTCTATAAAGCCAGTTTCCCGGGAAATCCTTATGAGTATTATTTTATAGACGAAAGTTTCAGTAAACAATATCTGACAGAGCAGCAATATAGTAAAATATTTACGACGTCTTCGATATGGGCTATTGTGATTGCCTGCCTGGGTCTTTTTGGACTGGCTACATTTACGACGGAGAACCGGACGAAAGAGATAGGCATCAGAAAGGTTTTAGGGGCAGGGGTATTGGGTATTACGGCATTGCTGAGTAAAGACTTTATTAAATTGGTCGTTGTTTCAATAGTGATAGCAAGCCCTGTGGCGTATTATCTGATGAATAAATGGCTGGAAAATTTTGAATATAAGGTAGATGTATCGTGGTGGATTTTTGCGGCCTCAGGCCTGGGTGCTATACTGGTAGCCTTACTGACGGTGGGTTATCAGGCTATCAGAGCGGCATTGGTGAATCCGGTGAAATCGTTGAAGACGGAGTAGTTGGAGAAAGGAGGAAGAAACTGAAAAATGTAAAATGTAAAATGCGGCAGCCGTTGCTGTAAAAGGAGAGAGAAAACCGAAAAATGGCGAATGGAAAAAGAATAGTGCTTTGCCCGTTTCCTGTTTTAGATTCTCCAGACTCCGTTTTCCATTATCCCAAAAAATATGCTTAAGAATTATTTCAAAATCGCATTCAGAAATCTTGTTAAGAACAGGGTTTTTTCGGCTATTAATGTCTTTGGCCTGGCTATTGGCCTTGCGAGCTGTCTTATCATTGTACTTTTTGTGCAGAACGAACTGAGCTATGACCGCTTTAATGAAAAAGCAGACAGGATTGTTCGTGTTGTTTTTAAGGGCATCATGAATGGCGAACACATGAAAGAAGCAGTGACGATGGCTCCGACGGCACAGACCATTAAAAACGATTATCCTGAAGTAGAAGATGCTACCCGTTTAAGATCTTATGGGAATCATAAGATAACAGTAGGCGATAAGACCTTCAAGGATGGGAGTCTGGCTTATGTGGATGCTAACTTCTTTCAGATATTTACGCTGCCTCTTATTAAAGGAGATGCAAAAACCGCTTTAACTGAGCCTAATACCATAGTAATTACTGAGGCAATGGCCAATAAGTATTTTGGTAATGCCGACCCTATCGGCCAGATACTGACTTTTAAAGACTGGGGGCAGGCATATAAAGTTACAGGTGTGATTGATAAAATACCTGACAATTCTCATTTTCACTTTGACCTGTTCGGGTCGATGGCTAGTCTGGAAGATGCCAAAGGGACCAGTTGGCTGGAGTCGAACTATTATACTTATCTGCTATTGCGGGATGGACAGGATTATAAAAAGCTGGAAGCCAAAATGCCACAATTGGTAGATAAATATATGGCTCCGCAGATAGAAAAGGGGCTTGGTGTAACGCTTGCTGAATTTAGAAAGAAAGGTAATGATGTGGGGCTATATCTACAGCCATTGACGGACATACATCTCTATTCTGATTTTACAGTGAATCTCGAACCCGGTGGAGATGTTCGCTATGTGTATATATTCGGGGCAATAGCCATCTTTATGTTGCTGATTGCCTGTATCAATTTCATGAATCTTTCTACGGCCGGGGCTTCAAAACGTGCCAAGGAAGTGGGCATCAGAAAAGTGCTTGGTTCGGTTAAATATGAGTTGATAGGGCAGTTTTTGCTTGAGTCTGTAATGCTGACATTTTTTGCCCTGATAATAGCTTTGATAATGGTTAAAATAGCGCTGCCTGCGTTCAATGATTTATCAGGCAAGAAATTGACCTTAGATTTTAGTAATTATCCGTTTGTGATACTGGGGATAGTGTTATTCGGTTTGCTGGTCAGCGTACTGGCCGGGAGCTATCCTGCATTTTTTCTTTCTTCGTTCAAGCCTGTTGCAGTGCTTAAAAGCAAGTTTATGGCAGCAGGCAAAACCATAGGTTTAAGAAGCGGCCTGGTTGTTTTTCAGTTTATGATTTCTATCAGCCTCATTATAGGCACTACGATTGTATATCAGCAGTTATCGTATATTCAGAGCAAGAAACTCGGTTATAATAAAGACCAGTTGCTCGTGCTGAGAAACTCATGGGCATTGGGGCAAAATGAACGGATTTTCAGAGACCAGCTTTTGAAAGACCCCCGGGTTGTAAACGTAACGATTTCAGGGCATATTCCTGCGGGGCCTACCAATAGCAATATGGCGGGGGTATTTCCTGACGAGAGGATGAATGAGAACAGAAGAACGATTATTTATCAGGTAGACGACCGGTATATTCCTACTATGGGCATGGAACTGGCAAGCGGACGTAATTTTTCAAAGGAGTTCGGAACTGATTCTGCTGGTGTGATTATTAACGAAACTGCCGCTAAAATTTTTGGCTGGGGAAAAGATGCCGTAGGGCATAAACTTAATCAATTTACGAATAATGAAGGAGGCAGGAAGGCATATAAGGTGCTTGGTGTTGTGAAAGATTTTCATTTCAGGTCGATGCATGAAGAGATTGCTCCATTGATGATGGTGCTGGAAAACAGCCCGGGGCTAATCATCAAGGTAAAGACACAGGATATAGCTGGTTTATTGAAAGATATGAAAAGCCAATGGGCAGGATATAATGTGGAAGAGCCGTTTGCTTATGCTTTTCTTGATGAGCAGTTTAATAAGGCGTATCTGGCTGAACAAAAAACGGGAGTCATTTTAGGGATTTTTACGGGGCTTACTATTTTTATTGCCTGCCTTGGGTTATTCGGGCTTGCTACTTTCACAGCCGAACAACGCATCAAGGAAATCGGTGTTCGTAAAGTGCTGGGGGCCAATGTGCCACAGATTGTGGCCTTGCTTTCTATAGATTTTGTAAAGCTGATTCTGATTGCCTGCCTGATTGCCTTTCCGTTAGGTTATTACGGAATGGATAAATGGCTACAGGATTTTGCCTATAGGGTAGATATAAAATGGCCTGTCTTTATACTGGCAGGTATGGGAGCCATAGGTATAGCCTTGCTGACTATCAGTTATCAGGCTATTAAGGCCGCGTTGATGAATCCGATTAAATCATTGAAGACGGAGTAGTTGGAGAAAGGAGGCTGGAGAATGGAGGAAGGAAGAAGGAAGAAGAAAGAAGAAACTGAAAAATGTAAAATGTAAAATGCGGCAGCCGTTGCTGTAAAAGTAGAGAGAAAACCGAAAAATGGAGAATGGAAAAAGAATATTGCTTTGCCCGTTTCCTGTTTTAGATTCTCCTGCCCCCATTTTCCTTTATCTAAAAAAAATATGCTTAAGAATTATTTCAAAATTGCGTGGAGGAACCTCCTTAAATACAGGCTTTTTTCCCTGATTAATATACTGGGGTTGAGCCTTGCTATTCCTACGGCGTTGATGTCGTTGATTCAGATTGTGAATTATTATGAATATGATAAATTTCATCAGGATAGTGAACGGATAGTAAGGGTAAATACGGACGAGAAAAGTAAGGATGGGGAAATTGTGAAATGGGCATCGAGCCCGTTTCTTCTGGCTGATAATATCAAGGAAAATCTGGCAGGTGTTGAGCAATCGACCACTATTGTCAGAGATTTTAACTGGGTTTTGGGTAATGGTATAAAAACCAAGAATGCTGATGCCATCTATGCGGATGCATCGTTTTTCAGCCTGTTTAATTTTCCTTTAGAAAAGGGGACTTATCCTGTGGAACCTAATACTATTGTGCTTACGCATGAGACCGCTGAGTGGTTTTTTAAGGATGCTAATCCTGTCGGTAATATACTGGAGCATCCGAAATACGGGAGTTTTAAGGTTGTCGGGGTTTTGAAGCCATTCAACCAGATGAAAACCCAGTTCAGAACCGATGTAATGGTATCAGTTAAGGCTTACAAGGGTGAGGATGCACAGGACTGGACTGCTTTGAAGGCGCATACTTTTGTGAAATTAGCCAAAGGCAGAAGCACTGATGAGTTTGATAAGCAATTATCACAAACGGCGGCGGGAGTTAATAAACTGATAGGAACGGCAGGCGGCAAGAGTTTGTCTTTCAAGGCACAGTATCTTGATGATATTTCTCCAGCAAAAGAAATTTTAGAAAACGACCCGCACATACAGGACATCAGGAGCATCTATATCAATTTTGCGTTTCAGCTGATTATGATTGTGCTGGCTGCACTGAACTATATTAATCTGACGCTGGCACGCTCAATGAGCCGCAGCCGTGAAGTGGGTGTAAGAAAAGTAATGGGTGCCACAAAACCACAACTGGTACTTCAGTTCCTGACCGAATCTGTAATGATTTCTTATATATCGCTGGTTGTTGGGCTGGTTATGCTCTGGTTTATAAAGACCAATATGCATGTGTCGTGGCTTACCTGGGATATTGACCATTTCGGTTATCTTATTGGTATATTTCTGCTTTTTAATCTGATTCTTGGGCTGGTGGCAGGGGCATCGCCAAGTTTTATACTCTCGTCTTATCAGCCTGTAAAAGTGTTGAAAGGTGATACAGGGCCTGTGGGTTTCAGGAAAATCGGGTTCCGTAAATCATTGATTGTGGTTCAGTTTATTATAGCGCTGGTTTATATATTTTTTATCGGGCAGATTTTCCATCAGGTAAATTA
>CALRLN020000452.1:0-4713 GCA_943368675.1 Chitinophaga pinensis | reverse complement strand
GGTAAATTGAAGAGATTTTCTCATTATCGACTGCATTATTTTCCAGCAAAATCTGATGTGGTTTTGCTCCGAATTTCAGCATATATTCAGCTGCTTTTGAGCCATAACAGAAAAACCCCTGTGCCCGGTTAACTACAAAACGCTTGATGGCTTCTTTCCACCAGATATTGGGTTTATCTTCTTCAGTAGAATCGACCGAAATTATGACTTTTATACCAACCATACGGCAATAAAAAATCACAGTATTCATGGCTGGTTCGTAGTATCCCGAGACATTGACTACATCTGGCTTGAATTTTCGCACCCAATACAACATTTTTCTTGCCCTGGTCGTATTAGGTATGTTCTCATAATAATCATCAACCAGTACCTGATAATTATATTGATGAATACTCCTGTCAACAGGGCCTAAATTAGCTCTGGTAATTTCATTTAATGAGGTTTGAAGTACTAATAATTCATCATTCTTATGCGTATTTACTATTTTCTGGAGTTCTGAGTAAATTTTACCTTTATAATGAGACCAAAGGTATTGATGAATAACAAGTATCCGCATTCGCTGCCGTTTTTTTCTTTAAATAACAATGCTTCAAAATTAAGAAATTTTCAGGCTTAAAATAGAAAATTCGTTCATAATAAATGACAATTAAGCTTAGTAAAGTATATTTGTAAAAAAATTGAAGATGATAATCTACATAGACCTATTTCTAAATAAATTATTAAAATATAGACAGAGCTTGGGTCTGAGCTTTTTCTTTTTTGGTGCTCCGATAATTTATTTCCTCAGAGACGGGCTTAAACTGGCTCCTGATAGTACTGCTTTTACTGCGGTTTTTACAATTGGCAGTCTGCTGATGGCATTCCCGTTTAATATTAAAAAAGTCTATCAAACCAACACCTTGGGATATTTGCTTTGTATAGCCTATTCTGTAATTGCTATATTTTATCTGGCCGTATACGCCCCCAACCGAGGATGGTTCACGAATACAACCGTTGAAGCAGTCTATCAGGGAGTAATACTACTCTCGATGTTTATTTTTGCAGGTACTTCTATCAACTCTCTAAAAGACAATTTCCTCTTTTTCACGCTTATAATATGTGTTATCGGCGGCTTAAGCCTGCTGTATTATATATTCCGTAATCCGCTGTATGTAATCGGTATGCGTGCTTCTATAAGCTTTGGCGGAGACGATGCGGTTTCATCAATGGGTAACCCTCATATTTATGCCAAAAGCGCATATTCAGGACTGGTGGCGGGAGTTATCCTCCTCAAAAGTGAAAAACGATTATTGTGGCGGTTATTCTATATTGGCTGCTCGTTACTTTTACTGTTAGTTTTGGCGCTTTGTCAGGCAATGGCAATTATTCTGGTTACAGCAGTGTTTTTCTTCCTTTACTATATTTCAAGTATCAATTCCCATAATATTTATAAAGCGTTAAAATGGACATTCGGCTGGCAGGGACTTACCCTGTTCTTTCTGGCTTGTGGCGGTGTCTATTATCTGTGGGAATATACAAGATTCGATGAGTATTTTGTTAATGTTGCTGATATTATAACCGGCCGGATTGAACGGATTATTACATCGCTGACAGATACTAAAACGGCTACCTCCGTAACATTGGCCGGTGATGATTCTGCTTCTACCCGTGTTACAAATATTACTGATCTTTTCAAGAATATTAATGAAAGAATAGATAACGGAGAGTGGTTAACCGTGATTTTTGGTAATGGCTACCACCATAAATATATTGACTCTCCAATATTCCAGACCCTAAATGATTTAGGGATTCCCGGCTTTTTTGTTTTTACTGCAATTCACGTAGTATTACTAATCTGGGTGGCTAAAGAGATATATAAACCTACCTGCAATTTTACGCTTTTTACGGCCTATGTATTTCTTGTTACGGTAATTCAGAATTTCACAATGGGTATGCCCTATGATTACCAAAGATGGACTGCTATTATTTTTGTTGCCCGCTTTGCACTTAATTATAGGCAGGTTCCGGTAATAAAGGCTTCCAAAACTACTTTACCTGCCTGAACTAATTATTAAGTTATTTACTGCTTGTTACCCTCAATGACATGAAATATACTATTGTAATCCTGTTTTCCTTATTATTTTCATGTAAAAGAGAAGCTGATTCTATTCAATTTTCAGACAATATCACGATTTTAAAGTCGGAGCCCTCCGAAAAAACCTCTGTCAACAACCCTCCCAAAAACCTTCCGGCTGATATGGTCTATGTACCCGGAGGGTTCACTCAGATTGGAGCCGAAAATGGCGTTGAATGGGAAAAACCTATTTTCTGGGTAAAAGTAAAACCTTTTATTATGGATGCTCATGAGGTAACGGTTGGCGATTTCAGAAAATTTGTTTTACAAACAAAATACAAAACAGAAGCTGAAATATTTGGTGACGGTGGTGTATTGAATGAGGAAACAAAGCAATGGGTATTGGAAAAAGGTGCAAACTGGGAGTATCCATACGGCAAGAAAGCCGGAAAAGCACCTGATAATTATCCGGTAACACAAGTATCATGGAACGATGCAAAAGCTTACGCTAAATGGGCTGGTAAACGACTTCCCTATGAAATTGAATGGGAACATGCAGCCAGAAATGGCATTAATTCAAAATTATTATACCCATTTGGTAATGAAATTGTAGCCAATGGAAAATTTCTTGCCAATACATGGAATGGTACTTTTCCTGATTTTGATAAAACTCTTGATGGCTTCCATTTTGCTGCTCCTGTAGGCTCATTCAGCCCTTCACCGCTGGGTATTTTTGATTTGAGTGGCAATGTTTGGGAGTGGTGTGAAGACTGGAAAACCGATTATGCAGATGTTATTGCAGGTTTAGCTACTGAAACTGAAGGTAAAAAAGAGAAAGTGCAGAGAGGTGGTTCTTTTCTTTGTGAGCCATCCTGGTGTCATGGGTACCGTGTTTCAGGAAAATCATTTACTACGCCCGAGACAAGCCTGATGCACGTTGGATTTCGTTGTGTAAAAGATTTATAAAAAGGCTTCCCTTGGAAATTTCTTTATTAAAGACTTCATAAGAACAAGACACTCGGATTTTTGGGTGTCTTGTTCATTTTCAAGGAGTTTCATCTTAAAAAAGTACAATTTATCTTTAGTTTTTCTTTTATTGAGCCGTATTTAGTGAGGTATAGACACACTAAACTAACCCACTTTTTTGGGGGTCTACTGACTTTAAACATTCAATCTAAGCGGCCATTCGGGCTTGTTTTTGGGCTTTCTGTCTTCGTTTGGCAATCAAAACGGCATTAGCTGTATGAATGCCGAAGAACATCGCAGCGGCGCCCGCCCAAACCTTCTCGTTATCAGGGCTTCTGGCTTTGTTTTTTGATAAGAGATAGTGTTCTTTTTCATTGCCAAAACTACCCTCCAGACGTGTTGCTCTTTCTTTATTGAGTAATGCTTTGATTTGTTTAGTAGCTTTATCGTCTTTTCCTACACCTTTTCTAATGAAGTTATTCTGTATCTTCTTTTGGGTTGTATATTTCCGATTTTCATTGGTGGCATAAATCCTGTCAGCAGCGAGATGAGTACATGGGCCAAAGCGACTTTTGTGCTTGATTACACTCACTTTCAGACGTTTACATTCATTAAATGCCTCATAACTGAAATGCTCAATCACACTAATTCCCCCCACCTGTAACTTATGGACTTTGAGTCCGAACTCGACGGGTTTATTTTCTTTTCCTCTGACAATAGGTCTGATATATGGTTTATGTAAGCTTACTATCCGATTAGGTATCTTTGCCTGAGGATGTAAATATCTCTGCTTTTGTTGTTGATATACCAACTTGATGGTTTTAAACATTTCAGCAGCTCTACTGCTTAAACCCTTTGCCTGGGTCTGATTAAGCAATGATTGATAAGCTTCTATCCCTTTATATAATAACTTAAGTAAAGCATTCTGCCGACTTCGCGTCTTCCGATGAGTCTTTTTACGCAATTTGCTGTAAGAAACATACTTAATCTTCTGTTCTTTAAACTTTGAACGTGGTAGCTTGATTTTACAAACTTGACAAAGTAAAGGAATTTGCTTTTCCCATAGCCATTGACAAGACTCCCAAAGTAATTTTACATCTGTTGGGAAGCGGATATAAACTTCGTAGCAAGACGCATCCATCAACAACACTTGCTTATCTGGTATTTCCTGTTTCCAATTATTAACAAGTGTTTGTTGAAATGCATCAAAATCAATATGCTTACCTAGATACGTCCGGACATTGGATACAAAGGCATTGTCCCGAATCAACTCATTATCGGCCAATTGAATCCCGCAAAACATTTGCATCGCCCAATCAGTGTTCAATCTCTCCAATAATTTCTCATCACTCAATTTTAAATAATGCTTTAATATCATTAATCCAAAATAGCCTTGTATAGGAAGTCTGGATGGAGAACCAATAGAGGTCGATTTGGCAGGAAAAAGCTTGACTAATCCCAACCAATCTATTGTTTGATAAATAGCACCTAATTCCGTTCTATTCTTGAAAATGTGCAATCTGGAAAAATTTGGAGAATCAAGGTCTATTAAGCTATATTGCATCTGTATTTTTGTTTTTTCGCAGATACAAAATACGAAAAACCCCGAAATATGCCAAATCTGTGCATATCCGGGGTTTATTTGTTTAGTAATAAGTTGACAGTCAGTCAGTTAGTACATCAAAGGAAAGCCT
>CALRLN020000451.1:0-4746 GCA_943368675.1 Chitinophaga pinensis | reverse complement strand
TGATAAAAAGTGCGGTAACCGTAGCCATTGCCAAGTGTAAGGATTTTCGTCTTCAGGAGGGCAAAAATACAGAGTCAAAGTTCAGAGAATATATAGAGAATATCGAGGGCTTGTTGGCTCAGGTAGAAGAGCAGGCGCCTAAACGTATTCCGATTGTACGTGAGCGCATCGAAAAAGCTGTGTCAGAATGGATGCAGAACGAAAACTTCGATAAAAACAGATTCGAGCAGGAATTGATTTATTATGTAGAAAAATTTGATATTTCTGAAGAAAAAGTTCGTTTGAAAAACCATCTGGAGTACTTCATTAAAGAACTCAAAACGGCTTCCAACGGTAAACGTCTCAATTTTATAGCGCAGGAAATAGGCAGAGAAGTAAATACAATAGGCTCAAAAGCCAACGATTCGATTATTCAGAGGTTAGTAGTACAGATGAAAGATGAACTTGAAAAGATAAAAGAACAAACAATGAACATTGTTTAAAAATATCTGTATTTTTGTGCCAAATTATTAAGAAAAGTCTTAGTTTTTTATTGATTTTATATTTTTACCAAGAACTCTAAATTTTTATTTTTGAATTATGAGCCAAATTGTTAGAGTACACGCCAGACAAATTCTTGATTCAAGAGGAAATCCTACTGTAGAAGTAGATATCCTAACCGACAACGGTTATTTGGGACGTGCCGCTGTACCTTCAGGTGCCTCTACAGGTGTACATGAAGCAGTTGAATTAAGAGATGATGATCCTAAAACTTATGTAGGTAAAGGTGTCTTGAAAGCCGTTGCCAATGTAAATAATACAATAGCCCCTGAAATTTTAGGTGCAAATGTTTTTGAGCAGGGATTGATTGACAAAATCATGATTGAGCTTGACGGCACACCAAACAAAGGCAATTTAGGAGCCAATGCTATTCTGGGTGTTTCGTTGGCAGTAGCTAAAGCCGCTGCATTCGAAGCAGGTCTGTCTTTATTCCGCTATTTAGGTGGGGTTAATGCTAATACGCTTCCTGTGCCGATGATGAACATCCTTAACGGAGGTTCTCATGCTGATAACTCAATCGATTTTCAGGAGTTTATGGTAATGCCTGCAAAGGCCGACTCATTCTCACAAGCACTTCAGATGGGTACTGAGATTTTCCATAACCTGAAAAAAGTGCTAAAATCGAAAGGTTATTCAACCAACGTTGGTGATGAAGGTGGATTTGCACCAAACATCAAATCAAACGAAGAGGCCATCGAAATCGTATTGCAATCAATCGAGAAAGCAGGTTTCAAACCTGGCGAAGATGTATTCATTGCTATGGATGCCGCTGCTTCTGAATTCTATAATGCTGAAACAGGCCTCTATACTTTCAAGAAATCAGATGGCAAACAATTGAACTCGAATGAGATGGCTGCTTATTGGGAAACATGGGTAAGCAAATATCCGATTATCTCTATTGAAGATGGTATGGCTGAAGACGATTGGGCAGGTTGGGCTGAACAAACCAGATTAATTGGAAGCAAATGCCAGTTAGTTGGAGATGACCTTTTTGTGACAAACGTAAACCGTTTACAGGAAGGTATCGATAAAGGTATTGCCAATGCTATCCTCGATAAAGTAAACCAGATTGGTTCTTTGACGGAGACCATTAACGCAGTTAACTTGGCACACAGAAACAAATATAAGAGCATTATGTCTCACCGCTCAGGTGAAACTGAAGACTCTACCATTGCTGATCTGGCAGTGGCATTGAACACAGGACAAATCAAAACCGGTTCGGCTTCACGCTCTGATCGTATGGCTAAATACAACCAGTTGCTTCGTATTGAAGAAGAACTAGGTGAGTTGGCTTACTTCCCTGGATTGAAGTTCTGATACCAGATATATCTACCAGAAAGCGCCGGGCAATAAAAATGTTCCGGTGCTTTTTGTTTTTATGCTTTGAATTTTTACATTTGAGATAAAATCGTGCTTTAATCCATTCCTGATTCAAATCTTTGATGAAACCTGACGTTTATTCAAAGATGCCAAACTTTATAATCTATGAAAATTTACGTTCCTGCTTTTCTGCATAAGTATCGCTATTATGTGCTTACTACTTTAGTTTTGTTAGTCTGGATAACTTTTTTTGATGGTAGTAATCTTATCTCTCAGTTCCGTCTCTGGCAAAAATACAAAGAGCTAGAAAACGAGAAGCAGTATTATGTGGAGGCCTTGAAAAAAGTAAAAGAAGAAGAAAAAGAGGTAATGGGTAATGCTGATGCGATGGAAAAATTTGCCCGTGAAAAATACCTGATGAAAAAGACAGGGGAAACGGTATTTGTGATAGTTGATGAAAACAATCAATCTATCGAAAAAGAAGAATAAATAATAAAGCCTTCAGGTAAGCACCTGAAGGCTTATTTTTTATCTTATCTCTACTCTTGCAGTTTTCTGACCTGAGGCATTTCTGATTGCCACCTGCTGGGCAAGTGCTTCGGCAGCAGATTTAAAGGCTTCACTTGTTATAGGCTCATCCTCCATCATAATGGGGCGTCCCTCATCGCCACCTTCTCTGATGCTTTGCACAATAGGTATCTGTCCTAATAGTGGCACATTGTATTTTTCTGCCATCTCCTTTCCGCCATCTTTCCCAAATAAATAATATTTATTGTCAGGTAATTCG
Source organism: Chitinophaga pinensis (assembly GCA_943368675.1). Taxonomy (GTDB): domain Bacteria; phylum Bacteroidota; class Bacteroidia; order Cytophagales; family Spirosomataceae; genus Emticicia. The sequence goes on along the minus strand of CALRLN020000451.1, from coordinate 2,099 downwards.
GCAGGAGTAAAGTAAGCCATATTTTCAACTATGCCTAAAATGGGTACATTGATTTGCGGTTGACGGAACATTGAGATCCCTTTATTGACGTCGGCCAAAGCTACTTTCTGAGGTGTCGTAACAACCACTGCACCCGTAAGCGGAACCGTCTGTACCAGTGTCAGATGTATATCACTAGTTCCCGGAGGCAGGTCTATCAGAATATAGTCTAATTCGCCCCAGTCTACATCTCCAAAAAACTGACGCAATGCCTGGCTTGCCATTGGGCCACGCCATACCACTGCACTGTCAGCTGGAGTGAGAAAACCGATTGAAATCATTTTTATACCATATTGCATGATAGGTGAAATCATGTTTTTGCCGTTTTTCTGTGAAATCAACGGCTGCATATTTTCTGCGCCAAACATCAATGGAATTGAAGGCCCCGAAATATCGGCATCAATAATACCAACCTTTGCCCCTGACTTTTTGAGGGCCATTGCCAGATTAACAGTAACTGTCGACTTACCAACGCCTCCCTTGCCCGACGAAATGGCAATAATATTTTTTACACCATCCAATAGCGGTGCGTTATTTCTGATAGAAGTAACGTCAGCCGTCATATTTACAGTTACCTGTATATCTCTGCTGAGAAGACTATGAATAGCCTCTGTGCAGTTCTTTTTAATAAGTTCTTTTAACGGGCAGGCAGGAGTAGTTAATACAACAGTAAAAGTAACCTGATTGACTCCGACAACTATGTCGCGAATCATGTTAAGGGTAACAAGGTCTTTCTTTAAATCCGGCTCTTCAACGGTACTAAGCGCTTGAAGTATTTTTTCTTTAGTGATAGTAAATTCTCCCATGCAATGGTAATTAGTTCATAAATACTCTTGTCGTACTTCTTCAAATAACAAGGAAAGTAAATTTTTAGTTTATTGTTTTTCCTTTTAAAACTGATATTTCAGAGCCCTCGGCCAATAAAACTGAAGTAGGGGTTGCATCATTTAAAAAAGCAAAATCTTCGCCATAAAGTTCAGCAAAATTACATTGTATAGTATAATTCTTCACCGGATATACATTCCAGCGAGGATGAGCTACTTCATATTCGTTGGTCTTTTTATCCGAATATCGGGCATATCCCCAATAATGCTCTGTAATAAATTCTTCTTCGCTATCAGCCAGAATTGCTTGAGTCCGATTACTGGCCATTGCCTGTAAGTGATTCCATTCACCAGCCGATTTCCATGAATATTTAACAAATAATTCAGAGTCGTTTTCAATGATTTCATGCTTGCAGGGGTGCGTAGCATAGTTCTCATTATATACTGCATTAGCAACCATTGTAATCATGAATTTCGGCACAATCTCTTTAATAAAAACCACACCACGTTTCCATACGCTTTTATCATGATAACGCACATAAAAGCGGAGATTTACCTCCTCAAAATTAACATGAAACGGAAACCTGATACCCAGAACCTTAGTATCTACAAAAAGAAACCCTACCAGACTTACATAACAGCGATTATTCCAGAGGTCTAATTCAGTTTTATAAGGCAGATATTTCCGAAGGATTTCCGGCGAAATTTCATAATTAACCATGAGTAGTTTTCGCCATTGAGCCTCCAGAAAAGTAGTTTTTCCGGAAGAATTATCTTGCATATTAAGGAATTGAGATAGTTTTAATAACAAAAACTGACACTATTGCTTACAAAGGTAAGCAAGCATGTGTCAGTTTTTGCAAAATTTTATAAAATTACGCCGCTACCAATTGCGAACGCACCTTTTCTTTTTCGCTTGAAACATCAAATCTATCACTGAAACCATCCAGTTTTTCCAGTAAATCCGTCAGGAATTTTTGATGAGCAGGGGTATCCGTTTGAATCGGGCGATGATTCATCGACATTCTTACTTTATACCATTCTTTCAGAAAATTGTTAAGGTCTTCCGTAAAATAGGTTTCAGAAAACTTCTCGAAGATATATTTTTCTGCCTGTTCATTCGGGTGAATCATGTCTGCTTTATAGAAACGATAATCCCGCAAATCGTCCATCATAATTTCATAACTTGGGAAATAATGAACATCGGCAAAATCCTGCTCAATATGATAACAGGCA
>CALRLN020000450.1:0-4748 GCA_943368675.1 Chitinophaga pinensis | reverse complement strand
GCGGCCATAAGTCAGCTTCTGGAATCATTTTTTTAATGCTGCCGATTGGCGGTATCTGCGGCCCGGGGCCTGTTTCGCTGTTAAAACCAAAGGCTCCGCCCAGTTTCTTATCTTCATACCAATACACTGGCGGTACATATTCATAAGGCCCGTTCATCTTCATACCCGATTTGCCGGTCAGCTCACTGGTAAAATCGCCGGACGATATCAGGAATGGGCGGGTGGGGTCATATTGTTTTAAAGTAGCCTGGTATCGTTTCTCAAGAGCGGGTTTAGGCATGGCATCGCTTCCACCCGCCCATGTAAAGATGCTTGGGTGGTTGCGCAGCCACTTCACCTGGTCTCTTAAGTAATTCGATAGTAAGGTTTCTTCGTCAGGTGTCAGTTTTACTGCATATAAATCTACCCCCTCATTAATCGGCAGGTTTTCATCGCCGGGTTTTATTTTCAGCTCCATGCCCAGATAATCCGGCCATTCCCATTGGCAACTCCAGCCAACCATCAGCAGAATACCGTTTTCATCACATAAATCGTAGATATGGTGGTTGTTACCCCACACACCTTCAAATCTTAATGAGTTAAGATTCATTTCTTTCACATAGCGGATCTGTGCCGCATCCTTTTCGGGCATATATCGCAAAAACAAATCGTCAACCCAGCCTGCACTTTTTATCAGCACTTCCCTGCCGTTTACTTTATAGCCTCTTACGCCCTTATCGTTCAGGTAGGTTTCTATCTTGCGGATACCAAACTTTGTACTTTGTTTGTCCAGAAGAATCTGGTTCTCTCTTACGTCCAGATTCAACGTATACAGTTCAGGGTTTCCCAAACCATTAGGCCACCATAAACGGGGATTCATAATCAGCAATTCTTTTGTATCGGAAGGCGTAAACCGCACTTCCTTCCGTTCATGCGGAGCCAGCGTAAAGCTTTTCTTAAATTCAAGGCTCTCAATGTATCCGGTTACTTCCACTGTCTTTGAAACATCACTATGATTGGTCAATTCTGTGCTTATGGTCAGAGAAGCCCTTTCCAGGTCTTTAGGGTCAAGATCCGGTGCTACAAAAGTAGCATTCATAGATACCTTACCGGACCTCTTTAACCGGATGTCACGATAAATACCCATATACTTATCAGGTGGCGCAGGTGCCCAGTCTACAAATCCCATGTAGAAATTTCTTATCTGTGGCGGGAACACCTCTACCAACAATACATTTTCACCGCTTTTAGCGGCTTTGGTAATGTCCAGTTCAAATTGGCGGAATGCGCCGAAGAGCGTATCTTGTGAGGCTATCTGTACGCCATTTAGCCAGAAATTTGCCCGGTAGTTAACCCCATCAATTAACAAAGCGAGTTGTTCCTCTTCTTTGTTTACATCTTCTAAAGCAAATGTATTTCTGAACCACCAGGAATTTTCAAAAGGCGCCTTCGGAATATTTTCTAGGTTTTTGCCCATAAATGGGTCTTTGTATACACCTGCTTCTACTAAAGCCCCCAGAACGGTCGTAGGAACAGTAGTTTTCACCCATTTATCAGGGTTGATTAATTGTGCTGAGAGTGCTTTGGCATCAGTACTGGTCTCTTTGGTAGAGGCAATCGTCCAATTATCACTTAAGGTACGTTCTTCCACTTTTACTTTTGAGCCACAGCTAATCAGAAAAAAACTGCTTAGCAAACTCAAAAGCAAACACCATCTTTTATTCATATCTGTCTGTGCTTGATTTATTTGTTTATACTACTTATAAAAATATATTTTGGACTATTGCCACACAAAATATATGACCAATAATAGCCCGTTTAATGATGCTGTAAGTATACTAAAAAAATCATTCAGCCTTAACCTTATTATACCTAAACAAATGAAAGACAGACAATTATATTTTAGTATGCTGGTAGTCGGGCTATCCTTAGGAACGGCATGGGCTATCCGCGGCCAGTTCGGTCATGAACACGGAGCAGCATGGGCAGGTGGTATCGGCTGCCTTAGTTTATTATTGGTAGCTAAAAGAAGTGACTGGTACGCCAAGTTTTTTAGTGTGGTAATGGCTGGGGCTTTGGGCTGGGGTGTCGGAGGAATTATGAGTTATGGTATAGTAGTAGGTTATGGTCGGGCTGATGATTTTGTAAATGCCTATTATGGCCTCATGATGCTCGTTGTGATTGGTGGCTTATATGGATATATCGGCGGAGGCTTATTCGGATTGGCCCTGGCAAGCACTGCCAGAAATCCTGTAAAATGGGTGAACCTGATTGTGGAAATGGTAGTTGGTGCCATTTTGTTCTACTTTTTTATGATTACCGAATTTGAATGGTTCATGACTCCCCCACGCTCTGAAATGTGGGCGGCCTGCTTCGGAATGGCAGTTGCCCTGACATGGTTTATGGTGAGACATCAGCAGAATTCTGCACTTCGGGTAGCTGTTTTCTCAGGTTTAGGGGGTGGCTTCGGTTTTGCTTTTGGCAACTTCCTTCAGGTATTAGGCAGTGTTTCGGGCATCAAATTCAATTTCTGGAATGTAATGGAATACACACTGGGTTTCTTTGGTGGCCTGGGTATGACTTACGGCACGCTTACTTCTTCATGGGAACAATCAGAAACCCCGCAAAAGAAAAGCTCTCAGTTATTTCCTCTATTGATGATTATTCTCATTATTCCTTTTACTGTCTGGCAACAGAATTTTGACACCAAACGCATTTATGAGATGCTTACAAAGCTTAATGTATTGGATGGAAGCCCACTGTTCGGACTGACTGAATGGAGTGGTCTGGTACTTATATTACTTTTTGCTGTATTCTGGTTTTACAAGTATTATAGCAGCCGCGCAGAATCTGTTGCTTATAGTTATAATGATGTTCACACATTTTTTACAGGCCATTTAAGTTTGTATATTGTATTCAGTTTTATCATTACAGGTGCTTTTGTCAGTTCATATAGGCCTGAGCAATATCTCTATGTCCTCAATCTGATTGCTATTCTGCTATTGATTAATAAAACCCATCCGGAATTCAGCAATGGTGGCATCGGGCTGAAAAAATGGTCGATAAACTTTGCAGGAGTAGCTGTTTTTATTGCACTTCTGGCACTGATTGCCACCTACTCACACGATGAGCTAAAGGGTGCACAAAAAAGATTTGGCGCAGAACCAATCGAAGAAGCAGCTAAATAGATACAATTATGAAAAAATATGCCCGGGAAATAAGCAAAGGGGGGATTCTGACCGTAATCCTTTTCTCTTTATATGTATACTTTAATTTCAATCAACCAATTAATGAATTATTGATTGGAGGCGTATATTTTCTTATTCTTTACTTCCTGCTCTTTACTATCGGGCAGCCTGCCGTATCGGCTCGTATAGGGCAAAGCCTGAGTGCGGGTAATGAAAAGGTAGTGCTGTTTCCGGCGGTTTTGGTAATAATGCTGTATTTTTATCTGGCGTTTCATGGCTACTCGCCATTTGAAGGGACAGCAGCCTTATTCCCCTTCTTTTTTCTGTTTCCGTTATTGGGTTTTCTGGCTTTCAAAAAAACCGAGATTGTATGGTCTGATTTCGTTTTCTTACTTCTGCTCCTGGTTCCTGCGGTTTCCATTTCGTTTAAAAACAATACCGGCATGCCCATTCATGGGAATAGCTTTGGCTCAGTTTATAAAATCGTAATTATGCTGATGGGCGTTTATGCTTTTGGTATTGTACGTGGTATTAAAGACGTAGGATTTTATCCTTCCTTACGGCTTAAATCAGTCGGTATAGCCATTGGCTGCTGGCTGGCATTTATTGGCATTGTGCTAATAATCGGATACTTCGGTAATTTCGTAAATCTGGCTGGTTTGGACCCAGTTTCAAAAGAAAGTGTCGCCAGTGGCATAAAGAATTTTATCAGAATCTTTATCGGAACTGCACTATTTGAAGAATTATATTTCAGAGGATTAATACAGAATATGCTTGCACAGAAAATCAGGCAATATGCAGGCTGGCAAAAAATATGGTTGTGGGGTTTTGGTATTTTTTCCTCCTTAGCTTTTATTACAGGCTATCTGATGGATAAAAGTTTGTTCTGGTTTCCGGTCTTAATCAGCCTGATTCTTTTCGGAGTGGCCTATTTTATTGAGAAATCAAAAAGGACTTCACATCATGGCATTTATACTGCCCTGGCTATTACGAGCATCTTCTTTGGTTTAGTGCATTTTCATGCCGGCTCGGTCATTTTTGTAGGGCTTGCGAGTGTGGCAGGTTGGTTTTATGGCTATACCTATCTGAAAACCAAAAATGTATTTTATGCAGCCTTAGTACATACATTGGTTAACTCATCGGAGTTTTTATTTGCTTTAGATGGACTGAAATAGCCTTTATTGCTTTCAATCAGTTTAAAAACTGATTTTCCTCATAAGCCAACTATGCTAAAAGCAGGTTCTTTGTAAAAATTACCTGACTATGAAATCCTTTCTTAGTACTATTGCCTCTATACTTTTATTATTCAATGGTTTTGGCGCGCTCTATGGCGGCTGGAATCTGATTTCACACCCTGATGGTAGCAGTCTGGGTATGTCGGTTAGTTTATTAGCCCCCAGCCCATTTCACGACTTCCTTATTCCCGGCATTGTATTGTTTATCAGCAATGGCCTGGCAAGCATTGGCGCTTTTATCGGCATTATGCTTAAACCCCGTAAACTGGCATGGCTGGTGTGGGCTCAGGGTGTAATACTGTTAATCTGGCTATTTGTACAGATATTACTGATAGAAACCCTACAC
>CALRLN020000449.1:0-4750 GCA_943368675.1 Chitinophaga pinensis | reverse complement strand
GCGCCTCCTGACCATCTTTGCAATTGGCCGCCCCATATACCCCCAAAATACATATAGTAAGTTCCATCTGTATCCTTAAAAACGGTAGGGTCAATACTATAACTGCCCTCAATAGGCGCCTTTTCAGCTTTGAAAGGGCCTTCAGGCTTTTTGCTTGTCGCAACACCTATTCTGAAAACATCCTGCTTGTCTTTAACAGGAAAATACAAGTAATAAGTACCATTTTTAAAGGTGGCATCAGGTGCCCAAAGTTGGCGCCCAGCCCACGGAATATCCTTTATGTCTAATGCCACACCATGATCTTTTACTTTTCCGGTCGGGCTATCCATCGATAATATATGGTAGTCTTTCATATCAAAATGACTACCGTTATCATCCTGTTTTATTCCTGATTCAATATCATGCGATGGGTAAATATAAATTTTGCCATTGAATACATGCGCTGACGGGTCTGCCGTGTAAATATGACTAACCAATGGCTGTGAAACCGGTTGTTTCTTCGTTTGCGCATAGCCTGCTGCTACGCTTAATAAAGATAAAGCAATGGTAAAAAGCTTTTTTTGAGTAATGAGATACATTAATGTAATTAGTTATGATTAGAAAATATTTTATTGAGGTCTTGAATAAGTAAAAAGTGATTTTGAATCAGGAATGCTTTACATACTCCACTTACGTTAAAACCCTATTGAATTTCCGCCATCAACCGGAAGGGAAGCCCCGGTAATGTATCCGGCGGCTTCTGAAGCCAGAAATACAGCGGCCCGGCCAATGTCTTCGGGCTTACCGAACTTACCCATGGGAGTTCTGCTCAAAGCTCTGTTCATCCGGTCGGGATCACTGCTCAAAGCTGTCTGCATCATGGCGGTTTCTATAAAACCGGGAGCAATGGCATTGACACGGACATTGAATTTTGAAAATTCAGAGGCTAATACTTTTACCATTCCTTCTACTCCGGATTTCGACGCAGCATAAGCCACCACACGGTCGATGCCATAATAAGCAGCCATAGACGAAATCATCAGAATAGAGCCACTACGGCGTTCAATCATGCGTCTGGCACAAGATCTGGTTAAAGCAAAAACTGAATTGAGATTCGTATGTACAATCCGCTGAAAATCATCATCAGACACCTCCAAAGCAGGTTTTTTCATGTTAATTCCGGCATTATTAACCAGTATATCAATTGGGCCGAAATGGGTTTCAATGTGTTCAACCAGGCCTTCCAAAGCACTTAAATCGGTTACATCATTGACTACGTATCGGGCAGATTCCCCTAAAATTTCTATAGCCTCTGCAAGGGCATGCTCACGGCGGCCTGTAATTATTACCCTTGCTCCTGCCGCTATCATGCATTGAGCTATATCAAATCCTATACCGCTTCCCCCGCCTGTAATAAGAGCCAGTTTACCTTCTAAAGAAAACACGTTTTGTTTCAGATGAGCGGTCTCCATATCGCTCAGTTTTTGTTCTTCAATCATCTTAAATGGTATATTTCTACTAATTTTTTAACTTCGTCCAGTGTTCTTGCAGGTGGAACCAATGGTGATGGAATGGGCATTCCGGCATAATTCTTAAAATATAATACACAGGCGTCTCTCCACCATAAGGCCTCTTTTTCCTGTATTTTTAATCTTCCTTTTACGTTTTCAAAGGTTTCTTTGTCAATTTCGGGCTTCATACTTTCCCAGGTTGTCTGCAATTTTCTTACCTGCTCAACCCCATCGTAATACCTGTAACATAGTTCGTTCCATAGTGTTCTGCCTGTACTTAATTTCTTTGTCCAGGGTATATGATGAAACCAAAGCAGGTAATCCAGAGAACAATTATCCGGATTTCCCCATTGCTTTTGCACTTCATTGCTATATAAGCTTAAAGCATTACTTACTTTTCCTGTGCGGTCAAAACCCAGACCGATGGAATCGGCCCTGTGATAATAAATCGAAGTCCAGTCCGGTCTTCCGCTTTTTGCCAGCCATGGTTCGGGGCCATAATGGTGTCCCTCTCCCATCATGTGTGCGGTTCCTAAAGGATAGGTATAGCTTATATACACAGGCAATGATTGCATCATTATAGTTTTGATTTTATCTTCTGCGACTTTGTTTTTTGTCAAAGTCATAGTTACCCACTCGGAAGCAATTTGTTCAGAAGAAAGGCTATGGTCCCAGGCTAATCTGCCAAAAGCATACCAGTTCGCCTGATTGAACGGGTGGCCTGTCCAGTTCGCATCCGAACCCGTATTAGCTACTCCTGCCATCAGCGAATTGTCGTGTGAATCTAAACTTCCATCTATCACCCTCGCAACTGTTGAGCCTTTGCCTTTGGCATAGGTATCGCTATCCAGACATTCCTTAAACATAGGTGCGAGGTAAGTAAGGTGTGTTGACTGACCGAGATATTCCTGAGTAATCTGAAACTCCATACCCAAGGTGGTTTTAGGGAAAGCACCGAACATGGGGTGGAACGGCTCCCGGGGCATGAAGTCAATAGGGCCGTTTTTTACCTGTACAATTACTTTAGGGTCAAATGTGCCTTCCAAAGGCTTAAACTGATCGTAGGCCTCTTTGAAGCGATCACCATTGGGGTCGGCTTTATAAACAAATGCCCGCCAGATAACAATACCCTTGAACGGACGCATGGCTTCTGCCAGCATATTGGCGCCATCGGCATGTGTGCGGCCATAGTCCTGCGGGCCGGGTTCTCCTTCAGAATTGGCTTTTACAAGGAAACCGCCAAAATCAGGAATGTATTGGTGAATCTCTTTTGTTTTATCGCTCCACCATTTCCTTACCCCTGCATCAAGTGGGTCAGATGTTTGTAATCCGCCCAAAGTCCGGGGAGACCTGAAGTTTACTGAGATAAAAACTCTGATACCGTAGGGCCGCAAGACGTCTGCCACAGCTTTGATTTTCTCTAGATATTCAGCAGTCAGAAATCTTGAACTGGCATTTACATTATTAATAGAAGTTGCATTGATACCTATTGACGCATTTGCCCGGGCATACTGAATATACCGAGGGTCTATTCTGAATGGCAGTTCTGTCCATTTCCACATAGATGAGCCTGCATAACCACGCTCAACTGTTCCATTGGCATTATCCCAGTGGTTCAGCATTCTTAGTTTCACTTTAGGATTGCTTATAATCGAAAGTTTGGACAGGCTTTTTCCGGTCTGAATATTTCTTAATAATTCAAATGCTCCGTATAATATGCCAGAGGGTGTTTTTGCATTAATTACTATATTCCCATTCAGGCTTGCTATGGCAAAGCCATCATCTATCAGGTTTTTCAGATTAGTTGTCTCTGTAACGAGTTCCAGAATTACTCCGCCAGTTTTACCTGATGAATTTTTTGCGACAGTAACTTTTTTGCCCAGTAACCCTTCTAAACCCATCTGTAATTCGTTGGCGGCAGTTATTACAATTGGCGAATCGCTATTGACTGTAATAAATTTTGTCAAAGAAGCATAGGCTTCTCTTTGCTGTGTATTTTTTAATAAATCATATTTAAGCCACAAACGAGAACCATCATCGGCAACTGCTTTGAAGGATAAAATTAATAAGAATAATACGAGCTTTTTATACATAAATGAGTGTTTTATTAGTTTTTCAATCAGCGCTTAGCAAATTTACCTGCCGCATGGAGGCCTTAAACTTTTAGCACTCCTACTAAATTTTCTCTTTTCTCAGGGCTGGTTTTTGTATTTTCCGATACGCTGTTGAGGAATGTAATGCTTACTTTATTTCCATCAAAAACACAAGTGAGTTTATCGCCGTGAATGGCTTCTACAAACTTCTCGTTAAGTTGTAAGGTATGATCATTTACCCACATGGCTGTGCCTGCTATTTTAGAGGGCATATGCGTACGGTTCGGAACCGGAAAAGGGTTACGGGCAGTATCATTATTTAAAAGCCAGCTTTGCCAGCCGAATTTTATTTTATCTGTTCCGGTAGTGGTAGTGAGTTTTATTTGACAATACTCTTTATCAAAAGTGAAACTCACTTCTTTGATTCCGTAAGGATTAGCTTCGGTTTGAAACACCTTATCAGTAAATTGAGCCACTAAAGATGAGGTGGAGGAGCCTTTAGGCGTTGTTAAAGACAAGTGGTGAATATCATTTTTTAAAGCCGCCAGTTCGCCGGAATTTTCAGGCAATACACCATTACTCATAGCTGGCAATAAGGTCTGATAGACTACATTCATTGTTTTTTGCAAATCCCAGCTTTCCGAAGTCATGACCAGTACAGCATCCTGCTCCGGCATTACCATACAAAATTGCCCGAAAGCGCCATCGCCCCGATAAAAGCCCGGTTTGCATCTCCAGAACTGATAACCATAGCCCTGTGACCAGTCACTATCACCTTTATTGGAGGTTGTTTGCTTTTTGGTAGCTTCTTCAATCCATGACTCCGGTAATAATTGCTTGCCATTCCATTTACCTTTTTGCAGATAAAACTGTCCAAACTTCGCAATATCTTCTGTTTTAACACGTAATCCGAACCCTGCTGTATTTAATCTCTGCGGTGATTTCTCCCAGTCGTAGCCTTCAATACCTAATGGCTCAAATAGTCTTGGAGCAAGGTAAGTTTCTAAAGTCTGCCCTGTAACTTTATGAACTATAGCCCCAAGCATATAGGTTGCTCCGGTATTATATAAAAAATGGGTACCCGGTTCATGTATTACTGGCTGTTCTAAAAATGTCTTTGTCCAGGTCTGGTTTGCCATTTCTCTTAGCTTAGGCATCGTATCTGCA
>CALRLN020000448.1:0-4758 GCA_943368675.1 Chitinophaga pinensis | reverse complement strand
ATGATACTCAATAGTTTTTTAGACTTTGTTTCCCTTTCTGGTTGATGATTCAAAATTACAGCATTTAAGGGGGGTGCAGGGGCGGTTTTCGATAAAGGGACAATTTCAAACTCTTTTTGGAAATATTTGCCAGATATTTGGTTTTAAACGGCGGCGAATGACTGAAATACACAGATAACTGGCAGGATATACCGACAAGTGGCAGAATATGGCAGCTAATTGGCAGACAGCTTCGGTGAATGGCAGAAAATGAGGGCTAATTGGTAATATTTGTCGGTAAATGGCAGAATATTGACGCAAATTGGCAGGTATTGCCGATAAGTGGTAAAATTAATGCCGTAAATGATTAAATAACAGACGAGAAGCTTTACAAGATTTTTAGGTTATATTTCGAACGGAGAAGTAGTAAAAAATCCAGTATTAAATGCCTGAGAAAAAACAGATCTTTGAGTCAGCGCAGGATTGAATTGTGTATCAGCAGAAATGCATATGTATTACTTTCCAGGACAATCAGTTGTTCGTTCACCTCCCCCTTTCCGGTTTTATCTGTTCTCTTTTTTGCTATACTTTTTCGGTTTTTCGGTTCAGTATTTTTCATTTCCGGTTGTGTGTTCTTTTTTCGTTTTCCTTTCCTGGTACCTATTAGCAAACAAGATTTTTTTCTCTGAACATCTTGCTTGATTTTCTAATCTCTTTTTTAATCAGCTTCATTGTTTCTTTGGTTTTTACCATTGTCGAAGTCTCTTCTTTCGATGCTTGTTTGTTGTTATCGTCGTTAGCGAAAGCAGCAGTTGAAGTAAGAATTGTAAGAAGAGCGATGGTAAAAATCTTTTTCATGATACTCAATAGTTTTTTAGACTTTGTTTCCCTTTCTGGTTGATGATTCAAAATTACAGCATTTAAGGGGGGTGCAGGGGCGGTTTTCGATAAAGGGACAATTTCAAACTCTTTTTGGAAATATTTGCCCGATAATTGGTTTTAAACGGCGGCGAATGGCAGGAATATATAGATAACTGGCAGTATATACCGACAAGTGGCAGAATATGGCAGCTAATTGGCAGATAGCTTCGGTGAATGGCAGAAAATGAGGGCTAATTGGCGAAATTCTCCGGTAAATGGCAGGATATTGACTTAAGTTGGTTGCCCATGGCGATAAGTGGCAGAAAATAGGAGAAAACCGGACATACAACAAGGGAACAAATGTTTGCCTGTTTGCCCGAGATTAACAGACGATTTAAACCTGCTTTCTGAACAAGGCCGGGATTAGCAAAATATAATTTCTCATTACATGGGTTTTTAGTAAATTCAAACGCAATTTTAACCAGCTATCTATCAGACTATGAACCGCAGAGATTTTTTGGGTGCAAGCACCGGAGGCAGCATGATGCTTCATTCTATTCAGTCAATGGCCGACCAAACCCGATATCAACCCTCTACAAACGCCAATTTAAAATTAATGGTAATGGCCACCAACTGGGGATTCCCCGGAAACACAGATGCTTTTTGTGCGGCAGCAAAAAAAGAAAACTATGATGGCATAGAGGTCTGGTGGCCTACCGAAATAAAAGACCAGCAGGAATTGTTTGCAGCGTTGGATAAGCACCAGCTAGAGGTAGGTTATCTGTGCGGTGGCTACCAGAAAGACCCGAAAGAACATCTGGATACTTTTAAAAAAGCAATCAATGCGGCAGTAAAATCTCCGAAAAAGCCGCTCTATATTAATTGCCATAGCGGACGTGATTATTTTAGCTATGAGCAGAACAGATTGTTCATTGACCACACAACAGAAGCCAGTCAAAAGAGTGGCGTCAAAATATTGCATGAAACCCACCGTGGACGTATGCTCTTTGCCGCACATATTGCCCATAATTTTATTGAGAAAAACCCTGCATTACGCCTTACCCTCGATATTTCTCACTGGTGCAATGTGCATGAGTCTTTACTGGAAGACCAGACCGAAGCCGTGCAGGCTGCCCTGGCAAGGGTTGATCATATCCATTCACGAATCGGGCATCAGGAAGGGCCACAGGTAAATGACCCGAGAGCACCGGAATGGGAAAGTGTAGTAAAGGCGCATCTGGCCTGGTGGGATAAAGTAGTAGAATACAAAGTAAAATCAGGTGATATTTTAACAATACTCACCGAATTCGGACCGCCAAATTACCTGCCTACCCTCCCCTATACCAAACAGCCATTAGCCGACCAATGGGGTATTAATGTATATATGATGCAATTGTTGAGGAAGCGGTATCTGAAAGGGTGATTTTATATTTTGAAAAGATTAAAAACGCTTTATTAAATCACACAGTACGTCATCCCTACAGTTCTTTGACAATTAAATTTTTCTCTGAATGAGCCTTCACGATACAAAAAGATTATCACGCTTAACTGCAATCTTAACCCAATTGCAGACGAAAAGGCTGATTACAGCGGCTGAACTTGCCAGTAAATTTTCGGTCACTACAAGAACCATTTATCGGGACATCAGGGCTCTGGAACAATCAGGCGTTCCGATTGTAACAGAAGACGGAAAAGGCTATTCATTGATGGAAGATTATCGGGTCCCGCCTATCATGTTTACTGAGAATCAGGCAAATGCGCTGATACTTGCCGAACAATTAGTGCTGAAAAACTCAGATGCCGCTTTTATAAAAGATTATTCGGAGGCTATTGAAAAAATAAAAGCGGTATTGAAACATAATTTAAAAGACAAAGCAAATTTACTGGCGGATAGAACAAAATTTGATTTAATCCGGAACCGGGAACGAAATAGTAATGTACTATCTGACCTGCAATTTGCCCTGACCAATTTCAGCCTTATCAGAATTGAATATGCTAATGAAGCTAAAGAGGTTTCTTCCCGACTTGTAGAGCCTTTCGCCTTGTTAAGTACACGTGAAAATTGGCTGTTGATTGCCTTTTGCAGATTGCGCTTAGATTTCCGGTACTTTCGTCTGGACAGAATAAAGCAACTGGAAATGCTTCCGGAAAAATTCTCACCTCACAAAATGACCTTACAGGATTTTTTTGATAAATATCATTAATACCCGGAATACCTTTGACATAAGGTTGTCGCAGGCCTGCTCTAAGTTTGCATCATAAACTTAAAAAGACAATTTTATGATTGATCAATTAGCAAATTTAAACTGGATCAGCGTTTTAATCGCATTTGTTTTGTATGTAGTAGTAGGTACCTTATGGTTCACCCTGTTCTTCACAAAACCCTACAAAGTCTCACTTGGCAAGGAAAACGAAACACTGCCAAACAAACCCATTTTTATTATTGGCCCCACAATCTGTTCATTGGTCATAACCATTACAAGCGCCCTATTGATATATGCGCTTAATATACAATCTTATAGCGGCGCAGTAGAATTCTCGTTATTGATTGGCATTGGTTTCTTAGTGGCCAACACAACAAACATTGCCATCAATCCGAATATCCCCCGCCCGATTCTGTATAGCATTATTAGCGGGGCCTATCATTTGGTTTGCATTCTGATTGTGAGCATTGTTATTGTTGCCATGAAGTAGGGATAGTGCCACTTTTAAAGGGTGTGTTTAAAAGCGTTTTAGACACTCCCTCTTTAAGTATACATTAATTCGGAAATTATTTTATTTCATTAATAAGCCGTTTTTCAAGAGATCCTGTAGTTTTGACATCTTTTAAGCAGCCTCTATCACCATAAAAGTAGGTAGTAATATTTGATAACATGATTGTCATTAAAGTTTTTTTTTCTTCTTCCTTTACCCTATCCATCATATTTAAACAAACAAAAAGTAAATTTCTGCAAGGTTGCCCAGGGAGTTGCATGCTCGGTTTTCAGACTTTTTTTCAGTGTAAAACAGCGGGCAAATACTTCACTTAAATCGTCGGCAGAATATTGGCTAATTTCCAGACCACTGCATTTTTTAGGGCCGTCTTCAGCAAAAGTACCAATCAGAAAATATGCGCCTGACTTTAGCGAGCGGCAGATATTCTGTGTATAATGTTCAATTTCAGTAATTCCGGTCAGGAAATGAAATGTGGCTCTGTCGTGCCAGAAATCGTATTTTTCGGTGGCCTTGAATGTTCCGGCATCGGCTACAATATACTTTATTGATTTACCTTTTTCTCCTAATCTGACTTTTGTCTTACTCAATGCTTCATCTGAAATATCTACCAAAGTAATATACTCATAGCCTTTGTCCAGCAAATAATCAACAAAATGGCTTTCGCCTGCGCCAATATCAATAATACTGGCAGTTTTAGGCAGATTCAGTTTTTCAAAAATCTGAATGGAGGTTTCCGGTATAGCCTGAAACCAGCTTACATCCTCAAAACTTTTACTCTGATATACCTGATTCCAATGTGCTTTTAAGTCTTTATTCATTATGTTCTTTATAGTATTCTGAAATATTCATACTGCAAAGGTAGTCTTTCCGGTCAGACAAACAGATAGAAAATAATGATTATAACAGATCCGGAAAGAATATTTTTTGATTCTCTAAGGTTTGTTAATAACAAAATATTTACTTTTAGGAAAAACAATCAAAGGGTATTAAAACTGCTTTTGCTCATATGAACGCTAAATCTATGTACATCGAACTGCTTAAATTAGCAGTTCATTTTAGTGAAGACGAAATAAACACAATCAAGAAATGCATTGAGGTTAGAAACTACTCAAAAGGTGAATTATTGCTTCGAGAAGGTGAATATTCAGACACCATCATTTTTATTTCGGAGGGTCTTTTGCGTGAGTTCTATTATACAGCTCC
>CALRLN020000447.1:0-4763 GCA_943368675.1 Chitinophaga pinensis | reverse complement strand
TGTCTGCGAGTTATAAGCACTTAAACAAAAGCCCCATAAAAACGGGTTCATGTTCTCGAAAGTCATATAATCGATTCGCGTATATAATCCACCATCTGCCGAGTTATTCTTATCATTTCTGGCAATGAGGTATTGCTCTTTCTCATTCCATTTAATGATATGATATTTGGCGTTTGGCTTTTGTATCCAAAGGGTGTCATTGATGGTATAGGTTATTTTATAATCATCTATGAAGTTGCCTTTCAGCATTTCAGGGGCTTTGGTTTGGGAATAAAGGTTAATGAAAGATAAAAGGAGAATTGCAATTAGTACTAATTTCTTCATATCATGTCTTTTTGTAATCAAAGTTCATCAGGCTAAAATATCCCTTACAACTTTTCCATGAACATCTGTCAAACGGAATCTTCTTCCCTGAAATTTATAGGTTAATTTTTCATGGTCTACTCCCATCAAATGCATTAATGTAGCCTGAAAGTCATGTACATGCACCGCGTCTTTAATTATGTTATAGCTAAAATCATCCGTTTCTCCATAATTAAATCCTGCCTTTACTCCTGCTCCTGCCATCCACATCGTAAAGCATCTTGGATGATGGTCGCGTCCATAATCATCTTTGGTCAGTTTTCCCTGCGAATAGACTGTGCGACCAAACTCACCACCCCATATAACCAATGTTTCTTCAAGCAAACCTCTTCTTTTCAAATCTATTATCAAAGCTGCGGTGGCCTGGTCTACTTGCTTACATTGATTAGCAATACTTTTAGGCAAGCCCCCGTGTTGGTCCCACCCCTGATGATATAATTGCACAAATTTTACGTTCTTTTCTATGAGCTTTCGGGCCAGTAGACAATTGGCTGCATAAGTACCCGAATCTCTGCTATCCGGCCCATATAAATCAAAAACTTCATCAGGCTCTTTAGAAATATCCATTACCTCCGGTACGGAAGTTTGCATACGGTAAGCCATTTCATATTGTGCAATGCGATTATCCACCTCCGGGTCACCATAGGCTTCATTCTGTAATTGACTCAGCTTTGTTAGATAATCCAGCATTTCCTTTCTATCTTTTCCATCATACCCGTCCGGGTTATTCAGAAATAATACAGGATCTTTCCCAGACCTGAATTGCACCCCCTGATGCTTGGACGGCAAAAAGCCATTGCCCCACAAGCGAGCATACAGAGGTTGGTCTTTAGGCGCATTTTTGGAAACCAGCACAATAAACGTTGGCAGATTATTATTGTCTGAGCCTAATCCGTAGCTTACCCATGAACCGATAGAAGGTCGCCCGGGCAATTGATTACCTGTCTGAAAAAAAGTGATGGCAGGGTCGTGATTGATGGCCTCTGAATAAATGGATTTAATAACACAGAGTTCATCAACAACACTGGCGGTATGCGGCAACAAATCACTCACCCAGGTCTGACTTTTACCATACTGTCTGAACCCGAATATAGAAGGCACCATAGGTAAGACACTCTGGCTTGCGCTCATACCTGTTAAACGTTGCCCTTTACGTACAGAATCAGGTAGATTTAAGCCAGCCAATTCAACCAATTTAGGTTTATAGTCAAAGGTCTCAAACTGAGATGGTCCACCACTCATAAAAAGATAAATTACCCGCTTGGCCTTAGGTGCAAAATGTGGTAATGCCTTAAAAATTTCCTCCTTAAGATCCTGAGCCGGGTTAACCATAGGTTTGCCATCACGACCCAATAATGCCTGCGAGCCCAGTAATGAACCCATAGCCAAAGCCCCTAAACCCAGAGAGGTTTTGGTAAGAAAAGTTCGTCTGTCTAGCTGCTTATTAAGTTGATTAAACTCAGGTGAGTTTAATCTGAACTCATCTTCATGGTGTTCTGACATTCTATCGTTTGGTTAAGGTGGCATCAGAATTCAATATAGTACTTGCTACAACAGCATTAGCCGCCACTAAAGATGGGTCCAGGTCTTTCGAGATTAGATATTGCCCTGCGTTTAACCAACCTTTTGCCCTGTCCGGCTTGTTTTTAAACTTGCTTAGTTCGGTTTGCTGTAATTGCAGCAATAAGTTTATTTCTCCGGCTGATGGTTGCCTGCCTGTCAGTTTTCTATATGCCTGCACTATTGCCTCTTTTTTATTCATAGTTTTGCACATCTGCTCACCAATTACTTTAGCCGCTTCCATAAAAGTAGGATCGTTGAGTGTCACCAAAGCCTGTAAAGGTGTATTTGTGTTCTGACGGCGAACCACACAAAAACTCCGTGAGGTGGCATCAAAGGTGGCTAATGTCGGGTTTGGCACCGCTCTTTTAGCTACAATATAGAGGCTTCGTCTATAAATGGCCTCACCTGAATCGCCCTTATAATTGGCACTATTGATTTGCCATAAGCCTTCAGGCTGATAGGGTTTGATGCTGGGGCCACCTATTTTTTTGTTGATTAATCCACTTGCTGCCAGTGCGTTGTCACGTATCATCTCGGCGGTCATTCTTAATGCGGGACCATGAGCCAGCAAACGATTTTCAGGGTCTTTCTCTCTTTGCTCTTTTGTTGATTTTGATTGCTGTCTGTAAGCAGAAGACATCACAATCAGTTTATTGAGTTTCTTTATATCCCAGCCTGATTCTCTGAAATTAACGGCCAGCCAATCCAATAACTGAGGGTGACTTGGCATTTCTCCCTGATTACCAAAATCTTCAGTAGTTTTCACTAACCCTACCCCAAAGAAATTTTGCCAGAACCGATTAACGGCTACTCTTGCTGTAAGCGGATTATCCTCGTGTGTAAGCCATTGTGCTAATCCATACCGATTTTTAGGTAGGTTTTCAGGAAATTTCAAAATAAACTCCGGCGTAGCCGGAAATACCTCTTCACCAAAAGCATCATAATTGCCCCGTTTCAGAATATAGGCCTTTTTTCGTTTAGGCATTTCCTGCATTACCATTATTTCCTTTATTTTTGCCATTGTGTCCGAAAGCGCCGTTCTGGACAGTTTCAAATCACTCTGAGCTTCCACTACTTCCGGTGCAATAGCTGAAATATAAAACTCTTTCAATTCCGGCCCATCAACCGCAACACTCTCCCACCCGGCTTTTCCGGCCAGTATTCTGAGTTCAAATGGTGTCAGTACTCTGTCATATACTACAATATCATCAACTTTCCCTTGTGTAAACCCGAAGCCTCGCCACCAGGCACCTACCTGTAAACCCGGTTGTACTGATGAGTTAAGCAGAATATCTTTCGTTAGCTGGTCCATTGTGTTTTCCATCAGCAATTCTCTGCCATTCTGATATAGGCGGAAGCCATTGGCTTTGGATGAACCATCGTAAGTCATGCTCAACTGAATCCAGGTATCACGGGGGACAGGCAGTTTTGAAATACGGGTAATGGCATTTGAAGGGGCTGTATGTGCCATGTTGAGCTCAAGTCTGTCATTTTTCAGGTATAAATGAAAACCTCTGAAATTATATAGTCTTTCTGCCTGGCTTTTATGTATAATTACGCCCTCTTTTAACTCTTTTGGCACATAAACCCAGAGGCCAACAGTAAAAGGCTCCGATTTGCGGAATACTCCTATGCCATTCAAATCAAGGTAATTATCACCGTCCAACAACATTGATTTACCCTTGTCTCTTTTCTCAAAAACCGGCTTGTCACCCTCCGAACCTGATTCTCGTTTCATGCTACCAGTCTGCTTGCGGTTTATTGCGTTTTTCAAAGTACCATCATCAAAGGTATATTGGGCCAATAAGCCTGCCTGAGGTATTTTTTCTTTGCTTAGCTTCCTGAACGATGCTGTTTTCAACCAGTTTTCAAAATCTTTGCCTGCAGACACCTTCGCTTTCTCAACAAGAGTTTCCTGCTGTTTTATCTTATTATTAATAAAACTGACAACTTTCTCCTGCTCTTTATCCGGCAACATCAGGGTTGGTGTTGGCAGGGCATCATCCCACGAAATCTGTCCGGCTTCTTTTACATTATTAAAAAAGCTGAAAAGCTCATAATAGTTTTTCTGCGATATAGGGTCAAACTTATGGTCATGACACTTGGCACAACTGACAGAAAGCCCCAAAAACGCATCACCAAAGGTATTAGTCCGGTCGACCACGTATTCGGTCTGAAATTCTTCTTCAATAATGCCTCCTTCCATATTCTGCTGATGATTACGATTAAAAGCCGTAGCAATAATCATATCTTTGGTAGGTTTTGGCATTAAGTCTCCCGCAAGCTGTTCATGCACAAACCGTTCATATGACATATTCTTATTGAAGGCATTTATTACCCAGTCACGGTAAGGTGACATATCCCGCAATCTATCGACAGTGTATCCATGTGAATCAGCAAAGCGGGCTAAATCCATCCAATCAACAGCCATCTTTTCTCCATAGTGAGGTGAGGCCAGTAATCGGTCTACTTGTTTTTCATAAGCCATGGGGCGATTGTCTTTCAGGAAAGCATCTATTTCCTGCAATGTCGGTGGTAAACCGGTAAGATCCAGTGATACCCGTCTTAATAACAACTCTTTATCTGCTTCTTTAGAAGGTTGCAGTTTTTCTTCTTCCAGTTTTGCCAGAATAAAATTATCAATAGGATTCTTCACCCATTCTTCATTATCAACCTTGGGTACATCCGGTTTTTCAGGTTTAATAAATGCCCAATGCTTTTGATATACGGCTCCATCTTCTATCCATTTGATTAATATAGCTTTTTCTTTGGCGCTCAGTTTCAGATGTGAGTCGGGAGTAGGCATTACGTAGCTGGCATCGTTCGATAAAATCCGG
>CALRLN020000446.1:0-4776 GCA_943368675.1 Chitinophaga pinensis | reverse complement strand
ATAACGTTATTTGCCAAATTGCTGTTTAAGTATTTAATGAACAAAGGATGAAAACATTGCAAAGTAAGCGAAGTTTTTTTATTTTTTTGCTGTTTCATATTAAGTATGTGTTAAAAAGAACTTTGAAATGCAAAGTAAATTATAAAATCCAATAATTAAAAATTTTTTTTTCAAACATGGCTGAAAACAAGGAAGTAACTTATAATGAGGATAGTATTCGTTCTCTAGACTGGAAAGAACACATAAGATTGCGACCTGGTATGTATATCGGAAAACTGGGAGACGGCTCAGCGGCGGACGATGGGATTTATGTTTTGGTAAAAGAAGTATTAGATAACTGTATTGATGAGTATGCCATGGGTTATGGCAAGTCAATAGAAATAAAACTGGAGGACGGGGTAGTTGAGGTAAGAGATTATGGCCGCGGTATTCCGCTTGGAAAACTTGTAGATGTTGTGTCAAAGATAAATACAGGGGCTAAATACGATAGCAAGGCTTTTCAGAAAGCAGTCGGATTAAATGGGGTAGGTACCAAGGCAGTAAATGCCCTTTCTTCGCAATTCAGGGTGCAGGCGTTCAGAGAAGGAAAATCAAAATGGGCTGAATTTGCCAAGGGTGAGCTAATCAAAGAGTCAGAAATCATTGATTCTGATCAAAAAAATGGTACTTTGGTTACATTTACGCCAGATGCCAGCGTTTTTAAGCATTATCATTTTATTCCTCAGTTTGTTGAAGCTATGATATGGAACTACTGCTATCTGAATGCAGGAATGGCCGTTTTCTTTAATAAACAGAAATACATCTCTCAGAATGGTTTACTTGACTTGCTGCGCCGGAAAACCGATGAAGATTTATTAAGGTATCCGATTATACATTTAAAAGGGGAGGATATTGAAGTGGCGCTGTCGCACGGTAATCAGTATGGTGAGGAATACTATTCATTTGTAAATGGTCAGAACACCACCCAGGGAGGAACACACCTTTCAGGGTTTCGCGAAGCTATCGTTCGTACTGTCAGAGAGCACTTTGGTAAAGATTATGCACCTGAAGATATTCGCCAGTCTATTATCGGGGCTATTTCGGTTCGTATTCAGGAGCCTGTTTTTGAATCACAGACCAAAACGAAATTGGGCTCGGTTGCCATGTCACTTGAACCTAACTCACCAACTATCAGGGTATTTATAAGTGATTTTCTCAAAGAAAAACTCGATAATTATCTCCACATGCATCCCGCAGTAAAGGAGGCTTTGAAGAAAAGAATAGAGCAGTCAGAAAGAGAAAGGAAAGAATTGGCGGGTATCAAAAAACTGGCTAATGAGCGGGCCAAAAAAGCTAATCTCCATAACAGGAAATTAAGAGACTGCCGCTTTCATCTGGACGATGAGAAAAACGAAAAACGTTTCGATACTGTCATGTTTATTACTGAGGGCGATTCGGCCAGTGGATCTATAACCAAAGCACGGAACCCTGAATTGCAGGCGGTTTTCAGTTTAAGAGGGAAACCACTAAACAGCTTTGGCCTGACCAAGAAGATTGTGTATGAAAACGAAGAGTTTAACCTTTTGCAACATGCACTTAATATTGAGGATGGCCTTGATGGTCTTCGTTACAATAAAATAATCGTGGCTACTGATGCAGATGTAGATGGTATGCACATTCGTTTGTTGTTACTAACTTTCTTTTTGCAATTCTTCCCCGATCTTGTAAGAGAGGGTCATTTGTATATACTTGAAACACCGTTATTCAGGGTCAGGAATAAGAAAGAAACCATTTATTGCTATTCTGATGAAGAAAGACAGAAAGCTATTAAGAAATTATCTCCTAAACCTGAAATTACCCGATTTAAAGGCTTAGGGGAAATCTCACCTGATGAGTTTGAAGGCTTTATAGGGGAAGATATAAGATTAGAGCCTGTTATTTTAGAGAAGGAATCATCTATATCAAAGATCTTAAGCTATTACATGGGTAAAAATACACCTGAACGCCAGAAATTTATTATTGATAATCTTAGAATTGAAAAGGATGAAATTGATGAGGTGCTTGAGAAAATTCTGGATGCGAAAGAAGTTGCTTAAAACCTTACCGGGCACAACTCAGATTATAATAAAACCCTTACCATATTATTCAGAAATCTAAACACCTATCCAGACAGTGACACTTGAGGAAGTAAGAAAAGACATTGATTCGATTGATGACCAGTTATTGGAACTGTTGAATAAACGTATGCAGTTGGTGCATAAAGTCGGTGAAATTAAGCGCTCAACTAAAGCCGTCATTTACAGGCCTGAACGCGAAAAGCAAATTTTGGACAGAATGAATTCGCAGAATCATGGTCCGTTAAACAAAGAGGCTATTGAGGCAATTTTTCTGGAAATTTTTGCTGCGGCCCGAAATATTGAATTACCTGAAAGAGTAGCCTTTTTAGGGCCTGAAGGAAGTTTTACACATCAGGCAGCCGAAAGTCGTTTCGGTGCCATGAGCGAATACATGACCTTGCCGACTATCAAATCAGTATTTGAAGCAGTAGATACAGGAAGAGCAAAATTCGGAGTAATCCCGATTGAAAATAACCAGGAAGGCATTGTTTACGAAACAGTAGACTTACTGAACGAAATGAATGTAAATGTAGCAGCTGAACTGAAAATTCCGGTGCATTTTGCTTTGGCTACAGAAGCCGAAAATCCATCAAAAATTAAAAGAATTTACTCAAAAGATATTGCTTTCAGACAGTGTAGAGGCTTTTTAAATAAGTACTTTGAGCAAACGCACCCTGAAGAAATTCAGGTGGAATCTACTTCAAAAGCAGCTAAACTTGCAGCAGAAGACCCGGAAAGCGCTGCAATCTGTTCAGAAATTGCTGCCAAACTATTCAGTCTGCCTGTTTTGTTTCATAATATTGAGGATAATGGGCAGAACCGCACCAGGTTCTATATTCTTGCCAAAGACTTTGTGAACCAAAAGAGTGATAACGATAAGACAACCATTATTGCCCGGCTGCCGGATACTGACAAACCGGGTATTCTTGCCAATTTCTTACAGGATTTCAAAAAGGCAGGTATTAACCTGACTAAAATTGAAAGCCGCCCATACAAAGGCAGTGAAGATTTTAATTTCTGGTTTTTTATAGAATTGGAAGGGTTCTTTAAAGACGAGAATGTAGTGAAGGTATTTAAAAAGCATAGAAAAAGTATCAAGTGGCTGGGTAGTTATGTAAAAAATGCCTGAGGTTATTTTTTACGGAATACTGCTGCAACTGCAATCAATACCCAAACAATATTAACGGCCATAGATGGATAAGCATGGTGGAAATATGTATTAATTATAAAACATATTCCACCAATCGCATTTGCCCATATATATCGTGCATCTTTGGCGTCTAATTTTCCCTGTATATTCAGAAAGTAGGAACCTGTTACCAGTACTGCGCCAATCCAGCCAATGATTTCAACTAAGTCTTTATTCATAAAATCTCAATTGCCTTTGCTTTATCTTTTAGTATCTGGTTTTTTAATTCTTCAATACCATTGAATTTTTGTTCCGCTCTGATATAGTCAATCAATTCAACTGTAATATTTTCGCCATAGATATCATCATTGAAATCAAGAATGTGTACTTCCTGGGTACGTCCTATACCATCAACTGTGGGGCGGTTGCCAATATTCATTATGCCATTAAACCATTGGCCTCTCACAAGTGTCCTAACGGCATATACGCCGTTAGCCGGAATAAGTTTATAAGATTCGGAAACCTGAACATTGGCAGTAGGGAAACCAATAGTTCTACCTAATTGTCTGCCTTTTACCACAATACCTGAAAAACTATAATGCCTGCCAAGTAATTCATTAGCAGATTTAATCTCTCCATCTAATAGAGACTGGCGTATTTTTGTAGAGCTGATAACCAGATTATCGATTTCCTGACGGGGTATTTCTTCGATGTCAATGCCGAATCTATCAGAGTTATCTTCCAGATACTGAAAGTTCCCTTCACGGTTTCTACCGAAGTGATGGTCATAGCCAATCACCAGTTTCTTTGTGCCTATGGTATCCATTAATATCTTTTGTACATACTCTTCCGAGCTCAGTTCTGAAAACTCTCTTGTAAAGGGTACTATCAGCAGATGATTGACCCCTTGTTTTTCAAGCAATTCAATTTTCTCTTCTACAGTAGATAATAACTTAAGGCTTTGACTGTCCTGCGAAACTACCATTCTGGGGTGTGGCCAGAATGTTAATACTACAGATTCGCCGCCTGAGGCTTGTGTCTTTTCGCCTAATATTTGTAAGATTTTCTGATGACCCAAATGAACTCCATCAAATGTGCCACTTGTTACAATAGCATTCTTTAATGGTATGAAATCTGATAGATTATAATATACTTTCAATGTGTAAGGAATTTTGTAAAACACCCGGGCATTGCCATTCAAAAGCAATGATTAAGATTGATTGGGCGTAAAATTACGAATATTCTCCAGAAATTGTTCGAGCGTCAGCGCATTTTCAATTCTGAAATCACCAATACGCGTCCGGCGGAGTGAACTCATGTAAGCACCTGATTGCAGTAGTTTGCCAAAATCTCTTACCAGACTTCTGATATATGTACCTTTTGAGCAAACAATTCTGAATGATATTTCGGGGAAATGTGCAGTATCTATATCGAATTCTTTTATTTCAACCTGTCTTGATTTTATCAGAACCTCCTGGCCTTTTCTAGCCGACTCATAGGCTCTTTTTCCATCTACTTTAATGGCAGAGTGGGCCGGTGGAATTTGCTCTA
>CALRLN020000445.1:0-4794 GCA_943368675.1 Chitinophaga pinensis | reverse complement strand
CTCTGGGGTATCACTGCTTCTATCTCGGCAGCAGGTGTAATCGGTGACAATACCTATGGTGAAGCCGTTGTCGGGCGTAACAGGGGCGGCAATGGTGTAGGGGCTGTAGTAGGCCGGAATGACAGCACAGGCTATGGTGTAAGAGGCTTTAATACAAAAGCTGGTATAGGAGTGCTGGGGCAAGCGGGTATCAGCGGTGGAACAGGCACAGGCGGGCGCTTTGAAAACGTCAATGCTGCCAGTAGTGCCAATGCTCTGGAAACCGCCACAAACGGGTCTGGCGCAGGTGCTTATTTGCGTAATACCGGAAACACAGGCAATGGCGCAGGCACAATTGTTCAAAAAAACACGGCTTACTCTGGTGCTTATACTGCCAATCCTCATGCAGAACTGGAGGTCCGGCACCCTATAGTGAGTACTGAAGGGCTGGCCGGACTAAGGATTTTTAATACAGGAGGGAACTCTAACAACTGGACGTTCTATACTAATAATAGCGGAGGAGGATTGTCAGTGGTTTTTAATGGTGTGCAGAAAGGTATTTTTGAAGCCTCTAATGGTGCATACACCTTAACCTCAGATGAACGCCTGAAAAATAACATTACGAATTACTCCTCCACCTTAGATAATCTGATGAAAGTCGGTGTGAAATCCTATCAGGTTAAAGGCTCCAGTAAAACAGAAGTGGGCTTATTAGCACAGGAGGCATTGCCCTACTTCCCTGAAATTGTATACAACAATATCAATGATAAAGGAGAGCAATATTATTCGATGGATTACAGCCGCATCGGCGTTTTAGCGGTTAAGGCTATACAGGAGCAACAGGTGATTATTCAGAAACAACAGATTCAGATAGATACCCTGAAAACCGAAATGGCGGAATTGAGACAATTGGTAGAAAACCTTAAAAAATAAATTGTATGAAAACCATCTATCAGATATTCATATTATCAGCCTTCGGTATCGGTACTGCCAGTGCACAGCTAGCCAGTGACAGCCCTGCTCCGTTGGCAGCACCTACGGCCTCAGCCAATAGCCGGACAAGCGTAAAAAGTACTAAGCTGGCCTCAGAAACAGATACCCTGAAAGCCATGAAAATGAGCAAAGCACCAGTGCAGGATAAAACCCCGAAACTCCCTTCTGAAGCCGAAGCGCCACGCAAGGAAGTAAAACCAAAAAATAAAGATTAATTTGAGTCAATATACAGGGAGTTTGAGCAATAGGACTTTATTACTCAGACTCCCTAATCAGCAAGCCCTTTCCCCCTATCTATTGCAAAGAGTTTTAGTAAAATTTTGCCAACAAATCCTGCCTGATGCTCAATAAGCAGTTAAACCTCCTGCAATTTATATCTTTTCAGTTTATTTTAATCTGAATACAAAACTAATCACGGCATTTCAGCGTTTATACTACTAAATCACCCTTTTAACCGGGACGCTTCACCTTTTTACCTCCTCCTACTCTAAAATTGATTATTTGCCGAAAGCTCATAGGAGCTACGTAATAATTAGTGTACAAGTGAAAAATCCATACAACTTTAATTTTTTAGTAACCATGAAAACAAGTAGATGCTATTGGGCAGGAATCCTGCTTATATCTATGTTTATTATTCAGGCTTGTGAGCCTGACGAAATCGTAACTTCGCCCCTTATTTCGGCTTTAAGCTGCTCCACTGCTACTGTCTCATCTACTCCTTTAAACGGCGTTGCCTATACCGGCCGGGCTACTATAGCTTATTCGGGCGGGAATGGCATTGCCTATTCAACCACAGATAGTATCGCCTCAACAGGTGTGGCAGGGCTGAAAGCCCGTCTGGTAGCAGGTATCTTATCACACGGTGAGGGAACCATTGCGTATGCAATTACCGGAACACCCACTTCAACCGGAAAAGCCACTTTTCCAATCTCATTTGGCGGCCAAACCTGTAATCTGGTAATATCAGTTTCTGCGGACACAACCGTGCCTAAACCCTCAACGGGTTCGGTAAGCAGAGTGTTGGCAACGATAGATACTTTCAGAACTACGCTGACTACTGCGCAATGGACAGCCGTACAATTGCCATATACAAGACCCAATGCCGCCAACTGGTCGGTGCTGGCAGGTAATGTGAGCCGCAACGGTCTGGAGTTCAGTACCATGACCGACCCACAGATTATTGCGGCCAAAAAAGTAATTGAAGCAGCAACAGGCACTACTGCTGACGAGGGATATAGTGAGTTTCTGCAAATTCTGATGGCAGAAGATGTATTAGCGGCCAATTCAGATAGCAATTACTCATCTAAAAAATACAATATTGCATTTATAGGCACCCCGAGTGAAACAGGTACCTGGATACTGCAATTCGGTGGTCATAATTATACCCAACATATTACCTTCAGTAACGGTGCTGTGGTTGGCACAACCCCATCGTTTCAGGCAGTAGAGCCACGCACATGGTTACAGGCTACGGTTGCCTATGCCCCACTCGACAACGAAAAGAATGGTATGGCTGCACTCCTTGCGGGGCTGACACCCACGCAACTGGCATCAGCCAAAGTTACAACGACCCTTACCGATGTAATTTTGGGCGCAGGTAAAGACGGGCAATTTCCCATTACCAAAGCAGGGATTCCGGTCAGTTCATTAAGTGCTTCTCAGAAAGCAATGGTACTGGCAGCTATGAAACCCTGGACACTCGATGCTGATGATATATCCGGTGTTGCCATGCTAAAGATTTATGAGCAGGAATTAGACAATACCTATATATCGTATGCAGGGACTACCACTCTCATGCAAAGCGGCGACTACGTACGCATAGACGGCCCAAGTGTGTGGATTGAATTTATTGTAAGACCAGCCGTGGTAAACCCGGCTGAGGTTCAGTATCGGTCTGTATATCGCGATAGAAAGCGGGATTATGGCGGACTGTAAAGATATAAAATAATGCTGCTGTATTTGTTGGCTTGATTTGTCAGATGAAAGCGCCTCTTATGGGCGCTTTTTTTTGAGGTGGAAGCCTCAACCTGTGTTTAAGCAGAAATGGGAATTGCAGAAAGTAAATTGATAAAGAATAAGTTTTAGTGCAGGCAATTACCAAAAAGAGGTATTCTGGCAAACGCCCTCTTCATTTACTACCATAAAAAATCAGACTGATACATCGGCTACCTATCAAATCGTAAAATTACTGAAAATCGTCAGTTGCATGGCACCGGTTCCGGGTGTCAGCGACGATTGATACATTAGTTCTGAATCATTCAGAAACCCTACAAATTCATTCATTTTGTTCTGCGAAACCTCCTTGCTGATAGAAACAGTTAAGGCTGCCTGCAAAGCACTGGTGCTGATCTCAGTATAAGCAATCTCATATCGCTTCAAAGCATAAGTAATGTCGTTATTGAGTTCATTAAACGTTTTCATTGCTTTAGTTTTAATTGAAACTGATTATAGGCAAATTTTGCTTATATAAAAGGAAAACACTTGAAAGGGAGACCGTCGGGACAGAAAATTGTAGTGCAGTAATAGTATCAGTGTAAATATAAGTTACTCTTCGGACTTTTCCAAGTAAAACCTGTAAATATTCAACGGATGTAATGAAGGATTATTGCTTTTATTCCGGTTTGTCTGGCAGGGTTAGTTTCATCTGATTGCTGAAACCTTTACAATAATAAAACAGGGTATGCCTTGTCTGAAAGTTTGTTCCGGAGCAAACCAGATAAATACGTAAGAGAATCAGAGGTGTGCCGATTTTTAAACTTTAAACTCCCGTTCTGCTCCGGGTTCCCTGAAGAACCCGGAGTCATAAATCATTACCCCACCCATCAGAATCAGGATTGTTGTGCGAATGTTTCGCTGCACACGGAAAGCACGGCTATAAAAGTCTGGTTGTGTGAATGGTTCGCTTTTTATTAGAGAAAGCACGATAAGAACTATAAAACTAATTGTTTAACTCTTTTGATTCCTAAACTCTCTGATGCGTGGGTCTGCCGACCAGAATTATCCCCCCCGGTGGTTTATAGACCCATACCGAAAATGCCAGCAAGCTTTTCCGGCGCATCAAAGCATTCTGTTTTCGATTATTGAATTTAGTTTTCCTGACAATCCAGCCTGTGTACATTCGTGCATGGGCATAGCTCTTCTGTGTTCTGCCGGAGGCAAAACGTAAGTTTTTTCAGCGCTCACACAGATTACTACACAGACGGATACTGCGAGTTGCTTTTCAGGGACTGACACCAAAGACAGGGTATTTATCGGTTAAACCCATAAGGCATCATTTCAAACCGGATGCCGGAATGATGAATTATTTTAGCGATAAATTCTTTAAGGGTCTTTGGCTGGCAGAATCAGATTTTCTACATGAGTCAGTCCTTAGAAAAGCTGATTCTAAGGTTTTGTTTGGCCACAAATCTGCATGATGCTTTTAGAGATAATCTCGGGGGGAAAGATTATAAATGTAACATTTAGCAAAAGTAATCTCACCAGCATTTTAATTGTTTAAACTTTTACCTCAGGGAGGCTTTCATTTTTCATAGGCAAAGTATTTATTTAGCAGTACAAAGTTAAATCAGAACCGGTTCAAACAATTATGACCTTGTTCATCCCAAAATATGACATTTATCATATTTTTATATTAAAACATACTCCGCCAAATAAAAAACACCACTGGTATTTATTTTATGGGCGTTTACAGAGATTTTTACAAGCCAATTCAGGCACTGAAAAAGTATCAGTAAACTGGAATGCAATCAAAATCAGTTTCTGAAACAATATTTATTCTTCTGCATGGCAGGCAATAGACGCAGAATGGCGGATTTATATAAC
>CALRLN020000444.1:0-4813 GCA_943368675.1 Chitinophaga pinensis | reverse complement strand
TTAATTGGAACGATATTAATATGCTATCTGACAGTTAATTTTAGCACCCTTCTGTCAGATTAAGTCTTGTCTATTACAACTAACCGCATGGATTCTTTTGGGAAATCTTGATGTAATAATACTATATGCCGTTTCTACTATTTTTCTATTGTATTTTTTTGCTATTTCATCAATAAAACTATCCCCTCTGTGAGAGTTTTTCTTTCTTTGCGTGGCAAACTCAATTCCCTCATTCTCTTTATAAAAATCTTCCCATTCATAATCTGTAAATCCACTGTCTTGCCAAACAATACTCCCTAGTGGTAGGTCGAAACTCATACGATGTAAGGCAGATTGTTCACTATATCCACCCGCATACATGGCTAATTCTATCGGATTTCCCCACTCATCTATCAATAATGCCACCTTGAATCCATAGAAATACTCCCTCTTTGATACACTCTTTCCTCTGAAATCTTCCTCCTTTAGTAAACGACAATTCTTTATGCGTATGTTATGACAAACTGCTACTGGGAAAGTATCAAGGATGTAGCGCTGACGATGATTTAATTGCTTAGCCATCCACCCTAGAATACTGAAAAGCCATATGGCTAATTCTTTACAACTATGAATACGACGACAAAAACGAGATTTATCCAACATATACTCACAATGATGCTGAAGCATATATCCTCGGGCTGCATCCCAGTTCCCTCCAAAATACCAACTACTTATTAATACTGTGGTCAGTAGCATCGCATCATTTACCCGACGCTGACTATCTTCTTTATAAGCTGTCTTTTGTAAAATATCATCAATAATAATATATATTGCAATGGTGTTGTCCTTTAGCATAGTAGTTTTGATTTGTCGTGATTTCAAAAATACATCCTTGCTAGGGATAACACTATTTTTATACGTAGCAACTTGAATTAATTATGTAAATTTTGAGACATTTACTGATAATGTGCTTAAATCTTTGGAGTTTATATGGTCAAAAGGTAGTTCCTATATACACGTAAAAAAAAGCTCACAAGATGCAAAAGAAGATGCATTTAAAATAATTACAAATGTAGGGTATGTTTTATCTACAAAGTATGGAAAAGAAATTAGTGATAATACACATTTAATTTCTGCGTATTCTTCATTCCCAGATATTTGTACAGGTGTATCATATTGGATGGAGGTATCCCTAACACCAGAAGAAGCACATATAAACTATTTAAATCTTCCTAGTAAGCGACAAATGAATCGGATGATGGGCATATGTGGAGAATGGTTTGGAGAATGGGGAATTAATGAAGATATAAAAAAAGGCAAGTTAATATTCATGCAGGAAGGTGAAGTTATTAATTGTTACTTGGAACTAGTTAATAAACAAAAATTACAAATGGGAATCTCTTTTTATGGTGATTATTTCCGCATCAACGCTCTTGATGAATATCGAGAAACTTATTATTTTGAATTCAGTTTCTTCAATAAATCAACTTTAATTGGAAAACATATGAAAGAACTTAAATATGCGAAATTCGAAAAAATAGAATAATAATTATAGTTCTAAAATACTTTATTTGGCCAATAAGGATAAATGTTTTCTGTTACCCCCATTTAAAAATGTGGGCTATTGATTAAATTATTTACAGACAAACCGACCATGTCTCCAAAATGGATTTTAGTAAAATTAAAATATCAGGTTCGAAATAGGTTATCACAAATCTATTTCAGAACCTGATATTTTATTCAAATCAGAATTCTATTCTTCTTAATTAAACCCAAACTTCTTCAAACCCTCTTTACTGAGTTTAAGCGCTTCAAATGGTTTCATGCCGTCGAAAGTCTGGTCTTGTTCTACTATGTAATATTTCATGCCAGATAGCTTTTTGTTATCGAGGATGCGTTTGAAATCTATCTTCCCCTGCCCTACTGGCGCAAATCGTTCTTGTGAATCCATGTCTTTTACATGCCACATTTTGAAACGTCCAGGATATTTTTTGAAATAAGCCACCGGATCAACGCCTGCTTTAGTTACCCAATATAAGTCCATTTGAAAATTCACATATTTAGGGTCTAGCTTCTCAAGCAGATAATCTATCGGAACTATGCCATCTTTATTCTTTTCGAACTCAAAGTTATGATTGTGGTACAGAAATTCCAGTCCGGCATCTTTTGCTTTATGGGCTATTGTGTTCAGGATATTAGCCAGTTTTTCTACATCCGGGTCCATTGTGAGACTTTTGGCTTTAGGGTCATATTTAAACATTCCCATTGGCGGCACAGGAGCTACAAAATACTTAAAACCGGCCGCTTTCACATCTGCTACCAGTTTATCGGCGTTGTCTAAAGTCATAGATCCCATGTGAACTGAGATAGGTTTAAGCCCCAGGCTTTTCAGATAAGACTTGAATTCTTCGGGTGCCATTCCATAAAATTTACCATCTTTATAATCTACGGCCTCGATATATTTATAACCAAGGTCCGCCACTTGCTTTAAGGTAGCCTTCGGGTCTTTACCCATTTCGTTGCGGACTGTATAGAGTGTCATACCTCCCGATTTCTTCTGAGAAAAACCAGATATGCTCACCGACATCAAAATAGCTAGACTTAAAAGCCTGAAAAAACGTACATTTTTCATTTGAAAATAGTTTTAGAGAGTAATTATGAGAGTTCATCTCATTTCAAAACAAAAGTAGGAAACTATTATCAATATCTAAAAAAAAGACAATAAAGAAATGTATAGTTTTTTCTTTGAATTATCTAATCCTACAAATAGGTTCGAGGAAAACTGCTCCGGCACAAGACATAAGCATACTATTTTCAGAACAGGACAACCGAAAACCGCATAGCTATTCACTCAGCATTATTCCTGCGCTTTATTTCTGTCTGAATGGTATTCAAGGTTTGCGAATGCCTGCGGCCAAGCAGAAAAGCAATTATCAGCAATATAACAGGCAGGATGAACCCCCTGTTTACTGCCGAGTAAACAGCAATCCCGATAAGAAACCCAATAAACACGGCTGTCATAATTCGCTGTGATTTCATTTTTTTCTCTTCTGCCAATAATTCTTCAAGGGTCATTTTTGTGCAATCTTTAGTATCTAGCATTTTCCGGTTTGTTTTGTGTTGATTTTTTGCGTTTTGATAAGTGATGGAATGTTGGCGGCAAAATAATTGTGTGTGAGCTTAAGAAACAAATTATTTATGTGATTATATGTTCAAAAGGAGTATTATTGTACCCGATAAAATCTGATAATTGCATTGTTTGCGGTACTCATTAAAGCAACAATATCTATTGAAAAAACTCATTAAAATTCTTGTTTGGTTTATAGTTGTACTGGCTGTATTGGCATTGAGCCTATTTACGTTTACTGATGACCGTCCGTTGGAGGAAACCGACTATTATACAGCCACCAGACGACACCTAATGACGCTCATTATTAGTGGTGGTTACGGAACGACACTCAAAGGAGGATGGAGTAAAGAGCCCATCACGACAAACGCCGAGACTTATATAGCCGGATATGGGATTCGGGAAAATCCGGCATCTGCCATGTATGATAGTATTTTTGTGCGGTCAGTTGTGCTCGATAACGGCAAGCAAAAGGTAGCCATGATTACGATGGATTTGTTGATTGCCCCTCCACTGGTAGTGGCGCAGGTGATTCCGGCACTTGAAAAACTGGGCTTTAGCCGGGAGCAGGTTTATTTCAGTGCTACGCACACACATAGTAGCGCAGGTGGTTGGGCGGGCGGCCTGGCCGGACGGGCAATGGCCGGGCCTAAAAATGACGCAATGATACAGACCATTGCCGACGCTATTGTAAGAAGTGTAAAAAAGGCTGAGGCTACTGCTATGGCTTGTAAGGTTGGGTTCCGGAAAGTTGATGCGGGCGATTATGTAGCCAACCGTCTGTTTGGCGAAACTGCCCACGAAGACCCTTGGCTACGGATAATGAAAATAGAAAAAGTCAATAAAGAATCGGCGCTGGTACTTACCTACGCCGCCCACCCTACGGACATTCCGAAGGCTGATAACCGCATAAGTGGCGACTATCCGGGCATGTTGGTTAGTAAACTCGAGCAATCGGGAATCTGTAATTTTGCGGCTTTTTTTGCCGGGGCAGTCGGTAGTATGCGTCCTGCAGATAACGGAACCGAAGCCTATGAAAAAGCTGAATGGATTGCTGATAATCTGGCTAAGCTGATTAAAAGTAGTAATGCTTCTCTGAAAACAGATACCACAACTTTAATACAATCTGCTTATTTACCATTGGCACTACGTGCGCCTCAGTTACGGCTGAATAAATATATCCGCATCCGTCCGTGGGTATTTAAAGTCTTGATGGGCGGGCAGGAAGTAGGCATCAATGCCTTACGGATTGGCGACATGGTATGGATTGGCACGCCATGCGATTACTCTGGGATGCTACATAGTGTTTCTGACTCAACAGCTAGGAAAATTAACAAAAATCTGATTATCACTTCATTCAATGGTGGCTATGTGGGCTATATTACGCCTGACCGGTATTATAATACACCTAAAATGGAAACCCAGGAAATGAACTGGTTCGGGCCGTATAATGGCAGGTATTTTGGGGAGGTGATTGACGGGTTGGTTTTGAAGGTGGGGAGGTGAGAAAAAGCACCCTGACAATAAGGATAACCCTCTCCTCAATCCTCAGAGTGTCTTTGATTGGCTTTGGCTTGTTAACATAGCGGTACACCGCCCGGGAGGTGCTGTGTTAAAAATCAACTAAATAGGGAAAAATATTTATCTTTGTGTTTTAAAGCAGGAGAGTTATTCCATGCAGTTTAGGCAGGTCAACTTGTTTGTATC
>CALRLN020000443.1:0-4818 GCA_943368675.1 Chitinophaga pinensis | reverse complement strand
AATCATGTCGACGGCCGTAAAGGAAATGAGTGAGGGCGAATTGCTGCAAATGGAAAAAGCCCGCAGGCTCGATATAACCGAAGACCTCTACTACGAAGTAATACGCCAGAAAACCGCCTCATTGATAGCCTCGTGCTGTGCCGTAGGTGCTGTTTCGGTAGGAGCAGATGCCGCCACTATTGCCCAGGCCAAACTATTGGGCGAGAAAATCGGGATGGCATTTCAGATAAAAGACGATTTATTTGACTACGGCGATGCCGAAATCGGTAAACCCACCGGAATTGACATCAAAGAGAAAAAAATGACCTTACCCCTCATTTATGCCCTTAATCATGCCACGTGGTCAGAAAAAAGAAATATCATCAATCTGATAAAAAATCACTCCGAAAACCCCAAAAAGGTGGAAGAAGTGATTCGATTTGTCAAAAATTCTGGTGGTATCAGTTATACAACAGAAGTAATGAAACGCTATGTAAGCGAAGCGAAAGATATTCTATTTACATTCCCCGACTCCACTTTCCGCCAGTCGTTGCATGACCTGATTCAATTTACAATTGAGCGAACTAAGTAACAGAATATCAGACAAAAACGCTTTATTCTGTTTTTACAATCATTACAATACGTGCAATATTTACAAAAAAGATAATTGAGAGTATATGTATTATATATTCAATAAATTTCTATTGTCTGATATGTATAAAATATTCTATATTTTCAGAATAAAATGAAAATTTGTTAAATCCCGAAAACTACTGCCCCATTTCGTTGAATAGCTATACCATAGGAGCAAATAAGAAATCAATCTGTTTGTATTGGCCAGTGATGATATTTTCAATTTCTAAATACACCCTTAGCAATCCACCCGGTTAAACCGAGATTTTGGCTAAAGCCGGGGTGGTTTTTCACTTACTGAATCCACGACCTGAAGGTCGTGGCAATTTTATAATGTTTTGTTTTTTCGCTGTATAAACCTTGATGAGGGAGGATAAATTAAACAAATTGGTATTCCATGTATTCAATTGCCACGACCTTCAAGTCTTGGCTTAATAATGTTTTGTTTTTTAAGCTGTGTAAACCTTGATGAGGGAGGATAAACTAAACAAATTGGCATTCCATGTATTTAATTGCCACGACCTTCAAGTCTTGGCTTAATAATGTTTTGTTTTTTAAGCTGTGTAAACCTTGATGAGGGAGGATAAATTAAACAAATTGGCATTCCATGTATTCAATTGCCACGACCTTCAGGTCGTGGACATAGACAAAATCAAATCGCAGCCAAACATACTTTCTATGAATTCCCTGAATGCCCTGTTTCTTCCTTCAAACCCTCTACGGTTTCCCAATACCCCTATTCCTTAAATAAATCATTGCTTCCCTAATCGCAATATCCGGTTTTTTAGGCTCAAAATCCAGCTCGTTTCTTGCTTTAGATATATCAAAATCCTGCTGCAAGCCCGAAAACATGGCCACATCTTTTACACTAAGCAAAGGCGCTTTGCCTGATAGTTTACTCCCCAGCTCCATCAACCAGGCAATCACAAAAAGTATCGGCTTAGGAACTGCTACCGGCAGCTTTATCTTCAATTCAGGAAACAACTCCTGAGCAATCCTGGTAGTATCCTTTATCGAGGTGCATTTTTCATTGGCTAAAATATAGCGTTCTCCGTTCCTGCCTTTTGTTGCAGCCAGGTAGCAGCCTTCGGCCACATCTTTTACATCAATCCAGTTTAGAGTAATACCCGTCTCAACCGGAATTTCCTTTTTGAGAATCAAATCAATAATATTATACGAAACGCTCAGGTTGCCATGCGATACGCTGCCAATCATGGCCGAGGGTAACACAGCAACCAATTCAATACCATGCTTTTTAGCCAGTTCAAAAGCCAGTTTCTCCCCGTCGTTTTTTGAATTATAATACATGTCCCTTCTGTCGGGGTTCTGTCCGTAGCTTTCTTTTGTTGGTAATTGCGTATAATTCAAGGCCGCAATAGAGCTTACATACACAATTCTTTTCACGCCTGCTTCGGCAGCGGCTTCCACTATATTCCGGGTGCCTTCAAGATTCACCTCATAAATCTCTTTTTCAGGGTCTTTTGCCCAGAGCTTAAAAGCCGCACCAACGGCATAAAACACCTCTACACCCTGCAAGGCCCGTATGAGCGACCCCTTGTCGGTAATATCTGCCTGTACAATCTCACAGTTCAGCCCAACAAAAGGTTCTATGTTTTTAATATTACGCACCGAAGCCCTTACCGGAATCCCCCGGTCAAGAAGCAGCCTTACAAGATTATTCCCTAAATGTCCGTTTGCACCCGTAACAAGTGCCAGATTTTTCTGTGTCATATTTTTATCGTGTTAAGAAGCTGTTTAAGTTAATCTTGTTTCGTTCAAAATGATTCTTTTTCACAAATACTGCGTTACTAAAATCCTCATTTAGCTCTGCTAAACTGCGGTTTTAGTGCCTTGTCTTTGTAAAAAATAATGCATTTTGATTCATAAAATTTAACTTAAACAGCTTCTAAAATTATGGCACAAAATTCTGCAATGCATTCTCAAAAGCACTTCGCAAATGTTACTTAATCATCTGCCGTCTGATTCTGCTCAGGCTTTTTGCGTTCATGCCTAAAAAAGAAGCAATGTATTGCAGCGGAACATTATGAATAATATGAGGATAGTTGTCTATTAACTTTTGGTATCTTTGCTCAGCCGTCAAGGTGGCCAGTTCTTTTGAGCGGTTCTCATTATAGACGATTGATTGTTGAAAAACCCGGATACTGAAATCCTTAAAAGCAGCACTTTCTGAAGTCAGCAGATCCAGATTATGCCTGGTTATTCTCAGCAGTTCACAAGCCGTAATGCACTCCACATTCTCGGTTGCTTTTGTCTGGTTTATAAAACTAAAGTAAGAAGTAATAAAACCCGGAGGGCAATTAATATGTGAGGTTACTTCGTCTCCGTTGTCGTTATAATGAAACAGACGCATATACCCCGAAACCACAAAATAGAGGTATTGAGGAATTTTCCCTTCTTCTTCAATTATCCTGTTTTTCGGAAAAATCACAGGTTCAAAATAGGCAATACAGCGTTCCGTATCTTTGTCTGAAATCGATACCTGCTGTCTCAGGATATTCAAGAGATTCTGGTGCATTTTATCTGTCAGTATTTGTTAATGACTCACGCCCAAATATAAGAATTTATGCAGTACCTCATCGTTAAAATAGCTTATACTAAATTGGACTTACCCTCATCTCCAAAATAAAATGAAACTCTACCTATTTCCCCTCTTACTCATTATTTATACCTCTTACGGACAAAATTACCGCAGGATAGACCCTACCAGAATAACCGACTATATATCAAGGCTTCCCGAAGGCATTAAACTCTCTATGTCGGTTGAGGGCATGGACGGTGAAGAATACTTCAGTTATCGCCCCACTGTCACGGTTCCTGCGGCCAGTGTCATAAAAATACCTATCCTGATGGAACTGATGGAGCAGGTGAAAGCTAAAAAGATTAACCTGAAGGCGATACATATTTTGCAGGCATCAGACAAAGCCGGAGACCCAAGCATCATAGGCGATATGCCCGAAGGCACAAAGCTCACCATTCGCCAGTTAGCCGGAGAAATGATACATTCGAGTGATAATACCGCTACTAATATCCTCATCAAAAAAATCGGAATGGAGGCCATCAATCAGAATTTAATACGGCTGGGTAGTACAAAAACCAGGCTCAACCGTATTATGTTAGATACAATGGCAGTGAAACAGGGTCGCCAGAACTGGGTAAATACCGTAGAGATTAACGATTTACTACGGAAGATTTATAACAAAGAAGTAGCTACCCCGGCCTTGTGCAAGGAAATGATAAGCATGCTGAAAAATTGCCGCGACACAACCACGATTCCGAGAAATTTGCCAAAGGGCGTAGTCATTGCCCATAAAACCGGAGAATTACCGTATCTACGTGGTGATGCCGCTATTGTTTACACAAAGCAGCCTTTTATCATCTCTGTATTTGTAGAGGGGTTCAAAGAACTCCCGCAGGCAGAGCAGATTATCGGCGATCTGGCAGAAATCTGCTGGCAGAGCCTGAAATAATGCCCCTATTCACGTTTCTTAGGTTCGTATTTTTCGGGTGCATACAGAAACCCGAATGCCTCAGCGCCATCTTTGGTATGTACCCGATGATGGATATAGTGGGCATTCATGATGCGTTTCATATACTTGTTGCGGGCCACAAACTTTATTTTGATTCTGCGATGCACAATAATATCATGAAACACAAAATAAGCTACGCCATAGCAGGTAACCCCGGCACCGATCCAGGTCAGAAACCAGAACTGAGGGTTAACATTACCATAAATAATGCTTGAAGCCGCTATTATACTGAATACCACCGCATAATAGTCGTTTTTTTCAAAAAAGCCTTTGTGGTGTTGGTGGTGGTCTTTATGCCAGCTCCAGCCAAAACCGTGCATGATGTATTTATGAGCAAACCAGGCCATAAACTCCATAAAACAGAAGGTACCTATTACAATAAGAGCTTTTACTAATAACATTTTAGTGCTTAGATATAAGGTTATAATCTATGAAATCGTCTATCTTGTCTTCTTAACACAAAAATAGCATTGAATGTTTGATTTTGCTTCAAGAAGATTCCTAATTTTGAGCCCTGTATTCAACCGAAGAGCATGTTTAAATTTTGTTATACTGACCGAAAAGTTCAGATTTTTCAGATAGACAAGGCGCATTTTGCAGATGTAGCCGGCAGCTACATCGAAAAAATGCAACGCAGTATAGCTGGAAAAGATGTACT
>CALRLN020000442.1:0-4835 GCA_943368675.1 Chitinophaga pinensis | reverse complement strand
ACATTATTATAGGTACCCGGAGTACCAATGGTTGCTAAATCGATATTGTCTGCATTTACGACGATTCGTGAAGAGCTCGCCGTTCCTACATCAAGTGTATTTCCAGACTTGGTTAAGCCTGCTCCGGCAATAATCTGTCCACCTCCACTAAA
This sequence comes from Chitinophaga pinensis, assembly GCA_943368675.1. Taxonomy (GTDB): domain Bacteria; phylum Bacteroidota; class Bacteroidia; order Cytophagales; family Spirosomataceae; genus Emticicia. The sequence continues at coordinate 4,683 of CALRLN020000442.1, read as the reverse complement.
CTGAACCCAGTTAATGCTAGTTGACCCGATAGTAATGGCCCCGTCTGTTGAAAGTATCCATCCACTATCTGCATTAACGGTACCCTCTGTTACAAAAACAAATGACCCTGCCTTAAGTTCTCCCGGATCATCCGCATCGGCAGCTCTGGTCCAAGGCCCGACTGCACAAACCCAGATACCGTTATCACTTGCCGTTGATTGATTTTTCAATAATACTCTGTCTCCAGCTACTACCGAAACTCCATCAATTGTCTGCGTGCCGGATGTTGTAATATTAGTAGTTGAAGCCACCCGCACACTCTCTTTACCAGAAATCCCTAATTGTACATTTTGCATATCAACCAGACGCACCGCATCATTGCCGGACACAGGTGCTGCCAGATTGATAATTCTCTGATTGTTCAGGTTAAGACTACCCGTCAGGGCTACACTTCCGTTTCGCTTAAGAAATTCTGCCCCGTCAGCTAATTTGCTGGTATTAATAGCTGCACCTGATGCCACATCTGCATCAACTATTGCCAGATTTTCTATCTGCCGCTTTTTAATTTTACTTGTTGCCATTTGTTATATTTTTTGAAAGTCCACTATTATACTATCATCTATATACGGAGCCAGAGTGAAGCTGATTTCATTGTCTCCTGTCTCCACATAATCGCCCGTTAGTCCCCTGAACTGCCTCACCCCATTGATATAGACAATCGTGCTTCCTGATACAAAAGAAGAGCTGGTATTAAAAACTCTGTTAACGCCGTCTTGCAAACCAATCAATCCATAGTCGGAAGTCAGGGAAGGGAAAGATTCAGGTAGGCCTGTGATATAGTCCCAATCGTTTACTACAATGTCCTGGTCCGGAAAAGCCACCTGCCTGTCCATTGTCAACCCCTGCACATCGAAGTCCGCTCTTTTACCTGTTGGGTTTTCAATGCCAAAGGTTCCTAATACCTTCATCAGGCTATCATTGTTGCCTAAGGTAACCTTCTCGGATTTATTACCGATGGGCAGGTCTTTTGACTCGTTCAGGTGCCTGGGCATTTCCGCTAATATCTGGGTATCACTTCTCCAGTCTGCATTTGCCCTGACGGGGTCGTCCAGACCTTTGATTTTCATGAAATCCCGGATATAATTTGTCTGCACCAGAAATTTCCTGAACAGATTATTCTGTGGCATATCCCGTATCACAAGATTATACTTATAAGGTCTCAATATATCTCTTGTGAATTCTATGATTTTGATTCTTGCATTGATTCCCAGGTCACTGTCTTCTATATTCACGGTATCGCCTACCTCAAACACATTCAGACTTTCTGCTGTATCCCTGATAAAGAACTCATCCAGTTCAAGACTATACTTCACCGTCGGAACAGCGTAATTATCCAGGTACTCCAGCGTTTTTGCCTCCAGTTCCAGCTCGGCTGCATTAATGTATGACTGAGGCATATTAATATCCACAATCACATAAGTATCCCCAACTGCTATCTGAAAGGCCGCTTCGTTGGCAGATGGCATTTCCAACCCTTTTGGGTCTTTATTCTGCTTAAGTGTAAACGTTTTGGTTGAATGCTCGTACTTTTCAATCTCAAATTCATAGCCTGCCAGGCCTCCCGTCTGAAATACCGCCTTTGCTACATTTCCGGGTATCAGATACAGTGTATTTTCTCCGTCTTTTGCGTTCAGGTCGAAATCCATTGAAGCATCTGTAAACTGCAAATGTTCACTGGCATTAATCGCTGAAACTGTCCCGGTACGATGGGGATATATCTCATCAAAAATCACACTTCCCTCAAATATGCCATACAGAGCTCTTGATGTCAGTTCAAGCTGGGGCAAGTCTTCTCCTGTACCCAGCCTTAACCTCGGTGAATAATTTTTGTAGGTAGAAGGCAGGTTTTTGTTGCTTCCATAGGCCCAGAGCGTATTTACGATGTTTTTACTGTCTACATTCTCCCTTACCAGTTGGTATAAACCCTTTCCTTGTCCGTATTTAAAATTATAGTCAAGGTCAGCACCTACATTTTTGATATGCAATAGATTCTGGGTTGATGTCTCCTGAAATGTAAACTGATACTTATACTCTTCACAAAGACGCTGCAATACTGCCAGACAGTTCTCATTATTAAAAAGCAGATTCTTTGTTTCAGTTTCTGACGGAAAATCTCCCAATGCCCATTTATCAGCACCAAAAACCCGGTTCAGGTTATTGATCAGCACATTCAGAAACATTTCAAGGTTTCCGATCAGGCTGAAATCAGATGAGTTGTTGAAAGAGCTAATATCGGTATTTCGGTAAGATACCCTCAATAAATCGTACTGGAGCCCCTCAAAAATGAGTTCATACTCATATTTCCGTTCTGAAACTTTGCTGACCTTTGGTAATTGGTTGATTTTATACTTCGACAAGCCGAAAATCTTTATGTAATCACCAATAGCAAAATTCCTGACCGAGGCCGACTCCACAGTCATGCTTATCACGTCCTCACCCAGCAATGCTTTCTTATGCTCTGCCTGCTTAATGACACTTACGAGACTATTACTGTTAATGGTTTCAGACTCTCCGTTGGGTTTATATATCAGTATTTGCTCCATAGTATAGGGCTGTTAGCAATAAAATCCTCCACCTCTTCTATCACGCCACACACCAAAGGATAGTGCGGGCCGGGGTTTGCGTAATTATGCGTAATCACTACTTCATTCAGTAAACCTAAATTTTCGATGCCGTCACCCCAATAAATATCTATCGGGTTTGCAGATTTAAACTCAATAGTTACCTGTGTACCCTCCTGCATCAGAAGCCTTTTAATGGGCGAGGGTTCAATGAGTTTCAGACTGAATGTGCCAAACATTTCGTTGTCGTGCCATTGCTTATCTATGTTTACGCCGTCTGCCATATAAACCATATACATCAATGGTTTAGTGGCGATCCATAATTCCAGACGCCTGAGTTTAGGTTTTTGAAAAGCCTGTAGAAAAGCCCGGACTTTATGAAAGAAGTCCAGCTTGCCGGAGGCCCGGATAAAGCAATCAAGATTTATTTCACGATTGTTGTAACGTGGGGCAGCTAAATCAACAACGGTTCCGTGCGAGCCGGGCCAATTAATGGTTTGCGGTTCTTTGAGCGATGGTGCATCCTGCATACCACCTGAGGCACTGACGTACACGCCATAAGACAGGAACGAAGTCCCGTCTATTTTATAAGTTAGTGTGGATTCAGTGCCGAACGACTCATTTAAAATCTGTTCGGGCATCTATTTTTTTATTTGATACAAATATAATATTTATACTTATATTATAAGCATAAATAGGGAATTTTTTTTTGGGTGATATGGGCTTATTGAAAAGAGTATTTTGAAGAAAAATTATTTTTTTGCAAAGGGTTCCGGAACTCATTTAGACACATACACCAGAGAAATTCAGATTAAACATTAAAAAAAATTTGCTTTTAAGTTCGCAACTAGCGAACTTTATTTTTCTAAAATCAATTCTATATGAGGATTTTTTCACTTGGCACTCTCAAAAAGTTTTGGATAAAGTATCCCAACGCAGAAACTAATTTGAGAAATTGGTATAAAAAAATAGAGGAGAAAGACTATCATTCATTGTTAGAAATAACAAGAGATTTTTCGAAATCTGATGCTGTGGGTAGCGATAGAATTGTATTTAATATCAAGGGAAATGACTATAGATTAGTTGCAGGCTTTAACTTTGATTTTCAATTTTGTTTTATAAAGTTCATTGGCACGCATCAGGAATATGACAAAATAGATGTTAAAACAATAGAATTTAATTCATAACTATATAAAAATGGAAGCTATCAAACCAATTAAAACCGAGCAGGAATATGAACTTGCACTATTGCAAATGGAAAAGGTTTTCCATGCTAAACCAAATACACCAGAGGGCGACACGCTGGAGCTATTGGCATTGGTGATAGGTGATTATGAGCAAAAACATCACAAAATTGAAGCGCTAAGTCCATTGGAAGCCTTAAAGTGTGAAATGGAAGAACAAGGATTAACACAAACCCTTTTAGCACGGCGTTTTGGTATGAGTAAAAGTACATTATCAGAGATTTTAAGCGGCAAAAAACAAATGAGCCTTAGATTTATGAGGTACCTGCATAAAGATTTAGGTATACCCGCTAATGTTTTACTTGCTTAATATTTTGTTAGACCACCCTGCGGCTGAATTTTAATCCCCAATGGAATTGCGGTAATGGAATCATTAGTCTGCACGCATGCAGTTTTAAAACGGCTTTAAATAAATGTAATTTTTCATTTTTCCGTTCAAAGAACCGATGACATAACGACTGAATGAAGATTCAGCCGAACGGGGGTTTATAGTTAGGGTTTTTGAGTGAATAATTGGGGGTTAACTAGCCCTCATGGAGAACAGTAGATGTGCTGATTAAAATTTCAATATAGCGGTTTATATTATCCTACTCAACTACTATTTGTCCATTCATTAACATTGGTAAAAGCCAATCTCTCAAATCTGAAAGTTGTTGGTTTTGAAATGCATTATTTATTATTTGATTATACATTGTGTTAACTATCTTGTAATAGTTGTTTAGGATATGCGTAGGTGGTTTTAATATTATAGTTTCATCAATAGTTTCTTTATTAATATGAGGTTGATTTGCACCAGTTCTAACGACCATATATCTAGATACTTCATTTTTAAAAAATG
>CALRLN020000441.1:0-4848 GCA_943368675.1 Chitinophaga pinensis | reverse complement strand
AGTTTGAAAGAGACTATATTAGCAGCCATCAATAACCAGACTGCGGATGAAGATTTCAGGAACACCGCAAAATATGGACTAAATCAGGCAAAAATACAGATTAACGGCCACATGACTTCTAAAAATGATTTCTGGATTGAAGATATTGAAAATGGCTATCTGGCAGGTAAGTTATTTGAAATTGATTCAATTCTGGAGCAGCTTTGATGGTTTTGGTTATGTGAATCTACCATGACAGGCATAAGTTTAATGTGTTTTATATGTAAGCAGATTACTTCTTTAATTTGTCTTTGAGTAATGCTGTAAGTATACTCAGGTCTGTATCATTTTGCTCTTCTCGCACATAAATAATGTTTCCTGAAGGGTCGATTAAAAAGACCTTCGGGATGGACATGTCTCCATACGATTTGAATAAATCCATATCTCTAAAAACATGTATCCAGTTCATTCTGTACTTTTTAACAGCGGATTCGAAGGCTTTGTATTTTGTATCTTGTGTAACTGAAAGAATTTCCAGTTGATTGCTTGAATAAGTATCATTTATACGATTAATGGCTGGCAGTTCGGCTATACATGGTTCACACCATGATGCCCAGAAATTAAGTAAAAGATATTTGCCTTTAAAATCAGTTAGAGAAAAGGTGCGACCTTTAATGTCTTTGGTAATAAAATCTGGAGCTTTTACCCCATTTTTTATTGATTTACTGTATAGGATTCGTTTAATGGTTTTCCCTTCAAATGTATTTTTCAGACTATCCGGGAAACGATTGTAAATGTTATTAAGGCTATCTAAACTATTATCAGTATAGATTAGGTCTCTAAATAGCCATAAGCTCAAATAGTCCTGATTATAGGTCTTCACAAATGCTATTTGCTGTTGCTGAAGTTTATTTACTTTTTGAGAATAAACACTAATTAGCGAGTCGCTTTCTCTGATTTTTGTATGATTTTTGTCATAAAAATCGTCTAAATCTGTCTGTTCCGCTGAAACAAACGAAGTGTATCCTGCTGCCTCAACTGTTTTTAAATCGATAGCATTAGTTAGTTTTTTCTCATTACTGCTTATAAACTTGATTGTGGCTGGTTTTTCAGTTAGCCAGAAACGGCCATAATAAGATTGAGAATTATCTTCAAAACCAATCATGATAGTGGCATATCGTGAGAAAAACTCACCTGTAACTATACATCTGTTAGCTTTTATAGTAGGAATGAAGTTATTATTGGCATCTTTCCCATTATCATAATTGATGTAGATACTTGAATTTTTTACTTCTAGCGGAAACTCAATTTTAACAGTAAATTTTTTCTGTGCCAGTAATTGCGTGTGGAATACCAAAATAGCCAACAAAATTATCAGCTTTAGTTGAGAGGGCATAGTAACTATGTTTAAGTGTCTGTCCATGAAATTGGTATAAATCTATTCTAATACTAACGATTTTTGTACTATTGTCATAATTTTTAGTAAAAGTTAATTAGAAAAACTTTTCTCAAAAATAATTTGCGAAACCAGATAGTTGCGCGTATATTTGCAACCAGATAATTGCACAATGGAAACCAGACGAGATATTTTTCAAGCGATAGTCGACCCGACGAGACGGGCGATTATCACCCTCATTGCATTGCAGGCAATGACACCTAACGCCATTGCCGAACACTTTGATACCACCCGGCAGGCTGTTTCGAAACATTTACGGATTCTGACCGAATGTGAATTGGTGACACAAAAACAACAGGGCAGAGAAATCTTTTACCAACTGGAAATAGACAAAATGAAAGAAATTGACCAATGGCTGGCCCAATTCAGGGAGATTTGGGAGGCACGCTTTAACCAATTGGATGACGTATTAGCAACACTTAAAAACCTGAAAAAATGAACTCAGCACTATTATTCGACTTCGTTGTTGACAAAGAGAACAGAACGATTACTATTAAACGTGAGTTTGATGCAGACCTTGCATTAGTATGGGAAGCGTGGACAAACCCGAAGATTCTTGATAAATGGTATGCTCCGAAACCGTTCAGAGCCGAGACCCAGACGATGGATTTCAGAGAGGGTGGTTTCTGGCACTATGCCATGATTAATCCGCAAGATGAAAAAGTTGGCTATAGCCGATACGATTACCAGAAGATTGAACCTCAGAAAGCCATTATAGAATTAAGAGGATTTGCTGATGCAAACGGAACTGTGAACCCGAATTTTGCCCGTACCACAGCCACTAATGATTTCAGTGAAGCCGATGGTAAAACATTGGTAAAGATTCACGCCCAGTATGGAAGCGCAGAAACGCTTGAATTTATAGTGAAAAATGGATTTATAGAGGGTATGTCGGCTTGTTTTGGTAATCTGGACGAGTTGTTGGCTAGCGCGAAGAAGTGAAATATCAATTAATCAATCTGGCAGCCGAGGGACCGCCAGGTTGATTTGTCAGAATAATATGTAATATGAGCATAGAAGAACAAATCAAAAACTATATAACCAGCCAGTCGGAGCCCAAACGTAGTGAGATGCAAGCCTTGCATGAACTCATATTGCAAGTGTTACCCGATGGTAGATTGTGGTTTACGGACGGTAAAGACAGTGAGGGCCGTGTTATTACTAACCCAACTATTGGCTATGGATTGTATACCATACACTATGCCAATGGGACCACAAGAGATTTTTTCCGGATTGGGTTGCTTGCCAATTCCACCGGAATCTCGGTGCATATATTGGGTATAAAAGATAAGACTTTCTTACCGCAAACGTATGGAGTAAAGCTAGGCAAGGCGAGTGTGACCGGCTATTGCATCCGATTCAGAAGTGTAAAGAATATAAATATTGACGTACTCGAAGAAGCTATCAGGTATGGGGCTGAATTGGAGAACCACAAGTAGTATCAGCAATGGTTTGTGTTCCAGGCTAAAGAAGATTTTTCCACACTTTGACATTTGGACTCAGCAATTTTTGTAAACATAAGTGATAGTATGGTCGAAATATTCAAAACAAATGTAGAGGAGACTTCGGAATCAATACTTCTTCTGCAAAAACTTTCCGGACATTTCCCTAAGTACAAAATAAATTTTGATCTGAATGACTGGGACAGGATATTAAGAGTGCAGGGGGAAGATATTTCAGTAGAGAAAATTATTCAGGTAATGAACAAAGAAAATTATCAATGTATAGTTTTAGAATAAGTTTAGAGTATTGAAATATTCTGCTCCGGAATATATTTACCTGAGTTTATTTCCGGGCATATCAGCGTGCATGGTTTTTAGCAGTTCGTAGAATTTCTTCACGGCTTTCTTTTCGTATACTTCTTTGAGTGATAGAATCATGATGGTCCGCTTCATGTTTTTTCCGTCAATATGAATACCTGTTACCTCTGGGTCGTTTACGCTGGTATCGCTCAATATAGTGTGCCAATGCCCGGTTTTTACGATTTCAAACAGGGTAGGAATATCATTGATCTCCATGCAGATATTCGGGTTCAGGTTTTCCTGACCGAATGATTCCACAAAAAATTGAATAGTACTATAACCACTGAAAGGTAGGGCCAGGGGTAGTCTGGCCACTTCATCAAGAGAAATGCTGCTTTTTTGTGCAAGCAATGTTTTTTTTGCTGTTACCAAAACCATATTGGCTTTGAGAAGCGTCTGGCATTTCAAATGAGGCTCTACGGTATCTTCGTGGAATGTCAGAATAAAATCAAAATGGTAAGCGTTGAGTTTTTCGAGCAGGTCTTTGGTGGTACCAAAAACTATCTGGACTTTGATATTGGGATATTGTTTCGCAAACTCAATCAGGGTTCTGGCAAAAAGAATCCGCATGGAGTAAATCACGCCGATAGTGATTTTGCCTGTATTGAGGTTTCTCAGATCTTTTAGCACCAATAAACCCTCATTGGCTCTATTGATACTCTGTAATGCATATTCGCCAAATATCTCTCCGGCCTCGGTCAGTGTAATTCGTTTGCCGACACGGTTAAACAAAGGCACATCTAATTCATCTTCCAACTGCTTGATTTGCTGTGATAAGGTGCTTTGGCTTATATTCAGAACCCTTGCGGCTTCCGTAAAATTTAATAATTCCTTTGCTTTCAGGAAGTATCTGAGTTGGCGTAGCTCCATATTTCTAAATCGGTTTTATCGATTGATTTTATCGAAAAATAGCGTTTTGCAAATATAGATACTGTTCGGATATTTGTGGAATACTATTTCAAATGAAACATTCTATCACTTAAATTCAACCCAATCATGAAGTACGCATTTATTGCATCGCTATTGCTTTTGACCATTGGTTTTGCTGCATTTAGTCAGGAAAACCCATCTGCTAAATCTGAAAAAGGTTTAATTAAAATCTCGGTTATGTATCCTTTTTCTGAGGGTAAAACTTTTAACATGGAGTACTATGAAACCAAGCACATGCCTATGGTTGCAGGGTATTTAGGTACAAATCTGGTTAAATATACTATTGAAAAAGGGCTTGCCAGTGGGATTCCTAACCAACCGCTGCCTTATATGGCTATTGGTACCTTTTATGTAAAGAGCCTTAGCGAGTATCAGGCAGCTATTGCCCCAAACAGAGAAGCGATAAGGGCAGATTTTGCAAATTATACGAATGTGGCGCCAGTGATTTTGGTTAGTGAGGTGGTGAAGTGAGGAAAAGATATTAATTCAATTGCCTCCAGCTTTAGCTGGAGGAATGTAAAATTGCATCATCTTGGCTTTAGCCAAATCATATGTATTGATAGTCAGAAGGTTTTGGCTCATATCTTTGAAGTAGATAAAAAAGTACAATTTTGGATTACTTCAAATCAGAGCAAAAAGGGTATCCAGTAAATTTGGCTAAACACGTTTTTAAAGACGATG
>CALRLN020000440.1:0-4849 GCA_943368675.1 Chitinophaga pinensis | reverse complement strand
AATTGCTCACATAAGTAATTACCAATTTGCTTATCCGGTTTGTTTTTCAGCGGGTCTGCATTTATTGCTTTTCTTATAGCAATATCGGAGCCTGTCCCTTCAGCATTATCACCTGTTTCTACACCCTTTTCTTTTCTGTGCGTATAAATGATGAAGCTCTTTCCATTCTTAAAATCAATTATCTGTAAAGAGTTTTGTGTAGAATCTGCATTGTAGCGCATACGCGCAATATAATTGCAATGCCCTTTATTAAGCAATGTACTAAAAATTATTCGGGAATTTTTGTGGAGGGTCGTATCTCCGTATTTAGACTCCTCTATCATAGTAATCGCATAGTCGAAAGTGTAAATAAGCTTCTGTGCCGAAACTTTCAATCCGGAAAGAAGTAATATAGCAGCAAGCAGAGTTCTTTTCATAAATGCACAAGCAAAATTCAAAAGCAAGTAAATGCGCAGGGGCGTCTGCAGAAACAGCAGATTTGCTTTTGGTAGAATATACAAAAATTGATTATTAGATTTCTTACAATACTCCTTCAAAAACCCTTACAGCAGGACCAATCAGGCGGATATTCTGAAAGTCTTTGTCGAAAGACACCTGTAAATTGCCACCGTTGGTAATGATTTTAACCGGGCTTTGCTTGTTGTATTTAAGATGAGCCGATAAAGCACAAGCTGTTACACCCGTACCGCATGAATAGGTTTCATCTTCTACACCTCTTTCATAGGTACGCACATACAGAGTTTCATTCTCTAGCAATTCAACAAAGTTTACATTCGTACCGCCACGTTTTACCCACTCATCTGCATAGCGTATCTTTCTACCCTCATTGAATACATCAAAGTTTGAAATATCAGATACATATTTTACATAGTGAGGGGAGCCGGTATTCATGAAGTCGTATTCCTCATGCTGTTCAAGACTATGTACTTCTCCCATTTTAAGGGCAATCACTTCAGAATTGGCAGTGGCTTCATGCGCACCATCAACAGCAATGAATGTGGTACTGCCACTGAAAATGCCCAGGTCTTCTGCAAATCTTACTGTGCAACGCCCGCCGTTTCCACACATGCTTCCTTCCCGTCCGTCGGCATTAAAATAAACCATCCGGAAATCATAATCAGGATCATTCTGTAACAGAATAAGGCCATCAGCACCGATACCAAAACGACGGTGGCAAAGATGTTCAATATAAGCCTGACTAACCGGGAACTGCCCGTCACGATTGTCAATCATCACAAAGTCATTGCCTGTTCCCTGATATTTGTAAAATTTTCCGCTATATTTTTTTTCGTTCATAATTGCTCAACAAATTCGCCCCAAACTTAATTCTTTTCCTTGAAAACTTTGCTATTCATCAATAGCCTGAAACAAAAAAAGCCGCTTCAGAGAAGCGACCTTTTCCCATACAAAATTATGAAAAAGCTATTACTTTTATCTTTAGACATCTGAAACTCTGAATAGTTTAACTATTGCAGGTAGGATGTACATTATTTCTTTAATTCTTTGATACGAGCCGCTTTACCTTGTTTTCCACGTAAGTAGAACAATCTTGCGCGACGTACTTTACCTTGGCGAACAACCTCAATTTTATCAATACTTGGCGACAAAATCGGGAAAATTCTCTCAACACCTACACCATTTGAAATCTTACGAACGGTAAAACTCTCACCATTAGTGCCTGCGTTACGGCGTTGAATAACTGTACCAGTATATACCTGAATACGTTCTTTGTTACCCTCTTTAATCTTTACGTGAACGTTTACGGTATCACCTGCTTTAAACTCCGGTTGTTTCTCTCTTTTGTCAGTAAATTCTGACTCAACCAATTTAATCAAATCCATTGTTTTGTTATTTACTAGATTATTAAATTTACTTGCTTAGTGAAGCGGCTGAGCCGTACAAACCCAGCATTCTCCTAATCAGAGTGCAAAATTAATAATTATTACTGTAAAATCCAAAAAACGTATGGATTTTTCATTTGTTGTATTTGTTGGTGCTAATATATAAAAAAAAATTACCTGAGCGAAATTTGATTGAAAAAAAAACAAGATTTTTTTCAATTTCGTATAAAAATATTCGTTATCCCCTTTCGCATCTTTTAATCCTTTTCTTTTACCTTGCCCCAACCCATTGTAGCTACCATCCAATCGGGTAATGGTTTCTGGGTTTTTCTCTTCTTCAGGTTCAGATACCAACCTATTTTTTTCAGAATAGGTACCCGATGTGTTTCAACGAACTCAATCAATGTACCGTCAGGATCTTCCAGATAAGTAAATCTGCCACCTGCTTCACCCATATCGAAAGTATCGCTGCTATCTACTGTAAAAGGAAAACCATTTTTCTGACACAATTGTTTCAGACCATCCATATTTAATGTGTCGAAACACAGATGTATGAATCCTAAATCCCCCCAGCTTCTGTCTGCAAATATTTTTCTCGGGTGTGCATCCGGCTCTAAATTCTGCACTAACTCAATTTCTACGTTGCCAAGCAAACGGCTGAATGCCCCGTTGTTATCCATGGCTTTTCGCAATAGCACCCTCCTAAAGCGCACATCTCCTTTGCCTAAAGCTGCAAAATCATCAAACTTACCTGTTTTATCGTAAGCAATCTGGTTTATTCCCAGGGTATCTTTATAGAGTTTAAGCGCCTTATCAATATCACTTACCCCAATTATTACACCTACAATTCCACCTGTAATAGTGCCGTTGGGCCTGAACCATGAATTATCCTCTACTATCTGCAATTGATTACCGTAAGGGTCCTGCAGCCAGCAGTGAGTTTTATTATCAACAGACCGCTCTATTTTCAGATGATTTTTATCGGCAAATTTCTTTATGTCTAAAGATTTAATTTTGACACAGAAAATGCCATAGTCGCCTAATTCGGGTGTGAAATCCGGAGCCAAAGGTGCCGGACGATTTGATTGCCATATTTCAGCACCACCGCCACCGGCCATATTCAGGGCAAGTATAGCACGACGCTGTCTGATAATACCGTTGGTGTGTGGAGTCATAAGTTTGGCTTCAGCGACATCGTCAAAAAGCGGGACATTCAACCCTAATGTTCTGTTGTACCAACTAAAGGCTTTTGCCGCATCTTTCACACCAATCCCAACCTGCTGAATGCCGCTGATAAATTCTGACATAATTTTTGTATATTAGGTTAAAAAATTATTGAGCAATTGAATAAATGAAATTATGAATAACTTTCAAATGCAATTATAGTTTATTAATGTTGGATTATTATACGAGTATTTTATTATTTAATCACTAATCTGCACTATCATTCATTCACTGAATTATATTTTACAAAATTGATGAAAATTTTATTAACAAGAAAGCAGACAGCCGAAGGCAGTTTTATATCTGAAATAAAACAAGCCGATGAATATACCATTGCGCATGAGCCAATTGCCTCTATTGACCTGATGGAGCGCGCATCACGAGCCTTCGTGAGTGTTTTTATTCAACATTTTCCGGTTTCTTACAAAAGAATTATTGTGTTGTGTGGGCCCGGCGACAACGGAGGTGACGGCCTTGCCATTGCCCGTATGCTCTATGCATTAGGCTATGAGCTTGAGGTCCAGATTGTGGATCATTCAACAAAGAAATCATCCAATTTTGAGATAAATATTGAAAGATTAAAAAATAAAATAAATCCGCAATGGATAGATGAAAAAAGTGAATTACCAGATTTCCTGCCAGACGATTTAGTAATTGATGCCATTTTAGGAGCCGGACTTTCACGCCCTTTGGAAGGGCTCATACAATCGGTAGTGCAGAAGCTCAATGCAAGCAAAGCCGAAGTTGTGTCTGTTGATATACCCACAGGCTTGTTTGCTGATGCGCTTAATGCCAAGGACGATACAATAGTGAAGGCGTCTCATACTATTACTTTTCAATTGCCTAAGTTAGCTTTTGTTCTCCCTCAGAATGCTGATTTTGTTGGAGACTGGAAAGTTGTAAATATAGGGCTTGATGAAAAATTTATTGAAAGTATAACGGGTCAGTATGAATATACAGATTCTGAGACAGCCAAAGCATTAATCAGGCCCCGCGCCAGATTTGCCAATAAAGGTAATTTTGGTCATGCCCTGATTATGGCAGGTAGCTATGGTATGATAGGTGCGGCTGTACTTTCAACAAAAGCATGTTTACGGGCAGGAGTAGGTAAAGTGACAGTATGTGCGCCTAAATGCGGCTACATAATTTTACAGACAAGCATAGCGGAAGCTATGTGCCTGCCAATAAAAAGTGAGGAGTTTTTAGAAGAAGTTCCTAACCTGGAACCTTATCAGTCCATAGGCATTGGTTGTGGCATAGGTACTCAGGCTGCAACTGTGGCATTGGTTGAGGAACTATTAAAAAAAATAAAAGTGCCTGTAGTTATAGATGCCGATGCGCTGAACATTATAGCCGTACACAGAGAATTGCTAAAACTGATACCTAAAGGAGCAGTGCTGACGCCTCACCCTAAAGAGTTCCAACGCCTTATTGACCGGAAATGGGAGAATGATTATGAAAAATTAGCACTTTTAAGAGATTTTGCTACTCAACATCAATGCATTGTTTGCCTGAAAGGCGCATTTACTGCAGTGGCTCTACCTGATGGCGTAATTCATTTTAATTCAACAGGAAATGCGGGTATGGCTAAGGGAGGGAGCGGAGATGTATTAACAGGCATGATTACAGCTCTTCTGGCGCAGGGCTACAAACCGGAAGAAGCAGCTATTCTGGGTGTATATGAACACGGACTGGCAGGAGACAGAGCCGCCCAATTAAAAGGTTCAACAGCCATGATTGCTACAGATATTATTGAGAGTATCAGATTTTGAGAGCGTTAAATG
>CALRLN020000439.1:0-4852 GCA_943368675.1 Chitinophaga pinensis | reverse complement strand
CGGAACTTTGTTGTCCGAAAATGGCTATATTTACAATAGAAACAGCTGTGTTCTCATTCTACTGAAACTAGCCTGATTCAACGGAATCAGCCCTTATAATGCTTAGTTTATAAGCAAATATTCTTACTACCAACGTATGCATTATGCCTGCAAATGACATTACAGAAATCTGTGATATGGATTGATGTGATTATTAATGGTTTATTATCAATTTTTAATTTTTTATGAGTACCACACAACAAGAAGACCTGCAAAAGCAGGCAAAAACTTTACCGACAGAGGAGAGTCCGGACATTACCTTTGAAATGATTCAGGCTGAGGCAAATGATTTGCTGGGCAGGTTTGACCGTCAGGCTTTAGTAACAGGCCTACTGAAGCACAATACTGCCAATAACTGGATTGAGCAGGCTAAAAAAAGACCCAGACCCAGAATGCTGTTTGATGAGTTCTGGTTTGAGGGAGAGCTATGTATTTTGTATGCAGATACCAATCTGGGCAAGTCGATTCTGGCGGTACAGATTGGCAACAGCATTAGTAAGGGAGAGTGTATTGAGGGCTTCAAGCTAAATGCCGGGAAACAGAAGATTCTGTATTTTGATTTTGAATTGTCTGACAAGCAATTTGAAACCCGCTACTCGGTTGATTTTGACCAGCACTATGATTTTGACGACAATTTCGGGAGGGTTGAAATAGACCCTGATGTGGTGATTCCGGACAATCAGAGTTTTGAGGATTTTCTGAATGATTCGCTGGAAAAGCTGGTGATTGACACCGGAGCAAGGATTCTGATTATTGACAACCTCACTTACCTGAAAAATGAAACCGAAAAAGCAGGTAATGCGCTGCCACTGATGAAGCATCTGAAAGCGCTCAAAAGCAGGTATAATCTGTCGATACTGGCATTGGCACATACACCCAAGCGTGATACCAGCAAGCCCATCAGCCCGAATGATTTACAGGGAAGCAAGGCGTTGATGAGTTTTACTGATTCGTCGTTTGCGATTGGTGAATCTCAGCGGGATAAAAGCATCCGGTATATCAAACAGATGAAAGTACGGCAGAATGAATTTATTTACGATGCCAACAATGTAGCTGTTTTTAAGGTGCATAAACCTGCGAACTTTCTGCACTTTGAATTGATTGATTTCGGCAATGAAAAGGAGCATTTGCGAGAGGCATCAGAGAAAGATAGAGAACAGAAGATTGCTGAAGTACTGGATTTAAAGCAACAAGGGCATAACAATATGGAAATTTCCAGAAAACTTGGCATCTCTGAAGCTTCTGTAAGAAGATGGATAAAAAGAGTCAATTGAGCATTCGCTCGTCACATTCGTCACACTGACGAAGTGACGAGATGACGAGTTAAATAGCTACAAAGAAAAATAATATGATTATATCAATAATATATATAATATAATTAATTAAAAAGAATAACCTTGGTTAGATTCGTCACACTCGTCGCTCGTCAGTGTGACGAATGTGACGAGGGTGACGAATCTCCACACAAAAAATGCATAACCACAGATACACCTTAGAACCCTACAAAGGGATGAAAACACGCCATAGCTGCCCCGATTGCGACAGTAAAAAGGTGTTTACCCGATACATTGACACCGAAACAAATGAATATCTGGCCGACCACGTAGGCCGATGCAGCCGGGAGGTGAAATGCGGCTATCATTACACCCCGAAACAATATTTTCAGGATAATCCGCCGCTTAGAAAAACACCTGATTATATTCCGAAACCGCCTCCCCGGACTGTTTCCTATGTTGCACCTGCTATTTTTATGGCCAGTCTGAAACATTATGAAGCCAATCATCTGGTTGCTTTCCTGTTCAGGCATTTCGGAGAGGCCATTACAGTGGAACTGATTAGCAAGTATTTTATCGGTACCTCAAAGCATTGGCCGGGTGCAACGGTGTTCTGGCAGATAGACAGCAAGGGTAAAATCAGAACAGGTAAAATTATGCTCTACAACCCCACCACAGGCAAGCGTGTAAAGGAGCCATACAAGCACATTAACTGGGTACATAGTGTGCTGAAAATGACTGATTTCAACCTTGAACAATGCCTGTTTGGTGAACATCTGCTGCACCGGACAGATGCCATTGTGGCAATTGTTGAGAGCGAAAAAACTGCATTAATAGCCAGCGTATATCTACCAGAGTTTATCTGGCTGGCAGCAGGTAGCCTCAGCAATCTGACACCCGCCAGATGCAAAGCCCTAAAAGGCAGAAAAGTAGTGCTTTACCCCGACCTGAACGCCTACGACAAATGGAAAGCAAAGGCAGAGGAACTCCAATCATTTGCCAGTTTTTGTGTATCTGACCTGCTGGAAAAACACGCCACCGACGAAGACCGGGCAAAAGGGCTGGATGTGGGGGATTATTTGTTGAAATGCGGGGGCAATCCAAACACCTAATCAATCCGCACACCCACCAATTTTAGCAGTAAACACACTATTGGCATTCACGCTGAATCCGGCATTAAGAATAACGGAGGTATTAGCCCGGTAAACAATATTGGCAGGTGCCTGAATAAAATTTGTGGCATTAATGCTGTTTCCAGTAAAAGTCTGTACCGAGTTGGCATATACCTTATTGTTGATAGTAACCGCATCGGCAGGAGATACAAACAAAATATTGTTAGATGATATTGGTGCGCAAGGCGACCATTCTTTGTGGCAATAGGCATTATAGCCAATGGGTGAAGATGGCGAAACCAATAGATTCTGTCCATTAGCGCCATTATTCCAGGTAATCACATTGGTAGGGCAATCCTGTGCTATTAATAAATAAGATTCGGCATTTGTGCAGAGTGTCACAGGGCTGGTGAGCGGTGGTGTATCCCCTAAAGTTAAAAATTGAGCCTGTGGATTTGCTGAATCATAAATCTGATAAGCATTGTTTCCACTTTTTACATATCTGATGGTTTGCTTCTGAATCAGTTCTTTGAACTGCGCATTATTAGCAAGCTGTGATGAAACAGGGAAAACAAATACCTGAGGAACGCTAAGGACATTTAATCTGACAGGTACTCTGGGGCTTGGGCATAGGCCGTCGCAAATTGCTTCTACAAAAAATGCTTTTTCTCCGATACTCGTGGTTGAAGGGAAATATTCTGAACCTGTTGCCAGTAAATTTCCGCCACTGGCTGCGCTCCACCAGCTTATAGAGGGAGCTTGCGCTGTGCTGTTGGTGGTGATTGTAATAGCAAAACCACTTACACAAAGCGGGTCAATACCGTTATCATCTTCCGGCAATAAAGTCCAGATTCCTTCCGGGTTTTCATTCAGGAGGCTTGTAAAAGGTTGTGCCGGAGCAAAAGTACCCGAAGTGGGTATTGAATTTTGCTGCATGGCACTCGCTCCGGTTTGAAAAACAGTAGTAACAACGCCGGAAGAGCTTAAGCCCACATTATAGATACCATTGGCTATCAGCGTAATGATTTTTCCTGTTGGAGATTTGAGCTTAAACGAAACCTCATCATTATAGGGTGGCCCACCATTATCAGCAAGGCCGCAGGAGCTTTTATCATACTGGTCTTTCTTTTCCCAGGTGATAGATACTTTTATAGCTGTTGTGGTGCCTTTCAGGCTGAATACATTTACTGTAGGGTCATCACCACTTTTATCGAATGCATCATAACCAACCATAGGGCCATTATAAGTAAAAGTGGTTGGGCCGCCATAATTACAGTTAATGGCAGTAGCTACAAGGCCGCCGCTTTGGGTGAGGTCAGTACAATAGGGTACTTCTTTATCTGCCACCATAGCAACACCCGTATAACTTGTATTCCAGCTTACTCTTTTTTTGTCTGAAAGTATGGTGCAATTAGCTTTCGTTACAATTGCCTGATAACTCCCTTCTGCATTGGCGCTATAAGTAGCATTACTGATATTGGTAAGGACTCCATTCTTAAACCATTGATAGGTAAAACCTGCACCTGCATTAGTACTAAGTATAACAGATTGCCCCTGGCAGATATAGGTTGTCCCGTTGGCGCTTATCGTTAGGGCAGGTAAACCCATATTGGCACACGAAACGGCTTTAAGCAGATTTACTCTTCCGGCACCTAAAAGTCCTTTATAATTGACATTAACCGCATCCAGATTATCGGCAGTGTTTACCAGAAGACTCTCCAGTTGGTCTGGTGTCAATGAAGGGAAACACGACCATATATAGGCTAAAGCACTTGATACCAGTGGCGTGGCCATTGAAGTGCCATTCAGGGTCTGGTAGGTGTCAAACGGAAACGTACTCAGAATACCTCTCCCCGGAGCGGCTATATCGACCCATGAACCAAAGTTTGAAAAAGAACTGCGCTGGTCGTTATCATCTAAACTTGCTACAGAAATCACGTGTTTATAGGCGGCAGGATAGCTTTCTGTTGAGGTATCTTCATTACCCGCAGCAGCTACAACCACAATCCCCTTATTGTAGGCATAGTCTATTACTTCCTGCTCCAGTATCGAATAGCCAATACCTCCCCATGATAAACTGATAATATCGGCACCATTATTAGCTGCCCATACTATGCCGTCAAACCCATAATAAATACCTCTGGGGTCGGCTTCATCCGGAGTAGCTTTTACAGGTAATATTTTTACCCGGTTATTCCCTGCCGAGGCTATACCGATGCTGTTGTTTGAAACAGCACCGACAATACCCGCCACGTGCGTGCCATGACTGAACAAGGCATTGGGCGGATTCGGATTATTATCACTATTGCCGAGGTCAGTGCCGGGTAGCATATTGGCTTGTAAATCGGGGTGGTTGGTTTGAATGGCATTATCCACTACTGCAACCACAACATTGCCACTACCGGGATTAACATCCCATGCCTCGAA
>CALRLN020000438.1:0-4874 GCA_943368675.1 Chitinophaga pinensis | reverse complement strand
TGCTATTGAGTGATTTTTTCTAAGGTGATTACGATGAAGAACTTTTTAAGTTTGTCAAGGAATAAGCTATCAGGCATTTTCAGAGCCGGATATTTATTCATAGCATTTGTACTGTTAGGCTTCAATAAAAGTGATTCTAACCAATATAGGGTAGAGACACAGAAAGAAGTCGTACAGAATATTTGCTATCCTCCTACATTTACTCTCCGTAGCACCGATGTGACGCAAGCCAATGTTAATGATGCTAAAATTTTTATTTCTAATATTGACAATGCCACACGATACGCCATTTCAGAAAACGGTGCTGCAGGAATAGACTTTTCTAAATCTATTCTGATTGATGCCGGAAAAAGAGAAATTGAAATTAAAAATATACCGAATCCGGCCACAATAAAAGCTTATACAGTAAGGGTTTATAATACAGAAACCTGCTACGCAGATCAGACAGTTGTTTTAGAACATGTTAACTTTGCCCAATTGGCAGACTACAGCAAACTAGAGCTCATTCAGGCAGTAGATATCCGCACGCCTCAGTTAGATGAGGTTGTTACTTTTACCACTCTCATCATTAATAAAGGTAATAAAACAGCCACTAATGTAACTGTTCAGAATATATTAAGCAGCAGTCTGAAGGTAGTCTATTTCTATGCCGATAAAGGTGTATTCGAGTCAATCGGAGGTGCCTGGGGTGTAGGTAATGTAAATGGGGGTGAAACCCTGAAACTGATTATTAAAGCAAAGGTAACTCAACCGGGGTTGTCTTATTGCACTTCATATATACTCAGGCAGAATGGCAAAGAGAAAGACATGAATAATCTGGTAGCCAGTGCAGATGAAAGTGATTATGGGGTAAGCTGTGTAAGTGTGCCTGTTTCATTGAAAAAAGATGAAACTTATCGGGTTACACTAAAAAGATACAGCGGAGTAAAATGGTACTATAAAAACGTTGGGTCTGGGCTTTATGAAGAAATTACCAAAGATACTTCACCAAATATTGCCATAATTAATAAAGATAGTTCGCTGAGTATTGCCAAAGGAGGAGAGTACACTTTTTCTAAGGCATCGGGTACTTGTAACATTACAAGTTGTTGCCCGATTCTGGTTGAGGGCTGTGTCGGACCCAAAATTGTCATAGACTCTATTTATTGTAATAAAAAGGTGGACTCCTACAGCATCAGAGTAAAACTAGAGGGAGACGACTGGGCGCTTGTGCAACAAATATATGCCGCAACAACCAATATAGGTATGCCTACAACCTATGATTACCTGAAGCGATTGAATAAATTACCTCTGCAATCTAGTGCGGGCTATGTGGTAGCTCATAATAATGGGTTCTATACCATTGAGAATGTCCCTGCTTTTATGCCTAATGTCTCCTTAACCGCTACAGATATTACAGGTAACTGCAGTACGAGTAAAATAGTCAATGCACCTAATTGTAATGTGGCGCCAGTACAGATACCTCTGGTTTTAAATCAGAATGAAACTTTTTCTCCCGGGTCGCCAATGCCAGCTTTTAGTGTAACAAACACTTCAAAAGGTACAGAGGTGCTTTGGTATGATGATGAAAAAGCCGATAGACCCATTGCCACCGGATTAGAATTTACTCCAAAAAGAGGCGGGACTTACTATGTGGCTGCACGTGACAAAAAAACTAAAGTAATAAGCGAGAAAAGAGAATTGACATTGACAGAAGTACACGACTCAGAAGAAGAAATGTTTAGTACCAAAGTATGCAAATGCGAGAGTGCTACCATGAAGCCGGACGATGATTTCAGTAAAGTAAGTATTTCGGCTTTGTATCCGAACCCCGCCAATAATGAAGTTAATTTTGATTATAGCTTACCTGAAAATATACCTACGGCAAAACTCGTCTTTTTTAACCTCTCAGGAACAGTTGTCGGAACTTTTACAGTAGAGAATACAGATACGAAAATAAAAGTGTCAACCGCCGATTGGATGGATGGTACCTATGTCTATCAGGTTCTGATTAACGGTAAAAGGTTTGTCAGCAATAAGTTTATAGTAGTGCATTAAGAACGCATTTAATAATGGCTTGTCTGTTTTAGACAGTTTCACCCCGGCCATTTACTCTTTGCACACCACCCTTTACCGGATTTATATATTCAAGATAAACATCCTGTGCATTATATTGGCCTGCTGGTAATACAATAACTTCATTCAAAACAGTTTTTGATAACATTGTTTTCGTAAAAACAGTATTATTTTTTGTATTCCGGATTCTTATCTGAAAACTCTCCCCGATTTCAAGTTTCGATTCAACCGCACTGAGTTTCAGGATATTTCCCTGAAGCCTTCCTACTGCAGGAAACTGCCCGTTAATTATTTGTTCCGGATGCGCAAAACTTAGTACTTTATCAGTTTTTTGCCATAATCCATATACCCTGTTTTCGGCCTGCATCTGATACATTTTTGCTGCCCATTGTCGGTAATTACCCAGGTGTCCCTCTCTTTTGGGTTTTCCGGCACCATCGCCGAAATACTCCTGAGCAAAGGGCGTTCCCTCTTGCGTAGATACATGCAAATCAGGTATAAAATTGCCATTCAGCCAGGCACCACGAAGCGTTAAACCTATGTTTCCTCCGGTTACATTCGACCATATAAGCAGATTATTCAATAAAGTATAAACCAGAGTGGCATGCCACTCTGCGGTTACCCTGTCAATAGGGCGATAAAGATTGGTAAATGGATTAGACTCCAGATCATGCCTCAGAATACCAATGGTTTGATATGGATTATTAATAGCATGAATATTCTGGAAATCATCTTTCAATCCGCAGTCATTGGCAAGCATTTGCAGCCGGAAGAAGATTTCAGAGAAATAGCCCCCAAATTGATTGATGGCGTGATATAATTCAGATTTTAAACGATATTCTCCATAATTATGTCCTTCCGATACCGAAATGTCTTTTCTTTCTCCTGCGGCTGAGAAGTTGATAACTTCTCCTCGCTGGTTTTCCTGAAAAGTATCATCTCTTAATACCCGGTTTCCTGATTTATCGATTATAAAGCGACCATTTGCATCTTTTTGATACATAGGTGTTGTAAGAGGCAGATTAACCTTAGGATAACTCACCAGTATATTATACATCAGGTCTTTACCACGGAAGAAATTATTAACTACTCCGCTACTAACCTTCGCTTTAGTTTCGTTGTAAGAATGTTTGCTGAACGGAAAGAATTTCTGGTCCAATGGCACGTTGTCTCCATCGTAGTAATAGCCACTTTGCCAATAAGTAAAGCCTTTGTTGGGAGCATAACTATATAAAATCACTACGTGTTCAGGGTTATCCTTTTTAGCCGCTGTATAATAACCTTTCAGAAAAGAGCTGATTTTTGAAAAATCAGTTACGCCGGCTTCAATATCAAGCATTGTATAGGCAAACGGAACTCGTTTGCCCGTAGCATCTAATGACTGGTATTGCATAGCTACGTAATTTTCGGCCCCTTGTTTTTCTAATTCTGCATGGCTTTTTTGCCAGAATATGAAATCGTTAAACAATGTCCACTTATATCTATGCTCACCCGGTACACCTTTTAGCGTATTTAAAAAACAGTTGTCAAAGCCCGTGGCTATTCCTTTTGTTAAGGCAATAGGAGGGGTGTCTCCACTATGATTCATAAATTCTACGCCATTCCCCCATAAAAACCGGCTGTTGAATTTTTGTGTAGGTCTACCATTTATATCCGGGAAAACCTCAAAGCCAAGAGTATTTTTAGTGGGAATGTCTTTTACGCCGCTAACTAACGAAGGTAACTGGTTTGTCTCGAAATCGGTGAAGGTACCATTCGGAATAACCTGATCCGGTTGCGGTGGAACAGCGGTATCTGTTAATTGAGTAAGACTGAGTGAAGATTTTACAGGCTCTCCTCCGAATAAGCGTCTGTAAAGCAGATATGCAAAGCCTGCTACAGAAGTACCTAAAAAGAAACGTCTGCCTGTATTCATTGTATGTAAAAGTTTATGGAATAAAATATGTATAAACTACTTCATTTTTCCTCTCTTTACCAGGAAGGCAGAGAGAATCTGGTCGAATCCCTGCGAAATATCTGCTTCCACAAAATCAATTTTATATTGTCCGCACTTTAATCTCAAGTCATGATAAAACTCTTTGATGGCAGCCTGATAATGACTTTTTACCTGTGAAGGTTGCACTTTTACTTTTTCACCTGTTTCTAAGTCAATAAATTCGTAAGGCCGTTCATCAAAATTAAACTCTTCCTCAGTATTTTTATCTGTTACATGAAACAGCAAAACTTCGTGTAAATTATGGCGAAGGTGCTGCATGGCAGAAAACAGGCGTTCTGTATTGTTAATATCTTCAAACATATCACTGAATATCACTACCAGCGAGCGTTTATGAATTTTCTCGGCTATTTCATGCAGTGTTTCTACTACTGAGGTCTTTTTATTGGGTTTTGGTTTTTGCAGAAGCGACTCTAAATCCAGAAATATCTTATGTATATGCGAGGCCGTTGATTTGATAGGTGTTTGTATCTCTATACCCTCCGAAAAAGTAGTCAGACTTACCGCATCTCGTTGTTTTTGCAGCGTATATGCCAATGCCCCAGCAGCCATTATACTGAAGGTCATTTTACCGTTCGATTTTTCGGGATAATACATGGAAGATGAAGTATCAATCAACAGATGACACCGAAGGTTGGTCTCTTCTTCATAGCGCTTTACATACAAGCGGTCAGTTTTAGCAAATACCTTCCAGTCAATATAGCGTGTGCTTTCACCAGTATTATACAGGCGATGCTCAGCAAACTCTACTGAAAAACCATGAAAAGGCGATTTATGTAGCCCCGTAATAAATCCCTCGACCAGTTGCTTGGCCAGAAATTCGATA
>CALRLN020000437.1:0-4882 GCA_943368675.1 Chitinophaga pinensis | reverse complement strand
CGAGAGAAATTGTGAGAAAAGTAGAAAATGCCATGAAAGGCGCATTACTGAGCCAGAGTAATTTATTTGAAGCATTGAATCTCCGGTATTTTGGTCCGATAGATGGTCATGACCTTAATCATATGGTGAGTGTACTCGAAGATCTGAAGAATATTCCGGGGCCTAAAATACTACATTGTTTAACCGTAAAAGGTAAAGGGTATGCTCCTGCCGAAAAAGATCAGACCAAATGGCATGCACCGGGTCTTTTTGACAAAGTAACAGGAGAAATCAAGAAAAAAATCTATGACCACCCGATGCCTCCGAAATATCAGGATGTGTTCGGGCATACAATTATTGAACTGGCTGAAGTCAATTCAAAAATTGTTGGTGTTACCCCTGCCATGCCATCGGGTTCATCGTTGAATATCATGATGAAGGTCATGCCTGACAGGGCGTTTGATGTGGGGATTGCCGAACAACATGCCGTAACTTTTTCGGCGGGTATGGCTACGCAAGGCCTGGTAGTATATTGCAATATCTACTCAACCTTTATGCAACGTGCCTATGACCAGGTGATTCATGATGTATGTATTCAGGAATTACCCGTTATCTTCTGCCTCGACCGTGCTGGTTTTGCAGGGGCTGATGGCCCCACACATCATGGCGCTTATGACATTGCCTATATGCGTTGTATACCCAATATGGTAATTGCAGCGCCTATGAATGAAGAGGAGCTACGTAACATGATGTACACCTTCCAGCTAGACGAAGTACAAAAACTTAAAACTGCTTTCACAATCCGTTATCCGAGAGGTGAGGGTGTTTTGCCTGATTGGAGAAGACCATTAAGAAAAATGGTGATTGGTGAAGGGCAAAAAATAAAAGATGGAAATGATATTGCCATTTTAACTATCGGTCATATTGGTAATTATGCCATTCAGGCCTGTGAGGTATTGGAAAGAGAAGGTATCAGCGCAGCACATTATGATTTAAGATTTGTAAAACCTCTGGACGAAGCATTGCTGCATGAAGTATTCCAACAGTTTGATAAGGTAATAACCGTAGAAGACGGCTGCCTGAAGGGTGGTATGGGAAGCGCTGTTCTGGAGTTTATGGCCGACCACGAGTATAACGCCAGAGTAAAACGCCTGGGCATACCTGACCGGATTGTTGAACATGGTGAGCAGATTGAATTGCACCGTGAATGCGGTTTTGACCCTAAAGGCATTGCCGATGCTGCCAGAGAAATGGTGAGTAATAAGGTTTTGGTATATTGAGGCTCTGATATAAATTTATGTGTATATTATAAGCGGCTAAGGCCGCTTAATTCGTTTTAAACCACAGGAACTACAAGCCTGTATTTTTCGTTAAATTCTAAATAATCTGCCATATATAGTGAGCGAAAAACAATTGAATGACATTGACTTAACTGGCTATGACCAAATAGAAGTTTTAGGTGCCAGAGAACATAATCTTAAAAATATTGATGTAAATATTCCCCGCAATAAACTTGTCGTTATTACAGGTATTTCAGGCAGCGGGAAATCCTCTTTAGCTTTTGACACCATCTATGCAGAGGGTCAGAGACGCTATATGGAGAGTTTTTCTTCGTATGCCCGCAGCTTCATTGGTGATATGGAACGCCCGGATGTTGATAAAATCAACGGGCTGTCTCCGGTAATCTCTATTGAACAAAAAACTACGTCTAAAAACCCGAGGTCTACTGTTGGTACAACTACCGAAATCTATGACTTTCTTCGCTTACTTTTTGCACGTGCGGGTGAGGCTTTCAGCTATGTTACAGGCGAAAAGATGGTTAAGCAGACACAAGACCAGATTATCGACCAGATTTTACAGCAATCCGAGAATCAGAAAATCACCTTATTAGCGCCTTTGGTAAAAGGGAGAAAAGGCCATTATCGTGAACTATTTGTGCAGATTGCCAAATTAGGGTATAATAAGGTAAGAGTTGATGGAGAAATACTGGATATTAATCCTAAAATGCAGCTTGACCGTTATAAGATTCATGATATTGAGGTAGTGATAGATAGAATTATTCCTAAGTCTGAAGACCGCTATCGGCTGAACCAATCAGTAAGTACTGCTCTGAAACAGGGTAAAGGCTCTATGATGCTACTGGATGCTCAGAACAAAACGCAGTATTTTTCTCAGAACCTGACCGATCCGAGATCAGGTATTTCTTACGAAGACCCATCGCCCAATAGTTTTTCATTCAATTCTCCTTACGGTGCCTGCCCTACCTGTAACGGACTGGGAACCATAGAAGAAATAACTGAAGACTCTATTATACCTGATAAATCGTTAAGTATCACACGAGGCGGTATTGCTCCGTTAGGAGAGTACCGCGATTTATGGATTTTCAAGCAGATAGAAATCATTCTGAAAAGCTTCAAGTCTAACATCTCTACTCCTATCGATAAATTGCCCCCGGAGGCTTTAAAAACTATCCTGTATGGCAGTGAGGATCCTGTGGCGGTGCCTTCTAAAAAATATCCCGGTACAGAGTGGAATACAACTTTTGAGGGAGTAATCACTTTTCTGAAACGCCAGCAGGATTCAGACAATGATAAGATTCAGGAATGGGTACGAGATTTTCTGGTAATAAAGACCTGCCCTGACTGTAATGGGTTACGTCTCAAAAAAGAATCCTTACACTTCAGGATTGATCATAAAAATATTGCGGAGTTGGCCGAAATGGATATCAGGGAAATTGCCGAATGGTTTGAAAACCTCGAAAGCCGGATTTCAAACAGGCAAAATACGATAGCCCGCGAGATATTGAAAGAAATCCGTAAGCGCCTAGGTTTTCTTTTAGGGATAGGATTAGACTACCTGACCTTAAACAGGCCGCTGAGAACACTATCAGGGGGAGAATCGCAAAGAATTCGTCTGGCTACTCAGATTGGGACACAGCTGGTAGGTGTGTTGTATATTATGGACGAACCCAGCATCGGCCTTCATCAACGGGACAATGTAAAGCTGATTCAGGCTTTAAAAGACTTACGTGATTTGGGCAATACGGTTCTGGTAGTGGAGCACGATAAAGACATGATGCTTGAATCTGATTATATATTGGATATAGGGCCGGGCGCAGGTCGCCATGGCGGAAACATTGTAGGTAAAGGTACACCTAAAGAATTTCTTGAAAACACAAGTACAACCTCTGACTACCTGAGTGGTAGATCAAGTATCGAAATTCCGAAAGAGCGTAGAAAAGGGAATGGCAAAGCATTGGTAATTAAAGGTGCAACCGGACATAATCTCAAGAATGTGACCCTAAAGCTGCCTTTAGGCAAAATGCTCTCTATTACTGGTGTGAGTGGAAGCGGGAAATCGTCTTTGATTCATGAAACGCTTTTCCCGATTCTGAACCGTCATTTCTATAATTCCAAAAGAGAGCCCCTCCCTTATAAGGCGTTGGAAGGTCTGGAATTTATTGATAAAGTAATAGAAGTTGACCAAAGCCCTATCGGACGCACACCTCGTAGTAACCCAGCTACTTATACCGGTATGTTTTCAGATATCCGGATTTTATATGCAGAGTTACCCGAAGCAAAAATCAGAGGCTATAAACCAGGTCGTTTTTCGTTCAACGTAAAAGGTGGTCGTTGTGAAGATTGTGAGGGAGCAGGTATGAAAAAAATTGAAATGGAGTTTCTGCCTGATGTGCACGTAGCCTGTGAAACCTGTAAGGGTAAACGTTTCAACCGTGAGACGTTAGAAGTTCGTTTTAAAGGTAAGTCTATTGCCGATGTTCTCGATATGACAGTAGAACAAGCCCTGGAGTTCTTTGAGTTTCAGCCAAAGATATTCAGAAAAGTACAAACGCTTTTTGATGTAGGCCTGGGTTATATTACATTGGGCCAGCATGCTACTACCCTTTCGGGTGGAGAAGCGCAACGGGTAAAACTTGCCGAAGAACTCTCTAAAAAAGATACTGGCAAAACCCTCTACATCTTAGATGAACCTACAACAGGCCTGCATTTTCAGGACATCCGGAAATTGCTGGAAGTATTGCAGAAACTGGCAGATAAAGGCAACTCAGTATTGATTATTGAGCATAACCTGGATGTAATAAAGGTATCTGACCATGTGATTGACCTCGGCCCTGAAGGGGGTAATAAAGGAGGGCAGATTATTGCCGAAGGCACACCCGAACAGGTAGCCAAAGTAAAAGGCAGCTATACGGGGTATTTTCTGAAAGAAGAATTAAAATAAGACGGCTGGAAGTCTATTATCAAAAAGAGCAATAAACGTGGTTTATTGCTCTTTTTGATAAATGAAATCTAATATTCATCTTCATTAAAGAAGAAGTCGTCTTTGGTCGGATAATCAGGCCAAATCTCCTCAATACTTTCGTACGGTTGTCCGTCGTCTTCTAGTTCCTGTAAATTTTCAATAACTTCAATGGGTGCTCCCGAACGAATCGAAAAATCTATCAACTCATCTTTTGTAGCGGGCCACGGAGCGTCCTCTAAATATGACGCAAGTTCGAGTGTCCAATACATAGTTTATTCCTTATTTAATGTTACAAAAAATTTGTGGCTGCAAAAGTATAACAATTTTTAATTTGTCAAGTATTTTGGTCCAAAAATGTATTACCTGTCAAACGTTTTTTTTGAAAAATATTATATATCTATAAAAAAAAT
This sequence comes from Chitinophaga pinensis, assembly GCA_943368675.1. Taxonomy (GTDB): domain Bacteria; phylum Bacteroidota; class Bacteroidia; order Cytophagales; family Spirosomataceae; genus Emticicia. Next base: position 230 of record CALRLN020000437.1, on the reverse strand, counting down.
ATATAATATCAGTATTAATATTTTGATTGTCAACGATTTACAAAAATAAAAAAATCTCCTTTTTAAGCAAATAAAAAGGAGTTTTTTTATTGGTGGTTTGTCACGTCCTGAAATAGCGTTACAATAAAAGTAATGTTATGAAAGAAACCATTGAAAGCCAGTACGTTAAGCGTACACAGAAAGATTACAGTTATGCTTTTAAATTAGCCGTAGTACAAGAGGTTGAGAAC
>CALRLN020000436.1:0-4893 GCA_943368675.1 Chitinophaga pinensis | reverse complement strand
TTCATTGCTCTCATTTTAATTAGTTCCTATTCTTTTGTTAATGCCCAGAGCAGTACTTCTGCTGAAAAGCTAAATCAATACGCAGCTACCATTTCTGCCGACAATCTCAAGAAAGATCTCACTTATATTGCTTCTGATGAACTAGAAGGCCGTGATACAGGCTCAGAAGGCCAGAGAAAAGCCGCCGATTATATTGCTAAGCGATTTGCCGATTTGGGTCTGCAACCGTTGGCATCTGACGGTAAGGGAGGCAAAGGCTATTTTCAATTTTTTAATCTCTACAGGAAAGGCTGGAAAGATGCTTATATAAAAATCGGCAACAAGAAAAAAGAGTTTTTTAAAGACTATTATCCGAATGGACTGACGAGCATACCCCAGGAAGAATCCCTGAAAGTGATTTTTGCCGGCTATGGGATAGAGTCAGAGGCTTACAACGATTATAAAGATATTGATGTAAAAGGCAAAGCAGTTGTTATTTTAGACGGTGAGCCGAAAAGCCCTACCGGGAAATATTATATAACAAAAGACGGAGAGAAATCGGATTGGGAAGATAAGATGGGTTTCCAGAAGAAAATGAATATTGCATTGGGCAAAGGCGCTAAAATGTTTTTTGTAGTGACAGATTCAGACGAATCTCAGTTTAAAACATTGGCAGCGGAAAGAAAAGCTGTGCTTTCCCGTTTTAATCGTATGTCTTTTACGCAGGCCACCAGCCCTGAGCAGGCAACCAGTAATCCGACGTTTTATATTTCAAAGGAAATGGCGGCAGAAATGCTTTCTATGAAACCTAAAAAATTTAATAAACTTGTAAATAAAATACAGGAGACCGGTAAAAGCACAGCAGGCAGCACGAAAGAATCTACAGTTTCTGTAAAAGCGGAAAGGGGAGAAGTACCTGTTGAAACCCAGAATGTACTTGGTTTCCTTGAAGGAACTGATAAAAAGGATGAAGTAGTACTCATTACAGCTCACTATGACCACGTTGGGATACAAAACGGACAGATTCACAATGGCGCTGACGATGACGGCTCAGGAACGTGCGCAGTACTTGAATTGGCGAGAGCTTTTGCGCAAGCTAAAAAAGAAGGGAACGGTCCACGCAGAAGTATTTTGTTTATGACAGTAACTGGTGAAGAAAAGGGTCTCTTAGGCTCACAATATTATGCCGACAAAGCACCCATCATTCCTTTAACCAATACAGTTTGTGACCTCAATATTGATATGATTGGTCGTATTGACAAAGAACATGCACCCAACGACAAATATGTGTATCTGATAGGTTCTGACAAATTATCTTCTGAATTGCATAAAATAAGCGAAGACGCAAACAATAATTCTATTAAATTTCAGTTAGATTATACATATAACGATCCGAATGATTCGAACCGTTTTTACTATCGTTCAGATCATTATAACTTCGCAAAACATAAAATACCTGTCATCTTCTACTTTACAGGAGTACATGCCGATTATCATCGTCCGGGAGACGATGTTGAGAAAATCCTTTTTCCTAAATATCAGCAGATAACTCAATTAGTATTTCATACAGCGTGGGAGGTGGCGAATCGTGAGGAAAGAATCAAGGTTGATAGCAATAAGCCTTGAAAAATGCCTATTTCTTTAAAAAATGCTAGTAATTTTTAAAAGGAAGATTTATAACGAAGTTTTTAGTTATATCAGATAATCTTAAATATTTAACTGTCTGATAATGAAAAAGTTATGTTTTCTTACTTTGCACCAAAAAGAAATAAATAATCTTTAAAAAGTGCAAAAGAATATTTTAGTAATAAAAAATTATCATGTCTGTTATTTTTTGTTTCAGCGATTTTGCTTAAACTTGTCCCAAGATTGAAAAGAATATAAGACAGGTTTTTACAAAATTTTCTTTTAGTAATGTTCTTTCTTTTAAAATTTTAACTTTTATTTACCAAAAAATTCATTGTTTCATTTTTTAAAACCCTAAAAATTTCAAAGCTAATGGAAAAAAAGACTACAGCCCCAGCAGCAAAACCAGCAGCCCCTAAGTCTTCAAGTGGTGGATTGAATCCAGCGTTCGTTATCCCAATTTTACTAGTTATCGGTTTTTGTTTGTGGTATTTCCTTTTAGGTGATGGTTCAAACTTCTCTGATCCCGAAACTAAAAAACATCCAATTACTGCTATGGGTATAGTTTATTCAGGTGGTATCATTGTACCTATCCTATTAACCTTTATGCTATCGGTATTAGTGTTTTCAATTGAACGTTTCATTACAATCAATAAAGCTTCTGGTACTGGTGACCTTGACGCTTTTGTACGTAAAGTACGCTCACTTGTAGACTCAAACAACATTGCTGATGCGATTAAAGAATGTGACAAACAAAAAGGTTCAGTAGGTAACGTTACTAAAACTGCTCTTCAAAAGTACAGCCAATTAGCTACTGATACTACAATGGCTAAAGACCAGAAACTGGTTGCTTTACAAAAAGAAGTTGAAGAAGCTACAACACTTGAGCTTCCGATGTTAGAGAAAAACCTTACGATCCTTTCAACACTAGCTTCAGTAGCAACACTTGTAGCCCTGTTAGGAACTGTAATCGGTATGATCCGTTCATTCTTTGCACTAGGTTCTGGTGGTGGTGCTCCTGATGCATCTGCTCTTGCAACTGGTATTGCTGAGGCCTTGATTAACACAGCCTTAGGTATCGGTACCTCTGCAATTGCCATCATTATGTATAACTTGTTTACCTCAAAAATAGATACGCTTACTTACAAGATTGACGAAATCGGAATGAGCCTTCAGCAAAACTTCGCTGCTCACCACTGAGATAAGCAGTAAAGTTAAATTTGTTTAACATTTAAACTTTCGAACAAAGCTATGGCAGCACCGAAACCAGCCAGAAAAAGTCCGTCAATGGATATGACTGCGATGTGTGACGTTGCGTTCCTACTTCTTACATTCTTTATCATGACTACTCAGTTTAAGAGTCAGGAGTCTGTAACGGTAGATACGCCCTCATCTATCTCAGAAATAAAAGTTGAGGATAAAGATATGGCTACAATTACCATTGACAAAGACGGCAAATATTATTTTGGCGTTTCAAATCCGAATGACAGATATGCGCTTATTCAGAAAATGAATGAGAAGTATAGTGCTGGGCTTTCAGAATCCCAACAGGCAAGTTTTACTAAGTTAGCTGAAACCGGTGTTTCAATTACTGCATTAAAACAATACCTGTCATTATCTGAAGCACAGAAAGGCCAGGTGAAACTGGAGGGTATTCCGAACGATAGCACGAAAAGCGAGTTGGTTGACTGGGTTAAAACCTATCTTACCGACATCAACAAAAAAGCGAAGCTGGCTGTTCGTGGCGATGTACAGACACAATACCCGGCAATCAGAAGTTTGTTTACAGAATTAGGCAAAAGCGAAATTAATAAATTTCAGCTGATTACTGATTCAGAAAACAAAGAGGAAAAGTAACATTATATTGAACCCCTAATTTACCAGATAAAAAATGGCAGAAATAGCAGACTCAGGTGGTGGTGGTAAGAAAGGTGGCGGTAAGGTCCGGTCGAAGAAAGCGGGTGGTAAACCCGATATGACTCCGATGGTGGACTTGGGCTTCTTGCTCATCACCTTCTTTATGTATACCACTACATTTGGCAAGCCCAACATGATGAAGTTGAACATGCCTGATAAACCAAAAGCTGATGATCCACCACCACCAGAAGTAAAGGTAACCAATACCATTACTGTACTGATGGGCAAGGATAACAGAATATTTTGGTATCAGAAACCTCTTCCGGAGCTTACCATTGCTGATATTAACGAAACAGATTATTCGCCGGAAGGAATCAGGAAATCTGTATTAGTAAAAAAAGCAAATGCGCTTGATGTAACCAAGTTTACAGTAATCATCAAGCCAAGTGATGAGGCAAACTGGAAGAACACAGTAGATATTCTGGACGAAATGGCAATTACAAAGTCTGACCGCTATGCAATTGTTGATATGGCTCCGAAAGAAAAGGAACTGCTTGACCAAAAGTTAGCACAACCGAAACAGTAAGTAATCTAAGGAAAAATAACAAACAAAAAAATGGAAGCAAAAAATGCTAAAAACATCACCTTAGATGAAATCGTATTCGAAGGACGTAACAAGGACTACGGTGCATATTCGCTAAGGAAAAACTACTCAAGATACCTTACCAGAGCTGCTCTGATAGGTATCGGGATATTTGGTGGAGCATTATTGGCGGCCTGGAGTTTCAATAAATTCGGCGGTAATAAAGAAGAAGATCTTCAAAGTGTCGAAATTGACCTCTCTAAGCTGAAGGAAGAAAAACCGGAAGAACAAAAACCGGATATTCCTCCTCCACCGCCAGAACCAGAGCCACCAAAACCAGAGGTAGCGCAAATTAAGTTCATTCCGCCAGAACCAAAAGCTGACGAAGAAGTAAAGAATGAAGAGCCACCACCAAAAGTGGAAGAGGTTGAAAATAAGGTTATTTCAAACGTAACCAAAGAAGGTGTTGAAACTGAAGAAGTAGCTGCGGTTCCTCCTCCGGTAGAAGCACCTAAACCAGCCGAAATAGAACAACCTAAAGAAGAAGAAATCTTTACAACGGTTGAGCAGAACCCTGAGTTTCCGGGTGGTATTAAGGAAATGTATGCCTATATCGGTAAAAACCTTAAATACCCATCGGCAGCGCAACGTGCCAACGTTTCAGGAAAAGTATTTGCTAAATTCGTTGTTGAGAGAGACGGACGCATCGGTGATGTTCAGATTCTGAAAGGAATCGGTTTCGGTTGCGACGAAGAAGCGCAAAGAGTAATTAAGTCGATGCCAAAATGGAACCCTGGTAAACAAAATGGTCGTAACGTGAGAGTATTCTTTACGATGCCGATCAATTT
>CALRLN020000435.1:0-4904 GCA_943368675.1 Chitinophaga pinensis | reverse complement strand
AAGATTAAATGGGGTTTACGGGAATATTAAGAAAAAAATAAGTTTATCGACCCTGAATCTTTTATTCTTCACATTTCGGTCATTAAAAAGAGTGGGCTTAGCAGTTTCTTAATATTAAGGAAATACTCTGTTTAAATCTTAAACCGACCTTTGTGCCATTAAAATGAAAGAATATGAAGAGAATACCCTATCAATTGAATCAATTTCACTGGAAATACAGCATCAGAATTACTGACGGGTTTAGTGAGGAGCGTATCTATGAGGATTCAGACGATGAATTTTATGAAGAAGCATTTGAGGGAGATGAATTTGATGAATCTTATGAAGATCAAATCTCTATTAAAGAAATGAAACTGGTTGCCTGAAAGAAATCAGGTCATACGTTATTATAGTTTGTTTAGGTTAATTGATTGAAGATTAGCAGAGGAATTTTTCTTCTGCTTTATTTTTTTCTTTACATTTTAGTAATATCCTCTTAATCAACAGTTTATAAATGTTACGGAAATTTGTAAACATGAACAAGGGCAAACATTTTCGTACAATCGTGCTTTCAGACCTCCACTTAGGAACAAGTGGTTGTAAAGCGAAAGAGGTAACTGAATTTCTTAAACAATACCGCTGTGAACGTCTCATCCTTAATGGGGATATTATTGATGGCTGGCAATTAAAGAAATATGGTAACTGGAAGAAAAAACATACCGCATTCTTTAGAGTTGTGCTAAAAAAGATGGACAAGCATAATACCAAAGTGATTTATCTGCGGGGTAATCATGATGATTTTCTTGACCAGATTCTGCCATTAGTAGTTGGCGGACAATTCCAGATACGCAGAGATTATATCCTGAAATCGGGTGATAAACGCTTCTATGTAACACACGGAGATGTATTTGACAGTATTACCACTAACATGAAGTGGTTGGCGCATCTTGGCGATTTAGGCTATACATTCTTACTCTGGCTAAATAAAAACTACAATAAATACCGTGAGTGGAGAGGCCTCCCCTATTATTCGCTATCTCAGCAGGTAAAGCAGGCTGTTAAATTAGCTGTTAATTATGTAACAGATTTTGAAGAGAAACTGGCAGAACTGGCTAAAGCTAAAAACTGTGACGGTATCATCTGCGGGCATATTCACCAGCCCGCTATCAGAGAAATAGACGGGATTTTATACCTTAATTCCGGCGACTGGGTAGAGACTATGTCGGCATTGGTAGAAGATTTTGAAGGTAACTGGAGCCTGGTGTATTATTCTATAAGTGATTGCCATACAGACCAAGAACAGGAGCCGGAAGAGATAGAAACTGAGGCTGTCAAGGAAGAAAGATTTGTTTTACCAAGAATAGCTGCTACTCTATGAGATTTGTCTTGATTGTACAGGGAGAAGGACGAGGGCATCTGACCCAGGCTATTGCCCTGACTGAACTATTAGAAAACAATGGCCATACGGTAGCTGCGGCGCTGGTAGGTACAGCCAGCGGCAGGGAAATCCCTGTCTTTTTTACTGAAAACTTCAAAAACAGGATCATCCCTTTTGCGAGCCCTTATTTAGCCTATTGCCAGAAAACAAAGGCACTTGATATACCCAAAACTATCAGCAATACGATTCTCAACCTACGAGGCTATTTTCGTAGTTTAAAAAAGATTCAGTTTCAGATTGAAGAACTAAGTCCTAACGTAATCATTAACTTTTATGATGTTTTAGGCGGAATCCACCATTTTTTGTTTCGTCCTGGAATACCAATGATTTGTATTGCACACCAATATTTATTGCTACATCCCAATTTTCACCACCCAAAAAACCATTGGCTTGACAAATTTTTAGTCAATACCAATACCCGCATAACTGCCTTAGGCGCAACAAAAAAACTGGCACTTTCTTTTACACCATTCGACAACGATAAGAATCAGAAAATCTATGCCATTCCTCCATTATTGCGCTCAGAGGTATTAACTCTCGCTACCCAAAACCATAATTATCTTTTAGCCTATGTTACCCAATATTCATTAGCTGAACAGATAATGGCGTGGCATGATAAAAACCCCGATACGGAGATACATTGTTTCTGGGATAATCCGGACTACAATGAAACTTATCACTATTCACCTAACCTTCATTTTCATAAAATCAACGGCAGGAAGTTTCTTGAGATGATGCAAAACTGTAACGGTCTGGTTACTACTGCGGGTTTTGAGTCAGTATGTGAAGCTATGTATTTAGGCAAGCCTACCTTAATGATTCCGGTACCTAAACATTACGAACAAGCCTGTAATGCCATTGATGCAAAAAGAGCCGGAGCAGGTATTACGGGTACAAACTTTGACCTAACCGACTTTATAACTTATCTGCCCACACATAAAGACATAAGCCGTGATTTTCAGGCGTGGCATTGCCGCAATACTTCTATATTTCTGAGAGAGGTAGAAAGCCTGTTTAACAAGCCAAAACGTCAGAGAGTGTGGCAAAATCTACGTCAGAGAGAACTCGTTCCACAATTTGTTAAACGCTTCGCTCTGGCGCTTGTATCGCCCTTAATGAGAAATTAAATAAAACTTTATATAAACGTATGTGGTGACACCAATAGAAGATTTGTTGATTCTGATAGTCATGAAAACTTTATAAAAAAGACGAGCGGCGGCCCGTCTTTTTTACTTTTCTCAGGAATTTGTCTGAACTTTGATTTACTTCATTACTGTTGTTACCTCTTTTCCAATCTCTTTTCCGTTCTGGAAATCGAAGCCCAGAAACTTAGCCGCTGTTTTAGCTATCTGATTCTGGAATAACTGGCCTTCGGTTTTGATTTCACCAAGGGCAGGTGTATCAGGGCCAATTACAGCAAACCATATCTGATAACAATCAGATACTTTTTGTCCGTGGCTAGTCCACTGAGATTTGTTTTTATCACCTCTGCCGTGGTCGGTAGTAATGATAAACGTGGTTTTATCTTTATATTTTAGATTACTCTGGCAATAATTCCATAAGTCGCCGATGAATTTATCAACTGTATTGGCAGCAAAAAGATATTCATCATACTTGGCTTCATGTGCAAACTCATCTGTTTCGTCAAAAGATAAAAAGAACACCTTTGGATTGTTTTTCTTGATGTATTCTTTTGCGAGATAGTAAGTAACAAAATCGTGGCGGTCACTGGCCAGGCTTGGGTAGTTTGACTGAATTTCGTTTAGAATTGCCTCTTTCTCTGTTGTTTTACCCTCAACTAATTCTTTACCAGAATTAACCGGAACACCGCTGCGTTGCTCATTGATGATGTATGGAAAAACATCCCATGTTGAATAAGCCGCTACTTTACCCTTTAAACCTTTTTGCTGATTCAGAAACTCTAGTACCGTGATGTTATCATTCAGTTTTTTATCATTAGAATTCACTTTATCGTCTGCATATCCGGTCAGGATTTCGTTATAACCCGGATATGAAAACCAATAAGGATTAAGCACATTGACTTTATTATTGTGCCAGCGGTTACCATATAACTGCCCTTTTTTGGCAATGGTGTTCCAGAAAAAAGGCAATAGTTTCTCCCTTTTTTCTTCCGGTGACTCACCACCGAATGTCTTTTTTAAGCGGTCTGCATTTCTGACAAATTCTTTTTTATTCAATAACTCCGGGTCCATTCCCCCAAAAACTTCCTGCCAGCGGAAGCCATCGGTTGTAATAATGAATACATTCTCGGTTTTATGCTGAGCGAATGTTTCAATAGCCAATAAAAGTAATACGAGTAATTTCTTCATTGTAGTCGGATGTTTTTTTATGCTATTGTGCGATGATTAACAGGGTTCTTTGTGCTTAATTTTCACCGAATGAATTCGGTGGCTAAGATAACAAAGGAATATTTTTGCATACATACGCCGGACTTAAGTCCGGCATGACATTAAAAGTACCTTTGTTGTCTTAGAATGCGAATTTATTCGCTGTCATTTGCGTAAATAATCTTCACAAATTTTCAGAAAATGGCCCAAATCCGGTAGTTGTTGATGTTCTACTTTAGCAGCTTCGTCCCATCTCCTCATTCTAATAATAACGTCGAAATAAGGATTCTGTTCAAAAGCTTCTGCCTCTTCTTTCTCCATTTTCCCTCCCTGAAACTCCAATGTATGTTTACTTGCATCAGAAAGATTGTTATAATAAGCCGGATTAGCATAACACAAATAACGCTTGGCGTTCACATGGTTCTCTACCAGAGCCGCTATTTTTTCAGAAAAACCTCTGTTTCTCAGCCAGTCAGCAGCTACTCCTTCGTGGTCTTTTCTGCCATAGGTTTCCATGAGTTCTTCTTCTGAGGCAGCGGGTAGCAAATGCCCGATGTCATGCAAAAAAGCCGCTATCTGCACTTCACTGTCAAAGCCTGACTTTTCGGCCAGTATTGCAGATTGTGCAGCGTGTTCAAACTGGCTAATGGGTTCACCATAATATTGCTCATCTCCCTGCGATAGAAATATTGTACGAATCTCGTCAATGATTTGACCAACCTCTTTCATTAGTTTAATGTTTAGCGTTTGCATTAAAAAGTAGCGGAACAATGCCCCGCTACTTTCAGAATTACCTATGATGTACAAAAACTACTTCATGATCCAGACGCTGTCATTAATATCATCTTTACCGCCATATTGGCTGCTGATAGCATCATTATAATTTTTGGTGTTAGTAGTACGCTCAGAAAGCGGGTATTGCCAGCGAAGGGCAATACGGTTTGAGTTACCGTTACCTACACCTGTTTCAAATTTAGGGAAGCCCGTGCGTCTCCAGTTAAAATAGGCTTCCATACCAGAGTTCATAAAGAATGCTGCATATTTCTGGTCAAGAATCTGCTCCAAACCTTTAGTAGTTTTACCGTCATACTTCACCATTGCCTGCGCGTAATAAGTATCGAAATTAAAATTAACGGTAT
>CALRLN020000434.1:0-4933 GCA_943368675.1 Chitinophaga pinensis | reverse complement strand
AAATAGGCATTTTGGTTGATACCGCGATAGAAAAAATCAGCGGCACTACAATAATAAAGCCTGCATTATAAAACAGCGGAATACCAATAATAAAGCCCGCCAGTGCAAGACCCCATTGCAGGTATTTTTCGCCGAAAACAGCAATTAATGTATCGGTAATTCGCTGCGCTGCGCCACTTTCGGCTACCAGTTTGCCGAGCATGGCTCCAAAGCCGATAATCAGAATCAGATCACCCAGGGTGCCCCCAATGCCTGTCTGAATAGACTTCCCTATTGCAGGTACGTCCATACCTGTGGCCAGCCCCAAAGAAATGGCTATTAAAATAAACGAAATAAAGGTGTCGAGTTTTACAAAAGCTACCAATACTACAAGCGCTATGATAGCAATCAAGGTAAGTAAAATAGGCATTGTTCAGATGTCAGGTTGAAGGTTACTTGTGCAAGATAAGTAAAAATGTCTATTTTTGAAGCACCTCTGCTCAGAACTTCTCACAACAAAATTTTCTTTAGTTCGGCCTCACCCTCATTCATTAAGTCGAAAGGTAAAACGTGCAGCACTAAATCTTCTTCATAATCAAATACTTCCAGAGGATTTCTGAAGTTCTCGTTGGCCGGATAAATCAGAAACAGTTTCTTAGCCCGGTATTTCTTGCCATAAGCATACATCTGGTATAAATCTGCCTGCTCAATGCCATAGTTCTGCCGGGGTTTTGAGGCATCAATCAACTTCCATTTGGTATCAAATATCAATACTTCTCCTGCATTGCCTTCTACAACAATATCAGGTATTAAGCGAAATCTTGAATTTTCTCTGTGTTTCAAAATCAGATGCTTTTGTCGGTCTTGCAACCTCACCCGGTAATCGGCAGGTATATACTTCTGAAATAGTTTCCCTACATAGTTTTCAAACAGCACTTCCATCGGAAAAAGCAAAGATATTTGTGAATAATTACCCGAGAAAGGCAGAAAGGATTGTTCATTCAGAAAAACCCACGCCCATTGGAGTAGGTTTTCATATCGCTCAAAGTGTGGGCTCACAACTTGGCTTTTGATAAAATCCTGATTGAGATTAGCAGACGTATTAATTTCATCAAATACAAACAGATTTTGCCAGATACGTTGTCTGGTAGGATTGCTGAATGAATAATTTTTTAGTTTGTGCAAACAGCTTTTTAAAATTCTGTTCTGCGGAATATCATGTCTGAAATCATCATAGGAGACAAATGTGGTATGCTGTTTCAGCAAATTCTGATGAATGTTTTCGGTAATCAGTATTTTACCTTTGATATAGGTTTCGTTGGTCTCAACTTTTTCATAATTTCTACCTAAGCCCGTGCTCAATAGTTTTTCTAATTCATCTAAAAAGACCTTAGCATAAATCTCTAATAAGGGCAGATTGCTGATGGCCAGATGCGCTTTGGACAAAGCCTGATAAGAAGGTATCTTCTTAAGCATTTTCAGTAACATCCGTCGCGCTTCTTTAGGGTATTCAGCAGTAGATTTAGGCAGGATTTCTATCTGAATAGCATCGGAAACGGGAATCAGACCTACGTAGTTTTTAACCTTTATCTGTTCCTTACCACGCTGAACAGCATAGGTAAAAAGTATATCATTGGCATAGCTGAATACCAGGTCTTTTATAAGAAGAAAAACGCTATCGGCTACAAAAATTTCAGCAAAAGAATCAACACGCGAGTCATAATCACTCGCTTTTTTGATTGTTCCGAATTCTGAGATTATTATGGTTTTTATCAAGTCAATGCTTAAAGATTGTATATTATAGTACTAAATATACAAAATAGTTTTCTGTTTTGACATTTATCGGTTTTAATCTAGAGTTCAAAACTATCATCTTACTATTAAAAATAGTCATGCCCTACAACCGCCCACTATACTTAGCAATCTTCTGATACAATTCTTTTGGGTTAAAAGGCTTGGTTACGTAGTCGTTCATACCTACCGAGAAGGCCCTATCCTGATTGTTGAGTGTGGCAGAGGCCGTTAAGGCAATAATCGGAATTTCTGTTCCGGTTTCCCTTATTTTTTCAACTGCTGTATAGCCATCCATTTCAGGCATCAGCAAGTCCATCAGAATCAGATCATATTCATTTTTCATGAATTTATCTACTGCTATCAGGCCATTCTCCGCCGTATCAAAAGTAACTTTCCATTTTTCAAGGAATTTAGATGCCACTTTTACATTTACAAAATAGTCGTCAACTAACAACAATTTCACACCTTCCAGGCTCACATCATTATCATCTTCTGCCAGAGCAGTGGCTATCTGTTGCTTAAGGGTTATGCCGATTCTTAAATCAAGTGTAAATGAGAATTGCGCACCTTTGCCTGCCTCACTCTCTAACTCAATATCACTGCCATGTAGTTGCACCAGTTTTTTACTGATTACAAGTCCTAAACCTGTACCACCAAATTTGCGGGTAGTTTCAGAGTTAGCTTGGGTAAATCTTTCAAAAATGAGTTTTTGTTTATCAGGCGCAATACCGATTCCGGTATCTTTTACCGAAAAATAAATACTAGCCTTTTCATCATCCTTTTTCACGACAGAAACCTCAATTGTCACACTTCCGTTCAGGGTAAATTTAACAGCGTTAGATACCAAATTGGTCAGCACCTGCCCTATTCTTAATGAATCGCCTATAAGCGTGTTCGGAATATCATCATCCAGCATCAGTTTAATCTTATTCCCCTTTTCCTCTGCCTTTACCTGATTTGCTCTCTTTACATTAGATACCAGCAATTTCAAATCAAAAGGCATTTCCTCCAACTCCACCTTTCCGGCCTCTATCTTACTGAAATCCAGGATGTCATTAATCAACAAATGCAGATTCTCTGACGAAAACTGAATAGTTTTCAGGTTTTCCATCACTGATGGGGTCTGCTCTTCCTGTTGCATCAGATAGGTCAGACCTATAATGGCATTCAGAGGTGTTCTGATCTCATGGCTCATCATCGACAAAAACTCAGACTTGGCCTGAGTTGCGTTTTCGGCGACTTCCTTGGCATTAATCAACTCGGTCTCGATCTGCTTTCTGACCTGTATCTGTCTTTGCAGCAAGTCAACCAATGTAGATAAGTTATTATCGTTTAATTCAGCCAGCCCGCCACTTTCCGGCGTTTCAAGCAAGTAAATAGCCTCAATCAGTTTCTCAACCGACTGACGCCTCTCAGCTATCTCGCTTTTTAATTTCTGATTTATCTCATAAAACTCAATTTCATTTAATGCCGCCGAGTGTTCTGAAAGTTCTTTATCACGATCGAAATTATGGTATGACTCGTTTACCGCTTTTATAAAACTCTGAAAAGCTTCATTCTTTAAACATTCGTCTGATAGATACCTCTTTAATTGTTTTGTGAGCAGTTTATGTATATTCTCAAGTTCCATTTTTTTAATTTTCAGAGAAAGCGGTAATGGTCATGGTTTGATTATGTAATTCACATTGTGCATTCGGTCGGAGTGGTGATATTTCACCGTATGAATAGAAACCTGTCATCACAGTTTCTTTGCCGAAAACTTCTCTGGCAGCTTCTACCTCTTCTTCCGTACGCTGTCCCAAAACCAGTTTACGCCCGACACAACTCACCAGTAAGGCTAGTTCAGGAGATTTATCAAAACTCTTTATTGATGCCTGCGCGGCTGTTGAAGAGGCATCGACTAAATGGTCGAAATTGGCTTTCATGAATCTTACCAACGCTCCTTTTGGTAACTCTCCGGCAAAAGTCATACTTTTTTTCTCTTCATCAATAGTCAGAATCGTTCTTACGATTGGTTCAGAATCCGGCTTTACACGAATCGACAATGGGAATAACAAAGCCGCACCCGGTAAATCTTTAGCATATTTACCCAGATACTCTTTATATAAGTCAAGCGCTGCTTTATCTCCGATTTTATATAATACATTATACTCTGAGTCTGTCACCTCTCTTTCAGGCCCGAACACATCCCAGCCACCCATGGTGCCGTGCCCTATTTTCAGGTCTTTACCATATAGGCCAATTCCCACAATGCGTCCTTCTATAGGTGGTTCGTTCAGCCCTACCAGCGTTCTCTCAAAGCGTCCCGCATCACCTGCCAGTCCACCAGAAATCGGTATTTCGTGATTGGTGGCAATATTCAAGGCTTCTATTAATTTGCTTCCGTTAACTTTACCCCCATCAGAAATCACCAGAATAGCCGCCAGATCATCCGCCATTAAATCATGGGCAATGGCTTCTCCGGCTCTAAAACTTTCGGTATGATCAGATATATCTATTTTTGTGGTTTTTACGGTAGTTTTATCAAATTCGATTGCTGTGATAATAATGGTGTCATCATGTACACTATCATCATAGATTTCGCCCGAAGTCGAATTAATAATAATTTCAGCGGCAGGATATTCCTGTTGCAAATAAGGGTAAGGATTTTGAGATTCCAGCAGTTTTCTTTCTCCAAAAGCCAGTACTAACTGTGCTTTTTTTTCTGAAAAATTTTCTTCTCTCGATAGCTCTTTCCACTCGTTATTAGCAAATTTAGTTTGACGTATTTTCATTCAACGTGTAGTTTTCAAATTACTTAGCAAAAACCATACTATTTTTTAAAAAACAGGGCAAATCAGGTAATAATATGTGTATAAACACGAAAATTTACCCTTATCCATTCTTCAGATATTTATTCGTACGGGATTATTAAGCGGATACATAATCATTTTTCAGCGCATAAAACTCATGCCAATTTTTGCAATGGTTAAAATATTTTCTTAAACGCTTACAGTCCCCTGGTCTATTTTTATTATAAAGCTTCTGCCACCAACTGCATCAATTGCATCAGCTACTTTCTGTGGGTTCTCCGGAGCATATACGAACATACATCCTCCGCCGCCTGAGCCATTTATTTTTCCGCCTAAAGCGCCCGCCTCTATGGCAGCCGAAAGCATCC
>CALRLN020000433.1:0-4941 GCA_943368675.1 Chitinophaga pinensis | reverse complement strand
TGCTTCAACTACCCTGGTTATAAAAGTTTTGAATTCTTCAAAATCTTTAGCACTAATATTCTTTCTTTCAGCCTGGTAGCTCCGTTTTACTTTCAGATGTTGTTCATCTGTTTTTTTAAAAGACAGATCGTAAGTATTGCCTTTGAATGTAACGTGAACGTTTTCAGGAATCTCTAAAAATTTAAGTGGGCTGCTCAGATTAATAGTAAAGACCTCTTCATAAAAATCAACGGTTTCATAATAATTATAATCGAAATCAAAAACTCTCTCGGTATCATCAAAAATATCCAGTTTTGCGATTAAATCAGAGAAAGGAATTTTCAGGGTCTTAAATGATCCTACCTTTTTAATTTCGTTTTCAACCGTATATTCATAAGTATAGCTGGAAGTATCTGAGCGGGGTTCCAATTTATCGAAAACAAGGGTGATAAGTTTAAAAGTTGATGTGAAATTCCCGGCCAGTTCTTTTTTCATGTCTTCTTTCCTTTTATCATCATCAGAATAATAGTATGTACTCGAAGTATTACCTGCCTGATTCCCTGTTTTTATCGCTTTGATTTTTGCATTAATGCTATTATTAGCATTAACCTGAATGCTTCCGTTTCTGATAACTGTATTAAAAAAGCCCTCATTGAGTTTCAAGGTATTAAGTTTAATATTCTCAGGAATATTTCCGTTCGGGATTTCCAGAATAGAAGCACCATTATGTGAATAATAAAGGTGTCCGTAGGGCAAATCAGTGTCGGTTAGTTCTAAATATCTGCTACCAGTTTTCAAGTTAACTTTTACAATGCAATGATTAAAATTCAATGATGGCAGTACAACATTTTTCTGACCATTGTTACGCGTATTAATTAGTACCAGGTTGACATCCAGCCCAGCAGCTCTGGCTATAGAAGCATAAAGTGTTGAAACATCCTTACAATCTCCTAAACGCGTATGGTAGACAGTCGAGGCCTTCTGAGGAATATAACTTCCCTGCCTGAAATCAATAGAGCTATATTGTATATTCTTGGTTACAAAATCATAAATAACTTTTGCCTTTTGTTCATCAGAATAGTTTTTACCTTCAAACAGATTTTTTGCTATTGAACGGATTGTGAAATCAGGTTGAGCCTGTTTTTCAGATAAATCACTATACCATTGGGCTATGTCATTCCAGGTATATCCAAGATTGATATGAACAGATGTGCCAATATCGCTGAACGGAAGAGAATATGACTCATCCTTTACTATTTCAGGGGAGGTCAGTTTCCAACTACGAACGTTGAAACCATCCACTTTTTTTATTTCAGGCTTCAGGTCACCGTTAATAATAGTGTCTTTCAAACTGACACCTTCTTCAGTAAAAACCGTATATTCTCTTTTAAAAACAGGCGAATACGAATTGAGAGTGAAATTATCGTAGATAAATAAAGCTGACTTACTGCCGTCAATCTGCTTCTGGATGTAATCAACGTAGATATAGTCACCTACTTCAAGATTTGTAAATACAGCTTCCCCATCACCTCGTTCAGCCTCAATTTTGTTGCCGTTTTTCTTGATTGTCTTGGTTTCATTTATCTGTATACTCATATTTGCTTCAGCGCCTAGCCCCATCTTTTGCCATTTCTCAATGGCGCTTTCCTGGTTAATCTTTATAATATAAGACATTCTGAAACCGGTTGCTTTTGTTTTAAAGACAACCAGTGATTTCATATCGGCTACAATATCATATGGCTGTTTGTTTTTGGCGACAAAATTCTTTTCGTAATTACTGATCATATCTACGGGTGAAATACCAGTCGCAAGATCAAAGACTGGTTTTTGCCCCTTCAACTCTCTGATTTTTTCGTTATAATCGAATGAAAAAGGAAAGTATCGCAGGGCTTCTTCATAATAGCTGATGGCTTTTTTCTTATCACCTTTTAACTTATGAAGGAATGCAATGTCACCAAGCGTTTCATAATCTGATGGCCTGTTATCCAGAATTCTCTGACATATTTTAATAGCACCATCATATTCGCGCTTTCTTGTTAAAAGGTTGATTATTTTGCGATCTAATAAGGGGTCTTTTACAACCAGCTTAGACCTCTCTATTAATGAAATAGCATCATCAATTCTACCTTGATCAATATAATCAGACGCCAGACTTTCAGCAATTGTATAGTTATAATTGGTTTTTAGGTAATTCTCCAGTATGGCATTTGATTCTTTCGGGTTGCTATTCATCGATTTTTTAATCTGATACTGACCTATAATGGCTTTATCATCATCCGGATATTTTTTTGCTATTTCATCCATTGTCGAGATGATTTTATCCACATTTTCATCAAGACTTACTACAATCAGATCAGCCATCATATTTACGTACTCAGCGTGAGGAAATTTGCTTTTCATCAAATTTACTTTCTCGCTTACTTTTGCTTTGTCTTTCTGATCAGTTGCCTCTTTGATATCATTAGCAAGCACGTCAAAATCTTCCGGAAAAAGGTCTTTATAAATTCCGGACAACTTAGTGTATTCGGTATTGTTGCCGGAACTATAATAAAAATTACTCATGGCTCTGATTACCAGATAATTTTTGGGGTATGCAGTGTAAAGCGGAGCCAGGATTTCTTCAACAGCATACAGCTCATTTGCTCTCAGGTAAGTTCTTGCCAGCAATAATTTATACAGAATTTCATTCGGATGAGCCTTTACTTTTTTCTGAAGGCCGTCAACGGCAAAAAAAGTAAGAGGCGTAAAACCACTTTTATCCTTTTGATAAGGTTGAAATTTTACTGAAGTTGGTAAGTTCAAAGCTTTCTGGCTTAGGTCTGTAAATCTCAGAAGTAAGGTGGGGTTCGCTTCTTCGTAATCGCCCAATTGAACTAAAACCCTGTTGAAACCTTTATTCAAATGACACTTTACCTGAAAATAATCTATATCGCAGGCGCGTCTTTCGCCTTCACCATAAGCCAGGGAATCATTCAGCCAGACCTTTAATGAACCTGAGTAACCCAGCTTCATTATTACATCCTGTTCCTGTGGTGATTCGATAAATGATTGTGCATAAACAATTGAATTATTACTGAAAAAGTTATAATCTTTGAAAAAATATCCGGTACTATAGGTCGATGGAGGAGCAAACCATTGCACCATAGAGCCATACTTCGACTGGAAAGACTTCTGCATCTCAGGGTCTCTTAACACCCCGAAATCTTTATTATACCCACTATTCATTACATTATCAAATGGCCCGACAACTGCCCAGTTTTTAACTGAGTTCATTTTAGTCTCATAGTCAATAAATGATGCAGAGTTAAAAGAGAACATAGCCTGATTAAGCAACCGATACTTGATAATTTCTTCGAATTTTGCCTTAATACGTTGGTCTGACTCAATCTTTTTTAATAATTTATGTTGATAAGGCGCACTTTTTTTGTGTGTCCCGGCAACTCCTTCTTCAAACCACAAGGCGAATAACTCATCACCCGGGTCTGGTGTATTATCGTAGAAGTCATTAAAAAGTTCTGAAGCCCTTTCAGATTTACCTATTGCTGAATAAAGCAAGGTCAGGGTTAACTCAGCTTTTTCTTTAGTCGCTTTATCTTTCAATGCTTTTTCAAAAGAATTTATGGCATTGTCCACATCGGCATTATTCAGGTAGTCCCAGCCTTTCTGATAATGGTTTTGTGCGAATAATAAATTAGATGTTGAAAAGCAAAGCAGGATGCATAGAAGGTAGATAGTTTTTTTCACGCAGATAGTCACTTTTAGTCAATAATTAGTTTTTTAAACAACAGCTTTAAATGATGATTCCGTATAAAACGTTAATAATTCACACGGAAAAAGAGGCTTTTCGTAAGAAAAACCTCTTTTTAATATAATAAATGTAAGTAAGAATACTTACGCAACTCTCAGTAGTTCAAAGCGGCGTTGCAATAGATAGAAGCCACCAAATAATATGCCAGAATAAAATAAGTCACCCAGAATCTGATTTTTTAGAAACGGAAGACCCGCTTCATAAGACGCTATAATTCCCGTCCAGTTATGAGGGTAATTTCCAAGCGAAGGGTCTGGAATAGCAGCCTCCGGATACAGAAAAGCAAAATTGGTGATTAAAAAGAAAATCAAAGAACTGGCTATCGCCGCACCTATTACTCTTAACACCGTTACTTTTTGTAAAGCCAGAATGCCCAGCAATGAAATCAAAGCAAATGAACCATAGACTATCGGCATGCCCGAATGGAATCCGTGTCCGGTAAGCAATTCCTGCATCGTATCGCTGATAAGCATGGCTGATAAAGGTATAATAAAAGCCATCAGGCGATTATTAAAATAGGCACCTCCAAACAGGGCTATAGCGGCTATAGGCGTGAAGTTGAGAGGATGCGGAAAAAATCTTGACAAAGCAGCTAATACAATGATTGCAGCGAGTGTCGAATGACGGGTAATATTCATAAGAAATCGATATATCGGTAATTGGCTGATTAATCAAAAAGATGCCTCAGCCAAAATGTCGACAAAAATACAAACCAATTTGCACAATCAAAAATAAATGATTCCTTTCAGAGGGCTGTCATTCATTTAGTACAAAACCCATGTATCTTTGCTGCCACCGCCCTGCGAAGAGTTCACAACCAGCGAACCTTTGCGTAGTGCTACACGTGTAAGTCCTCCGGGTGTTACATAAATGCCGTTTCCATAAAGTATATAGGGTCTCAGGTCTACGTGGCGTCCTTCCAATCCGCTTTCTAAAACACAGGGGCTGCGCGAAAGCGAGATAGTTGGCTGAGCAATATAATTACGTGGATTAGCCTTGATTCTTTTCTTAAACAGATCATGCTCTTTTTTAGTGGCTTTAGGGCCGATAAGCATGCCATATCCTCCGGCTTCATTGGCCTCCTTTACTACCAGATCACCAATATTTTCCAGAACATATTTCATAGAGTCTTCCTCACCACAGATATATGTATC
>CALRLN020000432.1:0-4947 GCA_943368675.1 Chitinophaga pinensis | reverse complement strand
AATCTCTGGCGTTGCGTGAAAACTTCCGTAACAACTGGATTAAGTCACAAATCCTTGAAAAACTGGGCAGATCTTCAGAGGCTCTGGGCTTTGCCTTGAAAGCACAATCATTAGGTGATGGAGATGCTGTTTATCCGTTTTTCAAAGATGGTATCGAAAAAGGTATTACCGACCTGAAAGCAAAAATCCCGACAACACCTGCGGTTACAACCCCTCCTGCAAAGAAGAAGAAATCTTAATCATATTGTCTCAATTACCAAAAATCCCAAACGGAGTTATCTCCGTTTGGGATTTTTGGTATACGCTGATATTAAAAATTACAATTCTGGCCAATAAAAATTTATGAAGTGTTTGAGAAAAAGAGATTTACAACTAATTTTAAACAAATTAGATGAATGTCCATGGATTATTCACTAATTCAACATTCACTAATTCACTATTTCTTCCATGGCTACTGATTCAATCAATTCAAAGAAGCAAACCCTTTATATAATCTTATGCGGCATTTTTCTGACCAATGCCATTGTAGCAGAAATAATAGGTTCAAAAATCTTTTCTGTTGAGCAGACATTGGGCATTGCACCGATGCAATTACCACTCTTCGGCCAGAAATTCGATTTCAATATGTCGGCAGGGGTATTGAACTGGCCTTTTGTTTTTATTACGTCTGATATTATTAACGAGTATTTTGGTAAAAGTGGTGTCAGAAAGATTTCATACCTCACGGCCATTCTGATTGCTTATGCTTTCATCATTATTTACATTTCGACTATTGTGACTCCCGCCGGATTCTGGATTAATCATAATAACAAGGATTTATCAGGCAATCCATTAAACATCAATGATGCCTATAAAATCATTTTCAGACAAGGGCTAGGCATTATTTTAGGCTCAATCACCGCTTTTTTAGTAGGCCAGGTATTAGATGCTACGGTGTTTCATTGGTTAAGAAGATATACCAATAATAAAATGATCTGGTTGAGGGCAACGGGTTCAACAATTGTTTCACAGCTGATAGACAGCTTTGTGGTAGTATTTATCGCTTTTTATGTATTCAGTAACTGGACCCTCACAGAAGTATTTACAACGGGCACAAATAACTATATATACAAGTTTGTAGTGGCAGTAGTACTAACACCGGTTATTTATCTGGCGCATAATCTGATAGACAAGTATCTGGGCAAAGAACACGCCCACAAAATTATTGATGAGGCAACTTTTACGCCTATGTGATATAGTACTAGGAATACACCCAGCACTTGTGGGTTAGTGAGTGCAGAATATTATATAAAAGCAGTAAAAGAGCAGTAACCTACTGCTCTTTTATTGTTGGGAATTTTGACATATCTACTTGGCAGGTACCACAACCCTTGGCACAGCCAGTATTGTTTTTGACGGTAAATTGTTTTCTTACCATGTTTCCCAGATAGGCTAAAGCCCCCAGAAATACCACACCGATTACAATATTTTCTATCATCTTCTTCCTAAAGCTTGTAAAATGTGTTGATAATGATGCTCTGAATGCCATGCATACAAAGCAATAACCTCCTGAATCTCGAAAGACTTCTGATACCCACCGTGATAATAAGTCTTCTTTAATGCCTGCTTATCAAGGCTCTTAAACAAAAATACCATCCGCTTATGCACGCCCTCTATAATTTGCAGAGAGGGCTTAACAGGCAATTGATGATCAGGCAATTGCGCCCAGGCTGCTTCATCATAACCTTTTATTGGCGGATTTTGTTCAGTCAATGCAAAGCGAATCCTTGTAAACATATTGATATGGCTATCAGCTAAATGATGCACCACCTGCCGGATTGTCCAGCCCTCCGGACGATATGGCGTATTCAATTCGGCATCACTTAATTTTGCGGTAAGAGTTTTTAGCCTTTGCGGCAACTTCTCCAGTACCTTAATATGTGCTTTGGTATCACGCAAATTGTATTTTTTGCCATATACAAAATCACCAACCGGGTATTTCAATTGTTCAGGTATCATTTTCTGTTCAGGTTAATAAATAGGTGTTTCAATTCCAATAACGTTGTATTTCGGCCAATAGTTCTGCATGGACGGCTGAACCTGCCACCACATCGCCTCTGAAAAGATGCTCATCTGTGCCGGAGAAATCAGTGGCAACTCCGCCTGCTTCCGTAATTAAAAGAATACCTGCGGCCATGTCCCACGAGTTAAGGTTATACTCATAGAATCCGTCAAAATACCCACAGGCTACATAGGCCAGGTCAATCGCTGCTGAACCCATCCGACGTAAGCCATGGGTTTTTTGCATCAATGATTCCAGTATTTTGAGATACTTGTCCTGATTATCAAATTTATAATAAGGAAATCCGGTAGCCAGCAGGCTTTCGCCCAAATGTTTATTAGGCGATACACTGATTTTCTCGCCATTTTTAAATGCCCCTCCACCCTTGGTAGCAGAAAAGGTCTCTTTTGTGCAAACATTATAAACTACGCCTACCAATACATCTTTACCTCTTGCCAGCGCAAGACTCACCGAATAATTGGGTAAACTATGGATAAAATTGGCTGTCCCGTCCAAAGGGTCAATTATCCAGTTGAGGCCTTCCATATCCTTGGTTTCGGCAGTTCCTTCTTCTGTAATAAAGCCCGCTTCCGGAAGAATCTGCTCCAATTGCCTCACAATGAGCTTTTCTGTTTCTTTATCAACATAAGACACTACATTATTGACAGCTTTGTATTCAACCGATGTAGTGCTGAATTTCTTTGCTTCATTGGCTATAAAAGCCCCGGCTTCTTGTGCCACCAGAATTACCTGCTCACAGATTTTTTCTAAATTCATATTTATTATTGTGGTGCGAACCTCCGGTTCGCATTTGATATTGTGAAAATGCGGATGCTATAATCCTTGTATATTCTTTCCCTTCGGATACTTCACATTATATTTCAAAGTTAGTTCCTTATTTTCGAGTGGTTGTAAAGTTAAGCGCCAGATGAGTTTTCCTGTTTCTCTATTGTAATCGGCTCCTTGTAGCTCTTCTGTTTCCACTTCAATTCTACTGTCTTGTGAAATAGGCACCTGATCTTCTACTACAATCGTGACAGGTTCACTTTTGGTATTTCTTAAAGTAATCCGATAACCGAATGACTCCCTCACATTTGAACCAATATTCCTTCGTGATTTAAACGCTTCGATTGTTTCTCTTTTAGTAACGATTTTTTTATCTCGTCCCAACGAAATCAACAAGGAATCTTTGGTATCACTGCTGCCGATATTGGATGTACCTACAAATGTGCCCTCAAAATAAATATTGGCACTCCCGGGAAGCAGATTATATTTTTCCCAATTCGTAATAGTTGCCGTCAGGAAGGCATCTTTATCATATTTTGGCACAGCATAATATTTAAATGTTGCAGGCAGGTTAAAATTCTGAATATCTACCAGTTCAGGATTACCCCCTGAAATAACGGTATAAGGCATTGAAATATCAAAGTTGACAGATAAGGTTGTCTGATTGGTACTAACATAGTCGGCGGTTGACGCAAATCCATTGGCTTTATCTGCTGCTGCAACTTCCATTGCTACTGGTTCTGCCTCCATTCGCATAGCTTTTGCTGTTGGTGCAGACGCTATTGGCACAGGTTCATAAACACTCACATATTGCGCATACAATTCGGGCTTTGTACCACCTTCTGATGGATTCGAGGTAGATAAGGTAAGCTTTACATTCTTCCAATCAATCCCGGTATTCTGAAATACATTGGCACGATACGCCAGTGCTATATCACTACGGGTATCTTTTGCTCTTACATCATAAACCGGAGACCAGCCTGCTGCATTAGCAACATAGCTCAGATTAATTTCAATAATAGCATTAGTTTTCGCCGAAACGGTTAATTCTATTTCTCCTGCAGGTTGATTAAGGGTACCTACCTGAGACATAAGCTGCGTTTGCAATCGGGCCAGTTTATCATTTGCCTCTTTTGATTGTCGTACTAATTGCATCTGCCGGGTACCTATTTCAGTCAGTTTGGTTCTGAAGAAATCGAGCATTTCTTTTAAGTCTTCAGGTGTTACACCGTCTTTTTCGTTTTTAATGCTGGCATTTGCCATAAGCATATTTCGCTCATTATCGGCCACCTTTATGAGCATATCAATGGTTTCAACCTCAGTTCTGGTAATTCTGATAGAATCCTCCAGTACATTACGCTTTTTATTGCCCAGGTAATTATGCTTGAATTTTACACCCATTATCACCACGTCGCCTTTGCCACCTACCTGAATACTATTGGGGTCAACAGTTGAGGCAATATTGCTGATTATTATCTTAGTATTGCCGCTTTGAACAGATGCCTTTACTTTGGCATCAATCTGTGCACGATTTAAGAAAACCGTAATATGCTGGATGTCAGCCTCGGTACGTACCTGATATTGTGCAAGTGTTAAAAAATGTAATCCGAATAATAGGGCTAATACCTGAATGCCACTGAAAAATATTTTTTGCATTGCGATAAGGTTGTTTAAAAAGCGTTTGAATTAAGAAAACCAATTGGATTTCTATAAACTTAAACGATTATTTATACCAAAAATTTAAAGGATT
This sequence comes from Chitinophaga pinensis, assembly GCA_943368675.1. Lineage (GTDB taxonomy): Bacteria > Bacteroidota > Bacteroidia > Cytophagales > Spirosomataceae > Emticicia. The sequence continues at coordinate 370 of CALRLN020000432.1, read as the reverse complement.
CTGACGACAATTTTAAGAAAAAATATTGGGTTTGCCGTTTTTTATTTTCCTTTGCTGAAAAAATGGAATTCATTCCCCGATTGAGATGATGATTAAAGAAAAAAGATTAAGAAGTTTTACTGAAAGGATATTCAGGGCTATAGGTTGTTCGGCAAGGGATGCCAGGCTGGCAGCAGATGTACTCATATCTGCTGATTTAAGAGGCGTAGATTCACACGGAACAGCCCGGTTGGCAGGGTATGTGAGATTATATGATAATGGACGGCTGAACCCCGCACCACAGATAAAAATTATACATGAAACGCCTTCAACGGCTGTAATTGACGGAGACAAAGGTCTGGGTCTGGTAGTGGCACCATTTGCTATGAAA
>CALRLN020000431.1:0-4965 GCA_943368675.1 Chitinophaga pinensis | reverse complement strand
ATTGTAAATCAGCATTCACATCAGGATTATGAATCATTTCGCTTAATAAAAAGATACGTTTGTCCGGATTTTCATTAACTGTTTTGTAGGCAATTTCAACGGCGTTTTCTACCCCATAACAAAAACCGAAATGACGAGCAATCAGAAATCTTACAGGGCCTAAATCCAAGACCGTTGGTGAGAAATCTTTTTTCAAACGGTCTTTGGTCCGGCGTATCTCTTTTATTTTGCCTATGATATTACTCTTATAAATTTCCGGAATAACAAATGATTTCATAAAAATGATATGAGTGTTTTATATTTACTGGCATTTAATAAAGATCAGCCTGCTTTATTAAACACAACAGCAAACTATATACGGACTTGATTTATCAATTAATTTTACAAATTTACACTATCTGCAAGATAAACTAAGGAATTATCCGTATTTTCGCACCAAATGGCTTAAGTGCTTTTAAACGCTTCTTGCAGCTATATAAAAGAACATATTTTAATGCGTTTGAGTTTTATCTTTTTCCTGGGAGTAATTTCATTTGGTTCTTCGGCACAAAGTACTTTTACTCCGCTGAATAACGATTATTCACATTTCATTGAACGTTATGAAATAAAAAGCGGGAAACTTTCCAACGCATTCTACAGCAATGTTAAGCCTATTGGTCGTAAAGACCTCGTGAGGCTGACTGTTGATCTTGAAAAAGATTCTTCTGCAAAACTATCCAGAACTGACCATTTTAATCTGAACTATCTGCAAAATGATAGCTGGGAATGGCTCGCTGACAGCTATCCGGAGGGAATGAGTGATAGTAAAGCATGGCAGAATAATACAAAAAAACCTTTCCTGAAGCACTTCTTTCAAAGGAAATCGGACGTCTATTATTTTCATAATGAAGATTTTGATATACATATTAATCCGATTCTGCAATTTGGATTTGGTAACGATAATACGGTAGAAAATCAGCCGTTTATTAATACCCGTGGTATAGAAATACGCGGAAATCTGAATAAAAGATTAGGTTTTTATACCATGCTGACTGAAAACCAGATTGCAAACCCTGAATATGTCAGAGCCTATTCAAGGCTATACAATGGTTTCCCGTATGAAGGCTTCACTAAAATTTCAAATAGCGATTCAACCAGGCTGATAACAGATTTCTTTTCGGCAAGAGGATATATTACTTTCAAAGCGCTCAAAAATCTTACATTACAATTCGGACATGACAAAAACTTTATTGGTTCAGGTATCCGTTCGATGATATTGTCTGATTTTGCCACACCTTATTTACATCTGAAAGCCATTACACAGGTGGGGCGGTTTCAATACATCAATATTTTTGCGCAGGCCGTCAATAAGCAAATACCCATTGCCGCTGATGGCACTGAGCAGATTCCGCCCAAATATTTCACATTTCATCATTTAAGTGCCAATATCACCAAAAACCTAAATATAGGTTTGTTCGAAACTGTGGTTTTCGGGCAACGCAAGGTTGGATTTGACGTCAATTATCTCAATCCTGTTATATTCTACCGCTATGTAGAAGGTCATCTGGGCAGTGTTGATAATTCAATTATCGGTGGTGATTTTAAGTTTAACTTCCTTAGACGTTTTTCTCTTTACGGGCAATTAGTCTTAGACGAATTTAACTTTAAGCATTTTAAAAAGAAAGGCTGGTGGGCAACCAAATATGCCACACAGATAGGCCTTCGTTATATAGATGCCCTTGGCATTAAAAACCTTGATCTACAGGCAGAGTATAATATGGCTCGCCCTTATACATATAGCCACAATTCTTCTTACAGCAATTTTGTACATTATAACTTACCTTTAGCTCATCCGCTTGGGTCTAATTTCCGGGAATTTCTGTTTATTGCACGCTATCAGCCAACAAAACGCTTAATGTTGAATTATAACCTGATGCTGGCTCAACATGGCCAGGATTATAATTTTTTTAACTGGGGAGGCAATATTCAGCGAAATTATAATCTTTTGCGTCCACAAGAGTACAACAATTACATCGGACAGGGCAACGAAGCGAGTATCCAGCATCTCGAACTGGGTGCATCTTATATGCTTGCTCATAACTTATTCATAGATGCCAGCTTTCAGAACAGAAAAGTAAATTATTCTGAAACCCCGGAAACCATTACCAGTAATATATTCTCGCTGGGTGTCAGGTGGAACATAGGCAAAAAACAGCTATTATTTTAAGGTTTTCATCTACTTTTAATTCTATTTTCATCACTTCTTCATCTTTTTTTGTATATTTGCAATATAGTTGCATTTATACTGGCATGATTCGAAAATCATGCGAATGACCCCATGAAGAAAAGCCTTATTATATTTTTATGCTTTTTATATTTCTCGTCTTTTGCCCAAACCAGAGACGGAAGTCCTTTACCCGGCAATAATCAGCGTTGCGATTGTTTTATACATGGGATAGTACTGGATAATGTAACCAAAGAACCCATTGTAGGGGCAGTAGTTTTAATAAAAGAATTAAATAAAGGGATTACCACTGATGCCAGCGGCCACTACCATATTTCAAATCTTTGTCAGGGAACTTATACTATTATTGGCCGGATTGTAGGCTATCAGGATAAAACCTATACTATTAAACTCGTACATGAAGCTGAGCAGGAAATTAAACTATCGGAAGGTGAACTACACCTGACTACCATCGATATCAAGGCAGAGAAGATTGATAACCTGACCCAAACTAAAAGTGTGCTGGAAAATGCTGCACTTGACCAGACGAGGGGGCAATCATTAGGAGAATCTCTTAAACAAATATCCGGTGTTACTACGCTTCAGACAGGGAGTTCTATTGCCAAGCCTGTTATTCATGGTATGCACTCAAACCGTGTTCTGATTATGAACAACGGAGTACGGCAGGAAGGACAGCAATGGGGCAGCGAACATGCGCCCGAAATTGACCCATTTGTGGCAAAGAGAATTACGGTACTGAAAGGTGCCGCAGGGGTAAGATATGGCTCTGATGCCATAGCGGGAGTAATTATGCTTGAACCTGAAACTCTACCTGACTCTACCAAAATAGGTGGTGAGGTAAATACTGTTTATTTTACGAATGGGAATCAGATTGTCACTTCAGGAATTTTTCAGGGCGGGTATCGACCGGAAAAAGCAAGTGTACCTCAATCTTTTGGGTATAGAGTTCAGGGAACATTTAAAAAAGGCGGAGATATTTCAACACCGGGCTATCGTTTGGCCAACACCGGCGTAGAAGAAATCAATTTTTCGATTGGAGCTAACTATAAAAGAAGAAACTGGCAATCAGAACTTTTCTTTAGTCAGTTTAATACGCAAATCGGCGTGTTTGCAGGTTCTCATATTGGTAATGTAACAGATCTTATCGAAGCTATTAAAAGAGGAAGCCCATTAAGCATCTATACACCCGAGAAATTTACTTATCACATTGACCGACCTTATCAGGATGTACAACATAACTTGTTAAAACTCAAGTCTATCCATCAGTTACAAAGTGGTAAATTATCACTCACTTTGGGCCGACAATATAACTACAGAAAAGAAGTAGATGTATTAAGAGGTGATAAAAATCTGGTTCAGCTATTTCAGCTAACCTCCTATACCGGAGAATTACTTTTTGAACACAAGCCTGTATTTAAATTGTTAACAGGCTCAATGGGTATAAATGCCAATTTCCAGCAGAATCTGACGACTGGCACCCTGCGTGAACCACGCTCCTCAACGGTGTTAATTCCAAATTTTCAGAATTGGACGGGCGGTGTATTTCTGATTGAAAGAATAGTACGAAGCCAATGGGAAATTGAAGGAGGCATAAGATATGATTTCCGTAATCTGGATGTATACAGAATTCCAAGAGGACAGCAGGACATCATAGAAAGTAATAAACAAAATGAGAATTTTACCAGTACTTTCGGTTTGAATTTCAGGCCTAATTCTCAATGGAATTTCCTGCTTAACATGACATCTGCATGGCGGGCTCCGACTGTCAATGAATTATATAGTGATGGTGTGCATCATGGCGCAGCAAGCTATGAAAAAGGTGACGAGAATCTGAATGCTGAGGTAGCTACCAATCTATCATTTACCACCAATTATATCACTAAACTATTCCAGTTAGAATTACATCTTTACAATAATTATATCCGCAATTTTATATTCCTCTCTCCGACAGGCAAGCCTACCCTTACTATACGTGGGGCTTTCCCGGAATTCTGGTATGCTCAAACCAACGCCCGGTTCAGGGGTTTTGATTTAAGTGGCAATTTCCAGATTGTAAAAAAACTCTCATTAAACTCCAGATTATCATATCTGCAAGCACAGGATATTTCTCATGAACAACCACTGATAATGATTCCACCGAATCGCTGGGAAAATACGCTGCGTTATGACTGGAAGAAAAGTGCTGTATCGTTAACAAACCTTTATGTAGCAAAACAAAACCGTGTACCTACTAAAGTAATTTTCAGTGAAGTTCCGACTAACGAAATAATATTTAATCAATATGGTGGCGACTTTGCTCCTCCCCCACCTGCCTATATGCTCTGGTCGGCTGCTTTTACTCAACAACTAAGGTTTAATAACAGAAATGGATTAGACTTATCTTTAACAGTCAGTAATCTGCTCAATACTGCCTATCGTGACTACCTGAACAGGTTCAGGTATTTCAGTGATGAAATCGGGAGAAATTTTGTTTTGAGAGCCAAATACTCCTTCTGAATGTGTTAAATCTCAACAAATATTATTTTTGCAATAATGTTGCATAACCAAATAATCACTATTATATTTGCACTATTGTTGCAAATATAGATTCATCATTAATATCCAAAACCCATGCAAACAAGTCGTATTGTTCTTTTCAAATGCCTAACATTGGCGATATTATTTTCGGTAGTTGCCTGTAAAGACACTTCAGTAGACGCAGAAGAAGAAAATGAGATTATTACTACAGTAAAATTAAATTT
>CALRLN020000430.1:0-4972 GCA_943368675.1 Chitinophaga pinensis | reverse complement strand
GAGGGAAAATATCTTTTAGTAATAAATAAGATTTAGCATTGTTAGTATTTTTTATAAATAAGATAATATTAGTAAAAGTAATTGGTGGAGTTGAATATAATATAAGGTCGAATTTAATATTTCGGAAGTATTTTTTAATTGCAAAAGAGTATTGTTTCTCAATTAATGAGATGCCTATACCTTTTTCAATGAGATTTGTCTTTTGCAAATTAAGAGTCTTTACTTTAAGTATAGTGCTTTTTTCTTCGGCGACTAATTTCTGTTCTCTCCCGTATCTACGTTCGCTCGGAGTAACAATGTAGACATTGTGTCCATTTAGGCAGAACTTTCTTAATAAGTCAGAATATATACCTCTATCATAAATACTATTAATTCTAAAAATTGTCAAAAAAAGTATATTCATAATTATTTTTCACTCCAAACTACTCTTTTAATATAATCTACATACGAAATAATAATTCTTACTACTTTTTCAGAAACATTTGGCATTGAATAATCTCCTACAGTCCGAAAATTTCTTTCGCCAACTATGTTTTGATATTGTAATTGAGTAAGCCCTTGCAAGATACGTTCTGTGTTCATGCCTACCATCATTACTGATGCTTCTTCCATGGCTTCTGGTCTTTCATGGGCATCACGGATGTTCAAAGCCCTGAAATTCAGAATTGACGACTCCTCTGATATAGTGCCACTATCTGATAGCACTGCATAAGATTTCATTTGTAAGGCATTGTAATCGTTAAAACCAAGAGGTTTTAAAAATTGCACTTCGGGTCTTACTTCTACCCCCTTGGCCTGAATCATATTACGAGTCCGTGGGTGAGTACTGACAATAATAGGATAGCCAAATTTTTCAGCTATTAGATTTAAACTATCAATTAAACCCTTAAAATTCTTTTCGCTATTGATGTTTTCTTCGCGATGAGAAGATACTACAAAGTATTTGCCTTCTTCTAGGTTGAGTCTGTTTAAAACATCCGATTTTTTAATGTCCGGCAAATAATGATTCAGCACCTCAAACATTGGTGAACCTGTCTTAATAATTCTATCAGCAGGCAGGCCTTCTCTCAGCAAATATTCACGCGCTATATCACTGTAGGTCAGATTTATATCTGATATGTGGTCAACTATTTTTCTGTTAGTTTCTTCAGGAACGCGCTGATCAAAACAACGGTTGCCCGCCTCCATATGAAAAATAGGTATATGCCTTTTTTTTGCAGGAATTGCACAAAGGCAACTATTAGTGTCTCCTAAAACCAAAAATGCTTCCGGTTGTAATTGCTCTAAAAGGCTATCTATTTTAATTAAGATATTACCAACTGTTTCGGTGGCGGTTTTACCTGCGGCATCTAAAAAATGATCTGGTTTTCGTATGCCTAAATCTTCAAAGAAAATCTGGTTCAGTTCGTAATCGTAATTTTGTCCCGTATGTACCAGAATATGATCGATTGTTTCAGATTGGTCCAACGCGGCCATTACCCTTGACAATCGAATAATCTCAGGCCGGGTACCTACCACAGTCATTACTATCAGTTTCTTCATTTATATTGTTGTGATTGTTTCCTAAAATAACAATTTATTATGTTTAATAAATATTAAATATCATACATTTTCAAAATAAGTGTCCGGATCGGCAGGGTCATAAAATTCATTAATCCAGAAAACCGTATATAACTCAGTATCACCAATATTCTTAATATTATGTGTATACCAAATGGGCATATCCACGTAGGCTGGTTCTTCACCAGATAAATAAAAATCAAGTATTTCTGTTGTACCTATCCTCCTTAATTGAATAAGAGCTTCTCCTTTAATTACTGAAAACCGCTCAATTTTACGTGTATGATAATGGTTGCCCCTGGTAATATCGCAAACAGTCGTCGAAAATGAAACCTGTCCACCACTTTCTAAACGAATTACTTCCACAAAATTACCTCTTTTATCACTATTCTTAACGTACTTTACCGGAAAATGCTTTGGAATATCTATATAGCACCTAAAAGTATTGAATAGATTAATTTCAAAAGTTGATTTTAATGTAGGAATAATTCCAAGATCAAAATATTTTACTTTAAAATTTTCGAGCAAAGATAATACTTCGGTTACTTTATATTCATCAGTATGAGGTATCTGGAAAAAATAATTGCTGGATTGGCTAATGATCTGGTCGATAATAACTCTTACTAAGTCGCCTACATAAATTAATTTTACAAGCCCATCCACTTCTACTGTAGGCTGTTCGCCATGTGTCAGTCGATGGCTGAATGTGGCTATAAAAGAATTATAATTTGGATGTCCAAAAGGCCCAAAAACGTTGGGAATAACTAAGCCCGTAAATTTACCTCCTGAACGCTCTGCCCACTCACTAAATAATCTACGTCCTTCCTTTTTACTTCGACCGTACAAGTTGTCTTTTTCTTCCTGAGATGAAGATGAAAAAAGAACGTGCGGACAAGTGTTTGTTTGTTCAAGAGCTTTTATAAGTTTTGCTACCAGATCAATATTTGTGTTGTAAAGTACTTCTGGGTCATTATGTCTGTTCATAGCAGCCAGGTGTACAATTACATCACACTGCTTGACAAAGGCCTCTAGTTTTGAGTTATCCTGAAAAAAGTCAATATGATAGGGGACACGCTCGAATTGTTCGGGATATAATCCTAATGTATTATATAGATGTTGGCCTACAAATCCTTCTTGTCCGGTTATTCCTACTTTTAACATATCTTGTTTAAGGTCTAAAATAATCTAATGGGAATAGATAATTATCATTGCTTGCATTCTCAATGCCAGAGTCTGCAAATACCAGAATCCTGGAATCTTCCTCTAAAGCTTTAAGGCAGGTTGCATATCCTGCAGGAATATGTAATATCTGTTTTGCAGGTTCGGATAGTATTTGCTCCTGAATGGGCAGGTTCTTATCTGGCGAATCCCAGTTGTCAATCTTAACGATTTGTACCTGAAAGATGCCATTTAATACATAGAACCAGCGCTGTTCAATTTTATGGGCTCTCCATCCACGTAAGGTTTTTATATCATTGTGTTTTATGATATAAAAACGCTTAACCTGGTTCATATCAAATTCGTTGACAAATTCAATAGACCCTCGGATATCACTGTGGACTCCTCCGGCTATTAATTTAATATCACCAATCATCGTTAAGCCGGGTATTGTACTGCAGTAAGGTCACCGAATAATTCTCTTTTTACCAATGGTAGCTTTGATAAAAGGAGCTTCATACCTTCTACACCTTGTTGTTGCGTATTATGTGAGTGATAATCTTCAATAGTAGAAACATCTGTTTCACCTTCGGAGAAATACTGATTATAATTTAAGTTTCTATTATCAGCAGGAATTCTGTAAAAATCACCCATATCTTCTGCTTTTACCATCTCTTCACGTGTGCACAAGGTTTCATAAAGTTTTTCGCCGTGACGCGTACCGATGATTTTAATAGGGTTATCAGCATTGGCCATTTCTTTTAAAGCCTGAGCCAAATCACCAATTGTACCAGCCGGAGCTTTATTTACAAACAAATCTCCCTGATTGCCATGCTCAAACGCAAATAGAACCAATTCTACCGCTTCTTCTAATGACATAAGGAAACGTGTCATTTTGGGATCGGTGATTGTTAATGGTTCTCCGGACTTGATTTGTTTAAGAAATAAAGGGATAACTGAACCACGCGAACCCATTACGTTTCCATAACGGGTAAGGCATACAGTTGTGGTATTGTTTGATATATTCCTTGAAGCAGCTATCGCTACTTTTTCCATTAATGCCTTAGAAATACCCATCGCATTGATAGGATAAGCGGCCTTATCGGTACTTAAACAGATAACTTTCTTTACACCATTTTTTGCGGCTGCATCAATTGTATTCTGCGTACCGAAAACATTAGTCTTTGTCGCTTCAAGTGGGAAAAACTCACATGATGGAACCTGTTTTAAGGCGGCAGCATGAAATATGTAATCTACGCCTCTCGTAGCATGTTCAATACTGTTATAATCTCGTACATCACCAATGTAAAATTTCAACTTTTCATTTTTAAGTTGATTCCGCATATCATCCTGTTTTTTCTCATCACGCGAGAATATGCGGATTTCTTTAAAATGTTCGGTGTGTAGAAAACGGTTCAATACGGCATTTCCAAACGAGCCAGTACCTCCGGTAATTAAAAGGGTTTTATCATGAAGCATATTCTAAACTTTATTATTTAATGAAAATAATAACTTGTACTTATCTACAGTTTTTTCTAATGTGTTAGTTCTTCTTATTCTCTCTCTGGCATTTACGGCCATATTATATCTTTTCTGGGAATCTGCAATTAAAGCTTTAAGAGCCTCATATAACTGGATATGATTTTGTTTATCAATTAGTAAGCCTGAAAAATTATCTTCTATCATATCCGGAATAGCCCCAACTCTGGTACCAATGCATGCTTTTCCTGCGGCCATAGCCTCCAAAAGGGAATTTGGGAAGCCATCAAAGTAAGTTGGTAAAACGTAGATATCTGACTCAGCCAGTAATTCTATTTTTTTATTATCTAATACCCATCCTTTTAAATCGATGTAATTGTCTAAGCCGGACGCATTAATTTCATCTTTTACCTGAAGAAAGTCTGCTCCGTTTCCTGCTACAATGGCTTTAAAGTTTAAATTATCCTGTCTAAGTAGCTTTATTGCTTCAACAAACTCAAAAATGCCCTTATCCCTTTTTACCCAGGCATTAAACAGAATAGTGACCGTCTCAGTATTTTTAGTATCTCTTAACGGCAAATTACCATATAAACTTATGTCAATCATATTTTCTATGATTACAAACTTGGCACCAGGCACATCTGGTACGCAATTTTGGAATAACTCTTTCCAGTATTTGCTTTGGCAAACTACAATATCGGTTTTCCTGAATACAAACTGAATAAATTTATAAAGTGATTTCCCCTTATTAATATCATTGATAATAATTCCGGAA
>CALRLN020000429.1:0-4975 GCA_943368675.1 Chitinophaga pinensis | reverse complement strand
ATCGGAAAATTATTGACAGGCACAGGACTGGAGGTGGAAGGGATTGAAGAAATAGAATCGGTAAAAGGAGGATTAAAAGGCTTTGTAATAGGAGAGGTGCTCACCTGCGAGCCATTTATGGTGAAAGATAAACAGCTAAGCCTGACAACTATTGATATTGGCGCTGAAACTCCCTCTACTATCGTCTGCGGAGCTTCCAATGTACGGGCAGGACAAAAAGTAGTAGTTGCCACCCTCGGCACAACCATTTATTTTGCTGACGGCAAATCGTTTACGATTGAAAAACGTAAGGTGTACGGGTATCCGTCAGAAGGTATGATTTGTGCCGAAGACGAAATGGGCATTGGTACTTCGCACGAAGGTATTCTGGTTTTAGATACAGATTTACCCAATGGTACCCCTGCGGCCAAATATTTCTCTTTAGAACCGGATTTCCAGATTGAAATTGGTCTGACACCTAATCGTGCTGATGCGGCTTCTCACTTTGGTGTAGCCCGTGATTTAAAGGCAGTGCTGGGTCGTGAAATTAAATTGCCTTCGATAGAAAAATTTGCTGTCAGTGAACAAAAAACGGATTTTCAGGTAATTATTGAAAATACTGAGGCTTGCCCTCGCTTTTGTGGACTGGAGATTCAAGGCGTAACCGTGCAGGAATCACCGGAATGGCTGAAGAAATCACTGCAATCTATCGGCCTGAATCCGATCAATAATATAGTAGATATTACTAATTATATATGCCATACATTAGGCCAGCCCATGCATGCTTTTGATGCTGATGAGGTAAAAGGCAAAAGGATAGTAGTGCGCGTGCCTGAGAAAGGAACAAAGTTTACTACACTTGATGGTACCGAAAGAACACTTTCAGGCCATGATCTGATGGTATGTAATGCAGAAGAACCAATGGCAATTGCCGGAGTATTTGGCGGACAAAAGTCAGGTATCAAGGCAACAACGAGCAATATATTTCTGGAAGTAGCTTATTTCAGCCCGGTGTGGGTGAGGCGTACTGCCACTTTCCACGCACTTAAAACGGATGCGTCGTTCAGATACGAGCGTGGTACTGACCCTAATATGCCACCTTTTGCTATCAGATTGGCTGCTTTATTGGTACAGGAACTGGCCGGGGGTACAATACTCGACGGCGTAATTGATAATTATCCTGCGCCTATTGAAAACCTGACCATTACAGTAAAGCATAAAAACATCAACCGACTGATTGGTAAAAACCTTGAAGATGAACTCATTCATAAGATACTCGAAAGCCTTGATATAAAAGTGCTGACCGACGATGCCTTTGAAATGACGGTAAGTGTGCCGCCTTACAGGGTAGATGTAACCAGAGAGGCCGATGTAATAGAAGAGATTCTGCGTATTTATGGTTTTGATAATATAGAGCTTTCAGAAAATCTGCAAGCTGATTATTTATCGGGTTTCCCTGATAAAGATGCAGATAAGCTACAGATGCGTATCATAGAGTTATTAGCGGCTAATGGCTTCAATGAGATTCAGACGCTATCGATTACCAAGCCTGCCTATAATGAAGCTACACAAAGCCTTGCCAAAGGTGGTCAGGTGACTTTGCTGAACCCATTGAGTGAGGAATTATCCGTTATGCGCCAGAGTCTTTTACTGACAGGTATGGAGTCGGTGGCTTATAATATCAACCGCCGTCAGAAAGACCTGAAACTATTTGAGTTCGGCCGTGCTTATTTTACGAAACAGGAAGAAGGACAAGAGAAGAAATACAAGGAAAGCAAACACCTGGGCTTATGGCTAACGGGCAATCAGCAAAACGAAACCTGGCTGGCACCGAGTGTACCTGTTACATTTCATGACCTGGCGCTGGCTGTACAAAAAGTATTGAAGGCCATGAAAGTGACCAGATTTGATGCGCAGGAATTAAACTCACCGGTATATCAGTATGGACTTACCTATATAGTCAATAAAAAGCCTATCGTGAGTTTAGGTCTGATAAAACCATCAATAGCAAAACTGGCCGATGTAAAACAGGCCGTTTTCTATGCCGATTTTGATTGGGAATTTGTGCTGAAACAATATACGGATAAAGTTGAGTATGTCGAGATACCGAAGTTCCCGGAAGTACGCCGCGATTTATCATTAGTAGTAGACACCACCACCACGTTCGAACAGGTATCAGCCATCGCCTATAAGGTAGAGCGCCACCTGCTGAAAGCCGTGAATGTATTTGATATTTATGAAGGTGAAAAACTAAGCGAAGGCAAGAAGTCTTACTCGGTAAGTTATATTCTTTTAGACAAAGAGAAAACCCTCACTGACGAAAGCATTGATAAAACTATGCAAAGGCTGATTGGGGCTTATGAGAAGGAGTTGGGGGCGGTAATCAGGAAGTAAGCTTTAGATTTATACAAGTATAGAATTATGCCGAGTAGAGACAGGGCACCGCCCTGTCTCCGGCTTATTATCTTAACATGGATTTTTTAATCCATCAGTTTTACCGTTGTTTTTTATTACCCTTCCTTCCGCTCCTGGCACAACTCCACCAACACCCCATTACTACTTTTTGGATGTAAAAAACACACCAGTTTATTATCCGCACCCAATTTAGGTTCAGCATTCAATAAAATAAATCCTTCACTTTCCAGGCGCTTCATTTCAGCCAGAATATCATCTACTTCAATGGCGATATGATGAATACCCTCACCTCGTTTTTCTATAAATTTTGCAATGGCACTATCCGGATTACTGGCCTCTAAAAGCTCGATTTTAGTTTCATTGACCTTAAAAAATGAGGTAAGCACGCCTTCACTTTCTACTGATTCAGATTTATAGGGTGCTATATTTAGTAGCTTCGTAAATAAATCATTTGAAGCAACCATATCTTTTACGGCAATACCTATATGTTCAACGTTGGTTAGCATAGAGATTCTGTTTTATTTGTGACAAATTAGGAATTATTTCCGGAAAGTGAAAAATTGTGGCTCGAACATCCTGTTCGCATATTAGAAAATCTAGGCGGAGTACATTTTGTTGAATCTGAAAACTATAGATTGATTTACTATGATCCTAATCAAATGAAGCAATGAGACTAATCAATTTCAGTTTAACGACAAATGCTTTCCTTTACCAGTATTAATCCTTTTTTGATGATTAGCAAAGACACAAAAATAAATTGCTTATTCATTAGCAAGTACACAAGTTGGCTGGTATTCATCATGGGCTTAATTTATGCCGTCATAACCTTATCAGGCTTTTTATCCCTGGATTCTCCTGATGAACCCATTGGCCATCCTTACTTCTGTATAATGGAAGTGCTTATACTTATTATCTCACCAGTAATGGCAATAAGTATGGCTGCCATTCATTATTGTAATGAATCTGATACCAGAATATATAGTTTCATTGCCGTGTGTCTGATGTTTATTATGGCCGCTATCACTTCCTGCGTCCATACTCTTATTCTTACGGTGGGTGATAGTCAGCAATTCAGAGAATTACCCGAATATAATCTGCTGTTTTCGTTCAGATGGCCTTCCATAGCCTATGCATTGGACGTTCTCGCCTGGGATTGGTTCTATGGACTCTCTATAATATTTGGCGCTATTCAGTTCAGGCAACAGGGTTTGGAGAAAACCATTAAAGTGATAATGATGATTAGCGGTATATTGAGCCTCATCGGAGTAGGTGGGTTGCCAACCGGAAATATGCAAATAAGGAATATCGGAATAATAGGCTATGCAATATTCGGCCCGGTTGCCTTCCTGCTGATTAGTATCCGGTTTAACCAAAAAGTGAAGCTTATGACTAATCTTGCGCCGGATTATAGGCTTAGGCACGATTGAGAAGAAATCTATGTGATAATAACCGCTTTCGGATAGAAACAGGTAAAGATTATTGTGTTAATCAGTGGCAGATACATTTGGCCCCACCAAACCCTCAATTACCACACTTCCGGATAAGGATGAAAAATTTTGTAGATTCTCCAGAAAATGGTACAAATACCGAAGCAAAACAGTGCTGCGGTTTGCCATTTAAAAAACCTGAGGGTATCAACTTTCTCAATGACCGTTTCGGGCAGCATAAAAAACTTCCGGATTAACCAGTAGAGCAAAGTCAGTAATGTGCTGAAAACCAGACTAATGCCAACATTCAGACCAAATCGTTCCAGAATATAATGCTCAGGCGCCCTGGTATATAAGGCAAACATGGCGTCAGGCGATAGCAATGTTTCGGAAGAAATGAAGGCGGTATTTAACAGCATGACGACGAATCCCCAGACGGTAATCTGACAATAGCCAAAAACGGTAAATAAAATAACGCCCAGTGCTGGTTTCATCATAGACAGTCTCAAATCGTAAAAAGCCGCTTCTTCGCCTTCGTGTATACCCTTTTGATATTCCGTCTGGCCATCCTGTGTTTAGGATTGATTGCCAGAACCTGGTTAAAATCTTTCAGGGCTTCCTCAAACTTATTCATGCTCAGCCGGCTAAGACCCCGGCTGTTTAAAGCCTCCGTATTTTTAGGGTCCAGTTTAATGACCCTATCAAAATCTTTAATGGCATCCTCAAATTGCTCCAATGCATGGTGGCAACTGCCTCTGTTATAATAGAAAATCAGGTTGTCCGGGCTTTCAGCATTTAATTCAATAGCCTTGGTATAGTCGGTAATAGCGCCTTTAAAATGCCCTTCTTTTCTTAAACTGTTGCCACGGTTATTATAGGCATTCACGAAGGTTGGGTCGAGCAATATAGCTGCCGTGAAATCATCAATGGCACACCTGCCGCAACCAAGCAGATTCAATGTAGTCCCTCTGTTATAGTAAGCCCGGGTATATTGCGTATCAAGCCTGACGGCCCTGTCAAAGTCCTTTAGCGCAAAGTAATACTTTCCGATATTACTATAGCACATACCGCGATTATTGTAGACTGATGCCTGTGTAGAATCAATGGCAATTACCTGATTGAATGAATTGATGGCTTCCTGATTACGGTTCAGT
>CALRLN020000428.1:0-4976 GCA_943368675.1 Chitinophaga pinensis | reverse complement strand
TTATATATGGCAACACATATTTTCAGAATTGAGAAATTTGATTATCTTGTTCGTACTGAACTTACACAACTGGCTAAAATTACAGGATACTTTACACAACTATTAGTGGTAGTTTTGCTCAATGTAGGTCATTTCACCTATTATTCCTTACAAAGATGGCGTGAGAGTGCATTGAGAGCCACAAATCTTGAAAAAGAGAAATCTCAGGTACAATTTGATAATCTTAAAAATCAATTGAACCCACATTTTTTGTTTAATAGCCTTACATCATTAGATTCATTGATTCAGGAGAATCCGACACTTGCAAGGGATTTTTTGCAGCAATTATCTAAGGTCTTTCGCTATGTGCTGAAAAACAAAGAAAAAGGTCTGGTAAGCCTTGAGACTGAACTGACATTCATCAAACACTACATAGGTCTGCTGAAAACCCGTTTCGGAGATGCCTTAATGGTGGATTTTGATATTGCCGAAGATACCTTAGATTTACAGATTACGCCTGTTACGCTCCAGATACTGATAGAGAATGCTATTAAACACAATATTATCAATGAGAATAATCCTCTGGTTATTCATATTGAAAGTAATGGGGATACATTAATAATTGAGAACAACATTCAGAAGAAAAAACAGGTGGAAACTTCTAATGGACAGGGGTTGATTAATTTGAAAACCTTGTACAGTTTTCTCAGTGATAGGGAGATAGTGATAAGTGAAGAAGGCGATGTGTTCTCAGTAAAAATACCTTTAATCTGACATGAAAATACTGATAATAGAGGACGAGCCATTAGTAGCTAAAAACCTTGAAAAGCTGGTTCAGGATCTGGAGCCATCAGCAATAATTCTGGCTACCATTGGAAGTGTAAAAGAAACACTGACCTGGTTTAAAATCCATCAAACACCTGATTTGGTATTATCTGATATTCAGTTGTCTGATGGGGTTAGCTTTGATATATTTCAGGAGGCTGAGGTAAATTGCCCTATCATTTTTACTACTGCCTATGATGAATACGCTATTCGTGCATTTAAGTTGAATAGTATAGACTATCTTTTAAAACCGATTGATAAGTCTGAATTAAAATGTGCCTTTGATAAGTTTAAGAAGAATAGTCAGGCGGTTAAATCAGATGTTTATCAGGAACAATTAGGTAGCCTGCTTTCTGATTTAAAGAATCGGGTAGCAACCCCTAAGTATAAAACCCGCTTTACAGCCCATCATCATAGAAGCATTGTGGCTATTCCTGAAAGCAAAGTAGCCTGTTTTTACCGGGACGAAGTAATCTGGATTCAGACTTTTACTGAGGGAGAAACTCAGAAATTGATAACAGACTATAATTCATTGGATGAAGTAGAAGAATTATTAAACCCTGAACAATTCTTTCGTGCGAATCGCCAATTTATAGTTAATAAGACGGCTATTGAAAGCTACAGGACACATTTTACCGGAAAAATCGAATTAAGACTGCTCGTACCGAGTAAAGAAGAGATTATTATCAGTAAAGAAAAAGCGCATCAATTCAGGGGATGGTTTGAGTTGGGTTAAACCATCAGCAATCGCCAGACTCCGGAAATCAACAGGAGTATCAGACAAAAAGGTGTAAGTACTTTCCACGAAAGATGCATCAGTTGGTCAACACGTAAGCGCGGGAGTGTCCAGCGGAGCCACATCTGTATAAAAATTAACAGATAAGATTTTAATAGTAACCAGAATGCACCCCAAACGTTGGCTGACCAATGCCCTATTTCTCCACTTGTCCAGTTTGCTAATTTCACTGGTCCAATATTAGGGAAAGGTGTATTCCAGGCACCCAGGAATAGAATCACTCCTAAAATGGATACAAGCAGCATCATAGCGTATTCTGAAAGCATCATAACGGCCCATCTGAAACCAGAGTATTCAGTATGAAAACCTCCAATTAATTCAGATTCTGCTTCGGGTAAGTCAAAAGGAGCACGATTACTTTCTGCAAGGGATGCGATGAAATAAATAACAAAGACAATCAATAGAAACGGGTTTCTCAAAATATTCCAGGTCAAAAAGCCACCAACCTCACCCACTTCTACACCTAATGCTTTAATGCCGAAAAGGTAATTCTTTTCGTCCCAGAAGATTCCCTGTTGAAAACTGATTTCCTGTAAATCAAGCGTTTGTGTAATCAGAATCACACAAAGAACAGATAAGCCCAGCGGTACCTCATAAGAAATAATCTGTGCTACCGAGCGCATGGCTCCCAGTAAAGAGTATTTATTATTAGATGCCCATCCAGCCATCAGAATGGCTAGAATATCTAAAGAAACAACGGCTAATAGAAGGAAGACACCTGTTTGTGTTCCTGAACCGGATAAGCCTGAGGAAAGCGGGAAAACTGCAAAGCCTGCAAATACCACCATAAATAGCATAATAGGCGCAAACTTAAACAGGTTACGGTCTGCATTGGCAGGGGTAATGTCTTCTTTCTGAATCAGTTTCAGTAAATCAGCAATTAATTGGAGAAGCCCCCAGTGACCTACTTCCATAGGGCCGAGACGATCTTGTATAAAAGCAGAAACCTTACGCTCGAGATAAACCCCGACTACCACATTGGCAAAAACAATAGCAAGAAATATAGCGAGCGTAAGTATCATTTATTTTCTAAAATTAAAATTCAGCACTCTTAGGTGTTCTTGGGAAAGGAATTACGTCACGGATATTGGTCATACCTGTCACGAACAATACCAGACGCTCAAAGCCTAAACCAAAACCGGAATGTGGTGCAGAACCGAACTTACGGGTTTCCAGATACCACCAGATGTTTTCCGGGTCAATGCCTACTTCCTTCACACGGGTCAATAATTTTTCGTAATCATCTTCACGTTGTGAGCCTCCGATGATTTCACCAATACCCGGGAATAATACATCCATCGCTCTTACAGTCTTGCCATCAGCATCTTGCTTCATATAAAATGCCTTTATCTCTTTAGGATAGTTAGTCAGAATCACAGGTTTTTTGAAGTGTTTCTCTACCAGATAACGCTCATGCTCTGACTGCAAATCGATACCCCACTCAACAGGATACTGGAATTTCTTTTCTTTATGCGGTTTCGATTTTAATAAAATCTCAATCGCTTCCGTATACGTCAATCTTTCAAATTGGTTATCCACTACAAAACGTAATTTCTCTAGTAAAGCCATTTCGCTGCGCTCGTTCTGAGGTTTGTTTTTCTCTTCGTCTAACAAACGTTTTTCCAAAAAGGCTAAATCATCAGCACAGTTTTCTAAAGCATATTTAATGACATATTGCACGAAATCCTCTGCCAAAGCCATGTTGTCTTCCAACTCATAGAAAGCTACTTCCGGCTCAATCATCCAGAATTCTGCCAGGTGACGGGTCGTATTAGAATTTTCAGCACGGAAAGTCGGCCCGAAAGTATAAATTTTCGATAAAGCCAAAGCCCCTAATTCACCCTCTAATTGTCCCGATACCGTTAAGCTCGTCTCACGACCAAAGAAATCTTCTTTATAATCAATTGCTCCATCTTCTGTTTTCGGAGGGTTTTTGATGTCAAACGTTGTTACATGAAACATTTCACCTGCTCCCTCAGCATCAGATGCCGTAATGATAGGCGTATGCAGGTAAAAGAACCCTTTATCATTGAAATATTTATTGATAGCAAAAGCTAAAGCATGGCGGATACGAAAAATAGCCCCAAAAGTGTTAGTACGGAAACGCAAGTGTGCTTTTTCACGCAGAAACTCCATCGAGTGGCGTTTGGGCTGCATCGGGAAAGTCTCATCAGCCGTGCCATATACTTCTATTTTTTCAGCTTTCACTTCTACCGCCTGACCAGAACCCACAGAAGCAATCAATTTGCCTGTTACAGCCACACATGCGCCAGTAGTAACCAGTTTTAAAGTCTCTTCATTAATATTATTATTACCTTCTACTACTGCCTGAATATTATGAATAGTTGAGCCGTCGTTAATCGCAATGAATGTTACGGCTGCCTGGCCTCGTTTGGTACGTACCCAGCCTTTTACTGTTACCTCCTGTTCTGTAGGTGTCTGTGTAAGAATTTCCTTGATTTGCATAAAAAATAAAAACTAATAATGAGCCGCAAAAATAGCTAATTTTCGCTATTGATTCGTGCCTTTATCAGAAATAAAACGAAGAGATTTTGAGGAAGTGCAAAGATTGTTGTACCTTAGTTTAAAATAAATGCGAGGAAAGATGGTGCTTGAGACCACAAAAAAGACTTTAAAAAAGAAAATCCCGGAACAATTCATCTACGAAGTAATGGATGGAGAGCCAATCTATTATAGGGGTTACAAAGAGGCTATAAAAAAACGCGTTAATGCTGAAGAAATAATGGGTAGTAGTTCTTTACAATCAGAATTAGTAGTTTTTATATTAAGTATAATCCTGCGTTTTTACGATAATAAAAAATACAGGGTTCATAGCAACGAATCAGGATTGCAATTAGGATATAAAGATACTTTGGCCGGGGATATTTTGGTTTATGATAAAAAAGTATTGACTGCTGATAAAATTACTACCAAATATTCTGACGTACCTCCTAAATATGTAATTGAAATAGATACCAATGCGGATTTAAGTGAAAGCAGTTTTATGGAGTATTTGACTCGTAAAACTGAAAAACTTTTTGAGTTTGGTGTAGAGAAGGTTTTCTGGGTAATTACCTCTACTCAGCAAGTAATTGTAACATCTCCTAAGGAAGACTGGCTCATAAAAAACTGGAATAAAGATATTGAACTCTTCGATGGAATTACAATTAATATTGGCAGATACTTAGACGAAGAAGGTATAAAAATATAATCACAGGAGGCACGGAATGCACCTCCTGTGATATTACTCCTCACTTTTCTTGCTCTTTTTTCTTTTTTTCAGAGCATCGCTTAAGATGTATTCTATCTGCCCGTTCAGGCTTCGGAACTCTTCGGCTGACCACTTTTCAAGTTCTTTCAAGACTTCAGGGCTGAT
>CALRLN020000427.1:0-4983 GCA_943368675.1 Chitinophaga pinensis | reverse complement strand
AAGGATATCCGGTTAAACAGAAGAAAACTTTCAGACACTTTACTTTCTCGGATTTACAGGCCAAAATCAGCTATGAGGCCGGGGGTTCGGGATTCCGGATTATTTCACCTACTGTTCATTGGACAGTTTCATTTTATATTGACCAGATTGCCGAGAAATTTATTGCCGGGCTTTTTCGGGAGAAGGTAGTGGAGGTTTTTAACCGTGAGTATAAGGTGCTGTTTAAGGTAGAAGACATGGATGTATTGCCTGCGTTTCCGCTTAATAGTACGACCTCATTCAGGGCGACATCGCTGATGGTAGTGGCTGAAAAAAAAGAGGGTATCGACCAGTACCTTGCCCCTACCGACGACCGATTCGGGCAATACCTTGTTTCAGGGCTTATTGATAAATACCTGAGTGTAATCAAAGAAAGAAATGAAGCAATTGATACCCGCCTGATTGAGCAGGAGATTCGCTTTGAGTTGCTTGATAGCTCGAGGATGAAGTCAAGGAAAATAACTATCAAAGAACATAAGGAAACCGCTACGGAAATTAAAGGATACAGAGATTTTACCTTTGCGCTTACCGGCCCTAAAGAAGTGATAGAAGTAGGTTATCTGGGTGGTTTTGGCCGCTATTGTGCTGAGGGCTGCGGTTTTTGTGAGGTGGTGGGATAATCTTATAAAACACCGGATTGAAGAAATAAATTCGGCAAAAACGAAGGATTATGGTGTTGGCGTAAAAGAATTTTTAATGCCCAAAATAAAGCAGATTTTTCTTGATTTGTATTTATCTGGCACTGAAATTCGCCTCGTCTAACACAATGAGATATGAATACTGAAATACTCTCACGTATACAGTTTGCGTTTACTATTGCCTTTCATTATATATATCCTCCTTTAAGTATTGGCCTGGGTGTTGTGATGGTGATCATGGAAGGGCTATATCTGCGCACAGGTAAGCCGGTTTATGAACAAATGACAAGATTCTGGATTAGGATTTTTGCCCTGATTTTCGGTATCGGTGTGGCAACCGGTATTGTAATGGAGTTTGAATTTGGCACCAATTGGGCTGTTTATTCGCGCTATGTAGGTGATATTTTCGGTAGTGCGCTGGCGGCAGAAGGTATTTTTGCTTTTGCCCTGGAGTCGGGCTTTTTGGGGATTCTGATTTTTGGCTGGAACAGGGTACGCCCCCGCGTGCATTTTTTTGCTACACTCATGGTTGCGCTGGGCTCTATGTTTTCGGCTATCTGGATTGTGGTGGCTAATTCATGGCAGCAAACCCCGGCAGGCTATCGCATTGAGGGAGAAGGCATGAAAGCAAGGGCTGTTATTACCGACTTCTGGGAAATGGTCTTTAATCCATCAAGTATCGACAGGCTTTCGCATGTGATTATCGGGGCGTTTCTGGCAGGTTCGTTTCTGGTTTTGAGTGTAAACGCCTATTATATTTTACGAGGGCGGCATCTGGCTATTGCCAGACCCGGCTTTAAAATTGCTCTGGCAGTAGCTACTGTTGCCTCTTTAATGCAATTGTTTACCGGCCATCGCTCGGCCGACCTGGTGGCTAAACATCAACCTGCCAAATTAGCGGCCTTTGAAGGACATTATGATTCGCTGGCGGTTGCCGATATGTATCTGGCCGGATGGGTCGATAATAAAACACAAAAAGTAAGTGGCATCAGTATACCTGCCGGATTGAGTTTTCTGATTCATCAGGATTTTAAAACACCCGTAAAGGGCCTGAACGCTTTCAGAAAAGAAGACCGCCCCACAGCCGTTAATTTTGTTTTTCAGACTTACCATTTAATGGTGGCTATTGGTGTGAGCTTAATCGGGCTTACGCTTCTGGCTTCGTTTTTATGGTGGCGCGGCAAATTGTTTGAGCAGCGATGGCTGCTGCATATTTTTGCCTGGGCTGTGCTATTGCCCCAGATTGCCAATCAGGTAGGCTGGTACTCGGCCGAGGTTGGGCGGCAACCCTGGGTGGTGTATAATCTTCTGCGGACGTCGGACGCACTTTCGCAGTCGCTTAAAGCCGAACAGGTGATGTTTTCTCTGATTATGTTTACCCTGGTGTATGCCTTGTTGTTTGTTTTGTTTTTGTATATGCTTAATAAAAAAATAAAACATGGCCCGGTGGGAGAAAGTGATGAAGTGATTCCGGAATACTCAAAACGTGATAACCCTATGCTAAAATAATGGAAACAGTACTTGGACTCAATCTGGCAACCTGGTGGTTTCTGGTTATTGGCGGTATATTCAGCGGGTATGCCATACTGGATGGTTTTGATCTGGGGGCAGGCGCACTGCACCTGTTTTTTAATAAAGAAGAAAGCCGCCGCAAAGCGCTCAATGCCATCGGACCTGTGTGGGATGGCAACGAAGTATGGCTTGTAATTGGCGGTGGTGCCTTGTTTGCAGGCTTCCCCCTGGTATATGCTACTATTTTTTCGGCCTTTTATGAGCCCTTTATGGTGTTTCTGGTTATGCTTATTTTCAGGGCTATTTCTATTGAATTCCGTTCGAAAGAGCCGATGCTCTGGTGGCGGAAAATGTGGGATATATGCTATAGTGTTTCAAGCATTATTCTTGCGCTGTCGCTGGGGCTTATACTGGGTAATATTATACGAGGTCTGGCGCTTGACCAGAACTATACTTATAAAGGCACTCTGAGTGACTTCTTTAATCCTTATGCCATACTGATAGCGTTTACTACGCTTGCGCTATTTATGATGCACGGTGCCATTTATCTGGTAATGAAAACCGAAAACAGGCTCTATGCCAAACTGACAATACTGGTAAAAAACACTACTATCTTTTTTGTGCTGATGTTTGCCCTTACATCTGTTGCCACTTTGCTGTATGTGCCGCACATGGCTGAGCGTTATCAGGACGTACCCTATATGTTTGCGTTCCCGATTCTCGCTATTCTGGCTGTTGCCAATATTACCCGGCAGATTTCCAGACGCAAGTATCGCTATGCGTTTATGTCGTCGGCTTTTGTGACAGCAATGCTGATGGTGCTGGTGGCTGTGGGGCTTTTTCCGAACATTATTTTATCGAGCATAGACCCTACCTATAGCATTACCGTTCATAACGGCTCATCGACAGATAAGTCTTTAAAAATCATCCTGCTTTTTGCGCTGATAGGTGTGCCTATTGTTGCCACTTATACTACATTTGTTTTCTGGACGTTCAGGGGTAAAGTCAGACTGGATGAAAACAGTTATTAATTAAACTTATATACGTTAATTGATGCAAAACATCTTCACGGGGTGGTTGGCACCTGGTTTATTTGTTATACCAATTTTCCGATGTGGCTGAAAATGGGATCCTTTTCCCTGACACAAATGTTTTAAAATTCAACTAATACTATTTCCAATAGAACGATTATCATATCTGCAAACAATGCATTAGCGAAATAACCTCACTTTACTATTCCTCTTAGAAGTATTCAAAATTATTATTTCAAAGATGCTTCAATCAATAATCGGTGGATTTTATGTCATAATTAGTCACTCCTTAAAATACATGTAACTTATTGATATGTAGTGATTTATGTAAAAGAAAAGGGTAATTTTGTTTGTGTAAAATTGCCAGTTTTTGTATATTTACCTATCAAAAACTGGCAAAATGTTAGGTAAAATAAAACCTGATTCACAGCAAAAGCTATTTCAAACCAGGCTCATTGACCTGATAAATCTAGAACATCCTTTAGTAAAACTTGCTCAGGAGCTTGATTGGTTGAAAATCGAGGCTGAATTTCAGCATTTATATGCAGAGCAAGGCAGACCCTCTATTCCGATTAGGGAAATTGCAGGATTGCTGTTGTTGAAAGAGATGTTTAAAGAAAGTGATGAATCGGTTGTTGCCAGATGGATAGAGAACCCATATTGGCAATTCTTTACAGGAGAAGATTTTTTTCAAAGTACGCAGCCCTTTGATCCTAGTGAGTTTGTTCATTTCCGTAAAAGGCTGAAAGAGCAGGGTTTGGAATTCTTGTTGAGCCAAAGTGTGGCACTTCACCCAAAAGCAAAGAATGAGAAGGAAGTTCAGATTGACACGAGCGTACAAGAGAAAAACATTACTTTTCCGACAGATGCGAAACTGGCCAAAAAAGTAATTGATAATTGTAGCAGAATTGCAGAGAAAGAGGGTATCAGTCAAAGGCAAAGCTATAAGAGGGTAAGCAAAGAGTATCTTCGGGAGGCATATTTCGGACATCACCCCAAACGGAAAAGGAAGGCGATGATGGCACGGAAGAAACTACGGACAATTGGCAAACGAGTGCTACGGGAGTTAGAAAGAAAACTACCTGCGTCCACAAAAGAGCTGTACAGAACTGAATTTGAGAACTATCATAAAGTTCTAAGGCAAGAGCAAAACAGTAAAGACAAGATTTATAGTCTCCACGAACCTCAAACGGCATGTATTGCTAAAGGAAAAGCAGGTAAGGCTTATGAGTTTGGAACAAAGGTGTCTATTGTCAGAGGTAGAAAAACAGGAGTCATCACTGCGGTAAAACGATTTGCTGGTAATGTTCATGACAGCAAAACGCTTGAGGGAAGTTTAGCCCAAAGTCAAAGAGTCAGGGAACTGATAGGGGGAACAAGGCCAACAATAGCCAGTACCGACAGAGGGTTTAGAGGGATAAGTCAGGTAGAAAGCACACAAATACTCATTCCGCAAAACAACAAAGAAAAGACCAGATATAAACAGCAGGTGGCTCGCAGTAGGTTTAGAGCAAGAGCAGCCATTGAACCTACTATAGCTCATTTAAAACGAAACCATTCTTTAGGATTAAATTTCCTTAAAGGAGTGGCAGGTGATGTACATAATGCCTTGCTAGCAGGTATTGGTTACAATTTGAAGCTCAGATTTAATCAAATCAAAGAACAACTCGTTCTCTGGCTCAGGTTTTTAATCCATATTTTTACCAATCAAATCTTTAAATTAAGTCCCTTGTTTTCTGAAACAGTTTTTTAAGGAATGACTA
>CALRLN020000426.1:0-5009 GCA_943368675.1 Chitinophaga pinensis | reverse complement strand
GTCAAGAGTAGTCCAGAGAAAGGGGAATATTATCAATGACTTATACCACCCGAAACGCTTCTGAACAAAAAAATGGGCGATAAAAACTCCGTACAACGAAAACATCTGCGTAAAATAACAGATAAAAAATGTGGGGAGGTTATAATAGCTTGTCCACCAGAAACCAATAGGACTACTGATAATAAACACAGGCATAATCAATGCAAAATGCTGCCTGAATGTATCTGCCTTTCGGAGTTCGAGCAAAATAGGTACGAGAGCAAACCAGGCTAAAATACCAAAGGGATAGTCAGGAAAACATGGATATGCAAGCCCCGACAATACCCCTGATAAAACAATAGCTTTTAAGGCTGATGCACGCTCTTTATATAATCCTTTAATATTGCTCATCAGATATTTCAATTCAGACTCCAGCTAAATTTCACATTCGATTTCCCCTTTTGTATCTCCTTCAACTCAAAGCCCTCCCGGGTCTTTTTTGAGATATACACCCCCTTGCAGTCACCTTCCAGTTGTATATTTAGTAGCAATTCTTCAAAATCATCTCTTGGCTGTTCGAACCTTATAAAGGCTGACCCTGCCATAAGTTGTCCTTTTCCTACTGTTTTTTTCTGCTTAGCAGCGGCAGAAACCCTGGCATTCGGGTCTGTGGCTGAACTTAATCTCAGCCATTCTTCTCCGTCATAATAATAAAATCCTGGTGTTTCGTCCATCTGATAAATCAGCAAACCCATTGCCGGGTCAGAAGGGCGATTATTCAAATAAATTCTTGGTATCAGAATCCCCAGGCTGTCATTATCTACATCCAGAATAGCCGAGTGATGGGCAGTTGTATTATAATTATTGATGCTTACGCCCTTGGAATCATTATTGATTCTGACTTCTGAAGTTTCACTTAATAATGCCGTCGGCACAATAGCTTTAAAACTCAGGTTTTCCAGCAAGGCGTTTGATCCGTTCTGAGATACAATAGTAGCCTGAAAAAAATGTCCCTCTCTGGTCATAAAACCTATACTGTTGGAAGTGCGTTTCAACACATAAGGACTTGATTCGTCTATTCTGGAATAAACCTGACTTTGATAATAGCCCCTCAAACAACTGAAAGTACCATAGTTTGGAATAGTGATTGTACCGTAGGCATCTATTGTTAAGGTGGTTATCGTTTTTTGGAGCGTCTGTTTCTTTCGGTAATCGTATTCTTCTATTGTTGAAGAGATGACATTCCCTAAGCTCAAGGGCACCCGCATAAATTCATAATCAGGCTCGTCAAAGGCATCATTACTGATATCAAAATCGAACGAACGCCCCAGGCGATCGACCTTATTCGAGGTGAGTTTAAAATGCTCATAAACATCAAACTCAACATTATTGTCATCTATATAGACTGATTTGGTGACATGAGTCGCACCAGAAAATCTTAATGCGACAGGTACTTTTGAAGGGTCGATGAAATCATCCTGAGTGTAATAATCAAAATATTCCTGAAAATCAGACGGTAAAGACCACGCTTGTGGAGAAGAATTATTTGCCACCCCTATATTCATAGGCATTCTTTCGTTGGCCCCGCCAAAAACCACCCATGAGTTACCATTAGCAGCCAATTGCGTAACATCAGCCTGGGTGATTTGTATAGCACCAGCACTCACCGAATTCTGTTGTGCAGGTTGCTTTAAATTAAGCAGATTCCAGTCAAGAGGCGTACGTTTACCTGACCCACCATTTTTGACAACACTGATGCCTACTCTGTTGCCAGGCGACCCATTAGTACATTCGACATTTGAGCAAACTCTCATACTTGAAGCAGAAGTATCAGCATAATATAAAGAAAAAATAACGATTAAAAATAGTATCCCCCGCCCTTTCATGGTTATAGTGGTTATTATGAAATCTCTTTATCATATTCAGAAAATCGTATTTTGCTAAAGAGGCTCAAAACTACTTTATGAGCCGGCTGAAAGAAATACCTATTTGGAGGTATTTTGATTTCATTGTCCGGCCGCTAATTTTGATAAAATTTTAATCTGTTGAAAACGCTTTTATCCGCCATATTTTTTACGGCAGGCCTTGGAATAGCCATTGCTCAGAAAAAACCTGTTTTTGAGTTAAACAAGGGTTTCAAAGAGAGTACACTTGAAGGCTATGCTCTGGTTTATGATACTCCCGTGCCAATTAGCGCCGATAGTATTTTCAGGGTAAAAGACGTAATTTTTAAGGCTACCGATCCAATTCTGGTTTTTCAGGCTAATGATGATTATCACTGGCTAAAACTGGAATTTCAGTCAGCTATCAGTCAACGATTGATTCTGGAATTTCAGCAGGTTTATGTTGATGATCTAGAGTTCAGCGCTTATGAGGGAGACTCTCTTGTTGCCAGGAATAACAGCTCGTGGCAACTGAGTTTTCAGAAAAAAGACATTCCAAGTCGTTATCATGCCTTTGCATTTACCGTAAAACCACAGAAGCATTATACTATTTTAATTCTGTGCAGAAATAATAAGGTTCATTTTTCTACCAGGGCGTTTCTTGTACTTTCTGCTGAAAGACAACACCCCTATGCCAATGACCTTGTTTTGTTTTATGACTCATTTTTTAATGGGTCTACCCTACTTATCAGTCTTTTATCTCTGTTTTTTTTCTTTTACACCCGTCGCCGTATTTATTTATATTATTGGGCCTACGTTTTTTTTCTGGTGCTTTATCTTTTTTCATCAAGCGGTTATCTGAATCAGTTCTTTAATCCACGAACTTCCTTTCCGGCTACTATCAACTGCTATCTGATGCTGTTGACGGGCACTATACTTTTTCATGAGTTATATATCTATGAGTTTCTGAAGATTAAATTCCTGAAAAAGTTATACTTAAAGCTTATTCATTATTTGTTTGTAGGCATTTGTCTTTTACAGATAGTATTGGTCACGTTTTTACCTGAAAGCCCCATTCCATCCGGATTAATTTATCTTTATTTTTCTTTTAATGTGCTTCTTTTTGTAAGTCTGGGGATTTCAAAAAAACAGATAGAGAACTATCTTTATCTGGCTGCGTCAGGTCCTATGTTTGTTGCATTCTTTCTTGTAGCCTTAAGTTCGCTGGGCATTATACCTATCTACTCTTTCCTTTATTATCATTCCAATATAGCATTGGTACTTGAATGTATAGGGTTAGGGTTTGCGCTGATTTACGTTTTCAATAAAGAAAAGGAAAAGATTCAGGCCGAACTTGAAAAAAACCGTGTAGAAACAACCCGGAAGATACTGCTTGCACAGGAAGAAGAACGCCAGCGCCTGGCGTTAGATTTACATGATGATCTAGGTGGAAGTTTATCAGTTCTGACCAGACAAATAGATGAATTAAATGAGCAAAACCAGCATATCTTACAAAGCCCGTTGCAATTGCTCAATAAGATTGTAGTTGACCTGCGGACTGTTTCACACCACCTGATGCCTTCTTCTTTTGCAGAAAAAGGGTTGAAAAGAGTCGTAGAAGAAAGTATAGAGATGGCAAACAGACAGGCAAAAACAGCTTTTATGTTTGTAGAAAGCGGTGATGAAAAAAGGCTTATGATAGAAGCCGAAGTTCATATCTATCGAATCATAAAAGAACTATTGAATAATATTCTGAAACACGCAGATGCTGACAAGGCTGTTTTACAGATGATTTATCTGCCCGATTTACTATATATATCAATAGAGGACAATGGCAGGGGCTTTGATTTTTCGGACAAAGAAAGTTGGGGAATTGGATTGAAGAATATAAATTTACGGACAAGTTATCTGAAAGCACTCCTTAGCATAGAATCAAGTCCAGGCCGGACTTTGATTTGTCTTGAAATACCTTATAATGCCGACACCAATAAAGATTTTGTTAGTAGATGACCATCATTTATTCAGTGATGGTCTACGGAGTTTACTACAAAATGATTTATTGTTTGAAGTAGTCGGGCAAATTTATGAAGGGAACCAGGTGCTTGGTGCCATACATCAATACTCCCCTGACCTGGTACTGCTTGACATTAATCTGCCGCAGAAAAACGGCAAAGAACTGGCAGGCTCCATTCTTAAAGATTTCAGGGATATAAAAGTAGTGATTCTGACCATGTATGATGAGCCCCACCTGGTAAAAGAGTTTGACAAAATGGGCGTACATGGGTATATTCTTAAAAACTCCACTAAATCAGAGCTTCTTACTGCTATTAATAATGTATTGGCAGGCAATCGTTTCTTTGACCCCAAGTTATCAAAAATCAGCACTCAGCCTACCTTTGCCGATGACGAATTTATCAGAAAATTTTCGCTCACTCCCCGTGAAATAGAAATGATACGACTGATAAAAAATGGCATGAGTTCACAGGAAATTGCCGATGCTGTTCATCTGAGTCTGATGACAGTCAAGACCCACCGCCGGAATATCCATTTCAAACTTAAAACAGAAACAACTGCTGATTTGATTCGGTTTGCTCACGAAAATGGATTATAGGTGATTTTATGATGGAAAGAGAGCAATTTAATCAGAATATGTAATTCCGGACCGGGATTATTATTACCTTTGTATCTCTCCTCCGAAACTATCGACAGAATAAAATTGATAAAGATATATCGCCCCGATATATTTATATTTGCATCAAATTAACGATTGAGATTCCGTGCAGAACTATTTAGACAAACTTAACCCGCCACAACGTGAAGCTGTAACACATCCTGATGGCCCGCTGATGATTATTGCCGGTGCAGGCTCGGGAAAGACCCGTGTACTCACCTACCGGATTGCCTGGCTCATTGAGCAGGGTGTTGACCCCTTTAATATACTTTCACTGACTTTTACCAATAAAGCGGCTGGTGAAATGCGCCATCGTATCGAGCAGATTATAGGCAATGATGCCAAGAATCTATGGATGGGTACTTTTCACTCTATTTTTGCTAAAATACTGCGTTTTGAAGGCAAAAGGCTTGGATATACTTCTGATTTTACGATTTATGATACCGATGATTCAAAGTCTTTAATCAGGTCTATCA
>CALRLN020000425.1:0-5011 GCA_943368675.1 Chitinophaga pinensis | reverse complement strand
CGATACTCACTAATATAGGCTTATTTTCGATTTTTGCTTTTTGTAATGCGGCCTCGCCCCACGGATACCAATCAACAGGGTTGTGTGCGTGTTGTAACAAATATGGACTTGTTTCATTAATCAGTTGATTGGGCATATTTAATGGGGATTGTTTGACCTTAGAAACATCAGAATGGCTTATCTTGTTCTAATATGGGGTAATTTGTTTGTCCTTTTTAATTTTTCAGAATGAGAATTATTAGATATCAGGATTCAATCTGGGAAAGACAGGGCATTGCGGGTACGCCTGGTCCCTGTCTAAACTTTTACATCAAATAATCTTTTATATCCTATTTTATCACGAAACGATTTAAAAAATTATTCTGGCAATTAATCCTTCACAAATTTTCTGGAATTATTTAAAACTCTGACAATATAAGTTCCGCCTGGCAGGTGACTGATTTTTACAGGTTTAGTGTTTTCACCTTGCTCTAATGAGGTGGTTTCCTGATGAATTACTTTACCTCTGGCATCAATGATTTCAATCCGGGCTGTTTGCCGTATAAGGCTGTTTATATTGATAGTAAGGCTTTCCTGCGAGGGGTTGGGATAGATTATAAGTGAGCCAATTGAGTAATCAGGCTCGGTACTGAGCAAGGTCATATCAAACTTGCAAAGAAAAACCTCAAAGCCTGTAAGGGTTACATTTACTTTCCAGTTATTGTAACTGGCCTCAACTTTCACCACTTCATTTTCATCTTTGGCATAAGGATTATGCGCTGCTACCAGAAAATCGGTTCCTTTGGCTACACCACGCCAGATGGGCTTGCGGTTATCGACATAATTGTGGGCTGGCTGAGGTATTACCAATTGGTAGCCTCCGGTAAACATATCTTTATATAATGAAAGCCGGTATAGCCCATGAACAAAATGCTCGTAAGCAGCAAAGTTTTCATTGTTGGCAAACAAAGCCGGGTCTTCCCATAGCCAAAGGCCGTTTGCTCCTGAAAAGAACGGGAAAATAGCTGTGGCTTCGGCCATAAATGGCTTAATAAATCTTCGGGCGGCATCGGTTACATAACTGTATCGGAGCCATACAAACGGAATAATATCTTTATTAGGCGCCCATGCCTTGTTTACTTCTATCTGAAATAATAGATAAGCCAGATAATCAGGGGCAAGCGGGTTGGGATAATCATAATAATAGTAAGCCGATGGACTAAAGAAATCCTGCCTGTTAAAAACTTCTCCGCCAATCTTGTTAGCCGAAAAATCGTAAAACAGATAATTCAGCAGGCTGGGGTCTGTTGTCCACTTCTGCCATGAATTACCCGGAATATTGATATAGGTATTCAGAATCGGAGAATCTGAATAGCCGCCTATTCTGGCTGATTTATTAGCTTTGATAAAACCAAAAGCCTCAGCATAAAGACCCTGTAAATCTCTTTTGTATTGAGTGATAAAAGAATTATTATCGAAGTTCCGATAAGCGGCCGGAGTAGCCGGATGATTTTTAAGAATCAGAATAGAATCGTTTGATTTAATCTGGCGTTCAAGGTCTGGTACCAGCAAATCTACTTCGGGCATTGTTGAGAGTTCATGTTGCCATTTGGCTCTGTATAGCCCTATATCATTATTCCAGGGGCTTTTCACGGTTTCCCAGGGTTGTCCGCCTGCATTGGTATAGGCAACGC
This sequence comes from Chitinophaga pinensis, assembly GCA_943368675.1. Lineage (GTDB taxonomy): Bacteria > Bacteroidota > Bacteroidia > Cytophagales > Spirosomataceae > Emticicia. The sequence continues at coordinate 3,338 of CALRLN020000425.1, read as the reverse complement.
CATACCATGCTAAGGCTCTCTGGTTTTTAGGCAGGTTGTCATCAGCTCCTTCAAAAGTTGCCAGATGACTGAATCCGTGTCTGAGCGGTAATCTTTGCGTATCTCCAAAGCGGGGGCCGCCATATATTACTGAAAACGGCAGGCTGAATTCAGGGAACTTCTGCCATTCAATGGTTTTGTTCTGAGTAGTAGGATTTAACTGAAAAGCAATGGGATTGCAGGACTGTGCCTGTGATTGAAAATTAAAAAGTGTTGAAAGAATAATGAGAAGGCCCCATCTCCACCCTTCCCCAACAATGGGAAAGGGTGCAAAAATCTCTCTTTCATTCCCATTGTTGGGTGGGCTTTCCCTCACACTACCTGATTTCCTGTATACCATAAAGAATATAAAATCTATTATGTGTCCTGCTTCTTCAACTCATCAAAAACATAACGAATAGAACTGTATGAATTAAGTAAAGCCTGCTGAATTTGTTTTTCGTCCATCCAGCGTAGTTCTTCAATATCTTCTTCCAGTTGCGGAGCCATTGCTGAGTCGTCGATGCAATCCATTCTATACCATTTGGTGCGTTTCAGTATTTTACTGCCGCCCATGGCGTATGTATGCCAGGTGGTACATACTTTCGGCCCCAGTACCACAGAGATATTGCATTCTTCTGCTACTTCTCTTACAGCCGTTTCTTTAGATTTCTCGTCGTCGTCACGCTTACCTTTGGGTAAATCCCATTTGCCAAGCCTGTACATCATCAATATCTTGCCTTCATGATTATATACTACCCCTCCGGCGGCTTTTACTACTTTATAATACCCTTTAATCTGCTCTTCTATAGCCTCTTTATCCTCTACGACAAACACTACCGACTGGTAGTCGAAGGTCTTGACAGTAGGCAGCAAACGGAAGAATTTTTCGATAGTTGAGGCCGAGGTATTCAGAACAATGACATGCCCCTTAAGCTTTTTTTCATTCAACTGCTCCAGGCGGGCATCCAGAATTGTGTCAAAATCACTGCCATGCAGGGTATGAAACTTTTTTTTACTGATAATTTTTACAGGTTTGTCGTCAATGAAGATAACCATTTGTTTTGCTCAGGCAGATTTGATTCAGGCAACAAAGTTCGCATTTTTTTTGGAAGTAAAAGAAGTCATAAAAAAATTATAATACACTTTTCGTTTACAATGTCTGTAAAACCTATTATTTTGCATTTTAATCACCATCTGACTCATCAAACGCTTGGGTCAAAAACTTTTAAATGGAAATTCTAATTATCCTTTTTTTAGTAATACTTAACGGTATTTTCTCTATGTCGGAGATTGCCTTAGTATCCTCCCGCAAAACAAAACTCGAAATATTAAGTAAAAATGGCGATAAAAAAGCCCAAGCTGCCCTGGATTTAGCAAATTCGCCTAATCGTTTCTTATCCACCGTTCAAATCGGCATTACACTTATCAGCATCTTAACGGGTATTTTTTCAGGTGACAGCCTGACAAAAGACCTTAAGAATTATCTGATGACCTGGGGACTTATCGACAAATATGCCGACGAAATTGCTGTCGGACTGATTGTGTTAATTATTGGCTTTGTGCAACTCGTGCTGGGTGAACTTGTTCCTAAACGTATAGGAATGGCAAACCCGGAGGCGATAGCCAAAGTAATGGCCGCCCCAATGAATATCCTCTCTACGATAACTTCGCCTTTTATCTGGTTACTTACCAAGTGCAGTGATTTGATTTTCAAGATTCTGGGGATTCAACAATCTGAAAATTCAGTTACAGAAGAAGAAATCAAATCAATGATTCAGGAAGGAGCAACCGGAGGGGCCATTGATGAAATAGAACAGGAGATTGTACAGAATGTGTTTCATCTGGGCGACAGAAAGATTACAACCCTTATGACCAGCCGCAATGAAATAACCATTCTTGATCTGGAAGATACAGTAGAGGAAAACAAGCAGAAAGTGATGGAGTATAAGCACTCGGTGTTTCCTGTTTGTAAAGATGGCGTAGATAATATCATCGGGTTGCTATACATCAAAGATCTGATAGGCAAAGACCTTGAAACAGAACTGCAAAAACTGGAATCATTGCTGAAAGAACCTTTGTTTATACCTGAAAACAACCATGCTTATCAGGCCCTGGAGAAATTCCGCGAGGAACGCATTCACGTCGGAATCATCATTGATGAGTATGGTAGCTTGCTGGGTATCATTACGCTTAATGATATTCTGGATGCGTTGGTGGGTGATATATCTGTCGATGATGAATTTGGCTATGATATTCATGAGCGTGAAGACGGTAGTTTTCTGGTAGATGCATCGCTGCCTTTTGATGACTTCCTGAATCATTTTGATATACAGATTAATAACCGGAAAGAATACACGGGATTTGATACCCTTGGGGGCTTTGCCCTGAATATTCTGAAAGAGATACCTGATACCGGTGATAAATTTGAATGGGGTGACTATGAATTTGAAATTATTGATATGGATAAAAACCGTATCGATAAGATTCTGGTCATGAAAGTTCAGAAAGAAGACTAAGGAACCTGACTCAACCATAGGCAGGCTTGATATGAATCAGGTATTAAAATTCAGCATCTGTGCTTGCACAAAAACAATGCATAGCTATTTGAATGACTTATGGAGACGCCAGCTTGAGGTCTCTATGAAATTATCCCAATCGCCTTCGTAACATATTTTATTTTTAAATGAATACTTCCCACAAAATTGCTTCTTATCTGTTATCAACCAAAGCAGTAAAGCTAAGCCCTGAACAGCCGTTCAAATGGAGTTCAGGCTGGAACTCCCCTATTTACTGCGACAACCGTGTGACTTTGTCTTATCCGGAAGCAAGAACATTTATTAAAAAATCGTTGGCAAAAGCCATCAAAAAACATTTTCCTGAAGCCGAACTTATTGCAGGCGTAGCTACTGCGGGTATTCCGCAAGGCGCTCTGGTGGCAGAAGCACTGGGCTTACCTTTTGCCTATGTGCGCCCCAAACCAAAAGAACACGGTATGGGCAACCAGATTGAAGGACGTATTGAAAAGGGGCAGAAAGTTGTCGTGATTGAAGACCTGATTTCAACAGGCGGGAGTTCGCTTAAAGCGGTAGATGCCCTGAGAGAGGCCGGTATTGAAGTAGTTGGTATGCTCGCTATTTTTACCTACGGTTTTAAAATAGCTGATACAAACTTTGCCGATAAAAGTGTACCATTGGTAACTTTGAGCAACTATAATGCATTAATTGATGAAGCCATCAAACAGAATTATATTTCTGCGGAATCTCTGGATTCTCTAAAAAAATGGCGCAGAAAACCCGAGAAGTGGGGCGTTTAAAATA
>CALRLN020000424.1:0-5013 GCA_943368675.1 Chitinophaga pinensis | reverse complement strand
TAATATTTAACTTTAGATTTATCTTTTCCTCCCATTTAAACATCATATTGTAAACTTTTATTCTCTTTATTAATTGCAATTAAATCCGTTATTCCCTCTAAATATTTTTTTACATTTTGAAACTCTTCAGCAAGGCTCATAAAATTTATTTCATTAATCCCCTTTAAATTCTCTTGACCAATCTTATCAATCGGGTATCTAAAGCTGTCCGATTTAGCATCTATGGAATTTAGTTCATCTATGAAATCAGAAACTTTATTTGGAGCCTCTTTAAAATGGTTTTGCCAAGCATTCTTTAATGTCTCCTGAGAATTAATCCATAAAGTTGAGAGGTTATGCCCCCCCTTTGATGAATTAACTGATATCCCTTTTATTTTATTGACCTCATCAATTATTTCCTTTAATCGTATTTCAACATAATGCCTTATTAAAAAACAGTAAGGATAAATCAGAAAATCCTGATCAATTCGACTAGTTTCAATAACATTCTTTTCTAATAATTCTATTGCCAGTTTATAGCCTTCCCCATAAAACAGCCATTTGTTATCTACTTTTGATAATCTAGAATTATATTCCTCCCAATCTTCGTCTGATTTGAATAACTTATTTGTCTTCATCTTATAGTAATTTTTATGTTTTAAGAGTTTGAATTGAAACTCTCAATCAAAGCACAATAATTCAATAGTATACTACTCTAGGCTCTAAATCTATAACTCATCTACCAGCATGAAACGTAAAAAACAATCGTATGAAGCAAATATAACTTTATAAATAAAGCCCCCGAATTGCTCCGGGGGCTTTGGTATATGGTCTAAAGCATTTGATTATTACATCATGCCGCCCATTCCACCGCCATGGCCGTGGCCACCCATATCAGGCGCTTTTTCTTCCGGAATATCAGAAACTACAGCTTCTGTAGTTAACAATAGACCAGCGATAGAAGCGGCGTTTTCAAGTGCTAAACGAGTTACTTTAGTTGGGTCAATAATACCTGCAGCCAACATATCTTCATATTTGTCTTCACGGGCATTGTAACCGAATGAACCTTCCCCAGCTTTAACCGCCTGAACAATTACTGAACCTTCGCCACCTGCATTAGCAACGATAGTACGTAACGGAGATTCGATAGCAGATCTGATGATAGCAATACCTGTTGTTTCGTCGCCATTAGCGCCTTCTAAACCTGCAAGCGCTGATTGAGCACGGATTAAGGCAACACCACCACCTGCTACGATACCTTCTTCAACAGCGGCACGGGTAGCGTGAAGTGCATCATCAACACGGTCTTTTTTCTCTTTCATTTCTACTTCTGTAGCAGCACCGATATAAATGATAGCTACACCACCAGACAATTTAGCCAGACGTTCTTGTAGTTTCTCACGGTCGTAATCAGATGTAGTTGATTCGATTTGTGCTTTGATTTGGTTAACACGACCTGTGATTTGATCCTGATCACCAGCACCATTCACGATAGTTGTGTTATCTTTATCAATAATGATTTTATCGCAATGTCCTAAATAAGACAAGTCAGCGTTTTCTAGTTTGAATCCACGTTCTTCAGCAATTACAGTACCGCCTGTTAAGATGGCGATATCTTCTAACATTGCTTTACGACGATCACCGAAACCCGGAGCTTTTACTGCACAGATTTTCAATGCACCACGGATTTTGTTTACTACTAATGTAGCAAGGGCTTCACCGTCAACATCTTCTGAGATAATTAACAACGGACGACCAGTTTGTGCTACACCTTCCAATACAGGAAGTAACTCTTTCATTGAAGAGATTTTTTTCTCAGAGATTAAAATGAAAGGTTTCTCTAATTCAACTTCCATTTTCTCTGGGTTAGTTACGAAGTAAGCCGATAAATAACCACGGTCAAACTGCATACCTTCTACTGTTTTTACTTCAGTTTCAGTACCACGAGCTTCTTCTACAGTGATTACACCTTCTTTACCAACTTTCTCCATTGCATGAGCAATCATCTGACCGATTTCGAAGTCGTTGTTGGCAGAGATAGTAGCTACCTGTTCGATTTCTTTTGATGTAGAGATAGCTTTTGACTGGCCTTTCAATGCCTCAACTACTGCTGAAACTGCTTTGTCGATACCGCGTTTTAAATCCATAGGATTAGCACCTGCAGCTACGTTTTTAGCACCAATTGTGTAGATTGACTGCGCCAGAACAGTAGCAGTAGTTGTACCGTCACCCGCCTGATCAGCAGTTTTAGAAGCTACTTCTTTCACAAGTTGTGCTCCCATGTTTTCAATCGAATCTTTCAATTCGATTTCTTTTGCTACAGTTACACCGTCTTTAGTAATAGCCGGAGAACCGAATTTTTTATCTAAAATTACGTTACGACCTTTTGGTCCTAAGGTTACTTTTACAGCGTTAGCAAGTGTATCTACTCCTCGCTTCAATTTTTCTCTTGCTTCTGTATCAAAAATGATTTGCTTTGCCATGTTGTTTTTACTAATTATTAATTAGTGAATAAATGAGTGAATGATTGAATAGAAATGGAAAATAAATGTAGAAAGAGACAATTCTACAATCCACACTATAATGGCGAACCTAAAGTCCGATAAAATTAAACGATTGCGTAGATGTCTGATTCACGCATGATAAGGTATTCTTTACCTTCAACAGTAATTTCAGTTCCTGCGTATTTTCCGTAAAGAACGCTGTCACCAACTTTTACTAATAAAGGCTCGTCTTTTTTGCCAGGTCCTACTGCTACTACAATACCTTTTTGCGGTTTTTCTTTAGCAGTGTCGGGAATGATAATACCGAATGCCGTTTTTTCCTCCGCCGGAGCAGCTTCAATTAATACTCTGTCTGCTAGTGGCTTAACGTTTACTGACATAGTTATTTTTGATTTTTTATGGTTTTAATAATTGTACAAGTTAAAATCAGACAAATTGCCCGATAAAGAGATTGCAGACAACTGAACAAGATTTTTGCCAACAAGCCGCAAAGGTACGTTTTTCTGACAAATTTTCAGTATTAACTGACAAAATTGTTAAAAGCATGACAAGGTGCAGGAAAATACTTTAGAAGAGGTTGTAATAAAGCAGAGAGTTATTTGCTGAACATTTTTTGTAATGCTGCCCAGAGATTTTTCTTTAGTGTAGTGTCTGTTGCAATAGTGCCTAAATCATTCGCTAATAGAAAGTCAATACCCGATGCTGTTCGTATCTGGTAAGGGACTAACATTAAATCCCATTTCAGCCTGCTGAGCCCTACACCAAAGCTGATAAATTGTGTCGTGATTTTCTGAGCAATGAAAGAATCGTAATCTATATCCTGTATTTTTTGTATTTCAATTAAATCTATCTGCGATAATGAAAGGCCGACTGCACCTAAAATTCTGCTTAAAAAGGTCTTTTCGTCATCTGAAATAACATCTGCTATCACTAGCACTTTATGATTGAGTTTTAGCGGAACAGCAATGGGTCTTGTTAACTGCGGGGTTTCAACAACCGGAGAAGGGATAGCAGGAGAAGGGGGAGCGGATACAATTTCAAGGGCAACCTCTTTTTTCTCTTCTACAATTTCTTTTTCAGAAACTATTTCAGTCTGTGGGTTTTTGTAAAGGACTTCTTTATTAAAGAGATATTGGGCAAGTATATGATTCATCTGGAAAATTAAGTCTCAGCGAATTATTAAAATTTATAAATCAAAGTTCTTTATTCTGGTATCAAAAGGCAATTGAAGATGGATTTGGTTTCATTAATAAACCTTCTCCATGATTGCCTAAATGGTAGAGACGGGGCATTGCCCTGTCTCTACGTTGCGCACCTTTAATAGTTAAATTTAAGAACGCTTATTTCTTCAATCTTAATCAATTCCTCTCTGCTTATTCAATTATAAAGATACTACGGCTTCTCTCAAAATAATGGCTTCGCGGTCAGGCCCGGTAGAGATGAAACTAATCGGAACTTCTAACTCGGTTTCTAAATAATTGATATAATCTGACAACTCCGCCGGGATTTCATTAAAAGTATGGAAGTTCTCCAATGAGCATTTCCAACCTTTGAATGATTTATAGACAGGCTCTACCGTAATATCAGTCAAATCAAATGGCATTTGCTCTGTAAGTGTACCATCCGGCAGACGATAATGGGTGCATACCAGAATTTCGTCCAGGAAATTCAATACATCCACTTTCATCATTATTAATTGCGTAACGCCATTCAACATGATGCTGTATTTCAAAGCAGGCAAATCTAACCAGCCTGTACGGCGAGGGCGACCTGTGGTTGCACCAAATTCTCTTCCTTCCTGACGAATTGCTTCACCTAAATCATCATTCAATTCGGTCGGGAATGGCCCACTACCTACTCTTGTACAATAGGCTTTAAAAATACCGAATACTTCGCCAATCTGACGAGGAGCTACGCCCAAGCCTGAGCAAACACCGGCTGCGGTGGTGTTAGAACTGGTAACGAACGGGTACGAACCAAAGTCAATATCCAGTAATGAGCCTTGTGCGCCTTCTGCCAATATTTTCTGGCCTTTTTTAAGGGCATCGTTTACAATATATTCGCTGTCAAGAATGGTAAACTCTTTTATAAATTCGATAGCAGAGAAAAACTCTTTTTCTGATTCTGAAAGGTCATAGCTGAATTCATGAAAATCCAGCACTTGCTTATGTTTTTCAAGAAGATTACGATATTTGGTTTCAAAATTGGGAGAGAGAATATCCCCTAATCTAAGACCCTGACGAGCAACTTTATCAGAATAAGCCGGACCGATACCACGCAATGTAGAGCCTATTTTTGAATCACCTTTTGATTTTTCAAGGGCGGCATCTAATAATCTATGGGTGGGGATTATAATGGCTGTCTTTTTAGAAATAATAAGATTCTTACGCAAATCAAGGTTGTATTTAGCTAAACCTTCAATCTCTCTGCGAAAAACGATCGGGTCAAGTACCACTCCGTTACCTATAATATTGAGACAATCGGAACGGAAAACTCCTGATGGAATCTGGTGAAGAACATGTTTTATGCC
>CALRLN020000423.1:0-5023 GCA_943368675.1 Chitinophaga pinensis | reverse complement strand
CATTAAATTATATTTCTGCGGTGCATCACACAAATATGGATGTGGCCGAATATGTAAATAAAAAGGACTTACAAGAAAGTGCTATAGTTGTAGCTTATCTGATTTATAAAGTGGCTATGCTTGATGAATTATTACCAAGGCAGGAATTTATCAGCATAAAACCAAGCCTGCAAGGAAATACAACATTTTTTCTGAAGGGATTTGAAAGTGCGAAGGCTATTTCCATTGTCAGCGACTTTAACAATTGGAATATGTTTGGAACTCCGTTACAAAAGGTTGATGGAGGCTGGACCTGTAAGTTAGATTTAAAACCAGGGCGGTATTTGTACAAGTATATTATTGATGGTGACTGGACAGCCGACCCAACCACGCCAGCAGACAAGCTTTTAAGAGATGGAAGAGGTCATGCCGGGTTGACAGAAATAATCTTAAAATAAGAACGGGTTTTGGAATGCGGGTGTAATGCCGACGCATTGCGGTTAATATTCAGGTCTCTTGGTTTGATGATTAAGTTTAGGCTTTATGTAGTAAGCCTATATGAGGTTTGTGATAAAAGTGCTTTGAGTTGCCATTTGCTATGGTGGGCATTGAGAAGTGCTTTTTGATAGCTTAACGATCGTTGCCGTCGGTGTGTTGGGAAAAACGAAGACACTGATGGGACGAAAATATATTGGCAATTTAGTAGATACGGTTTCTGTTGAAATGAATAACAGCAAAAATTACTATTTCAATATATTTTTTATGAATCAGGTCTCTATTAGTATGAGGTTCAATTCTTTAATGGATTTTTGTAAAAACCCCAGACAAATTTGTGTGTAATTTTATCTTTAATTGCGGCTGGGGCAATTCCATCTTTAAATTCATAAATTTTCTCCGGTGGGGTGATTAATAATTTCTGACCAGCTTTATTTATAAAATATCTGTAGAATCCGAGACTAAGGCTTACCACAGCAATTCCTTCAGAGAAATCAGAGACTTCTTCATATTTACTTGGTATTACCACTTCACCGGCTTCATTGGCATAGCCCCAGGTATTGTACGTAACCTGAACCGCCGCAAGGCCTTCATGGAAATGCCTTGCTTTAAATACATTAACACCGGATGTGGCTCTTACATAATCCATAATATAGTTGGGTGTCCAGTAGATGGGTTTGCTCACTGCTGTTTTGCCATCTTTAGCAGGAGCGGTGGCATAAAAAATTTCCGGGGCTACCTGCTCGCCCTTTTTATTAATATATCCATAAGTAAAACCGTTATCGGTGTTGGCTTTTGCAACCTCAAAATCTCCTTTTCTGATTTTTGCCAAGCCATTAATGAATGGGTCTGCATCAGTAAACTCATCTCTCTTTTTTGATGCTATAATCACTTCTCCTTTTTTATTGATGTACTGCCACTCACCTGAAGGTGGGTGATAATAATTGCGAGTATAAACCATACTCTTCAGGCTTACGGGTGCCAGACCCTCTGAAAAAGATTTGGCCTCTCCGTATGAAAAAGGTATAATAGTTTCTCCTTCTAAATCAATAAATCCCCAAAGTCCTTCTTTCATAACAGGTACTAAGCCTTCGCTGAAATCATCATTTTCTTCGTATTGCAAAGGTATTTTTACTTCACCGGATGGATTGATTAAGCCACAGAGTTTATTCTGGCAAATAGCAGCAAAACCGTTTTTAAAGTCTTTGACAGTTGTATACTTATTCTTTATAACCATTTGGCCCTTACGATTTATAAAACCCCAGGAACCGTTTAATTCTACTGCTGCCAATCCTTCACTGAATTGTCTGGCATAATCATATTTAGGTTGAATTGCAAAATTAGGATGGCTTATTTCTTCATTATGTGCAAGTAGGGAAGCCTGTTCTTCATTTTCATCGGTAAAGCTGACTTTGTCGCAGGGGTCGGGTATTAAGTTCTGAGGTACTATGCTATTTTCATAATTGTAAATAGTGAAATTATCTTTAATCGGATTAGCCAGAACCGGGTGCTGTTCGCGCTCCATCTGTTCTTTAACAATTACAGGAACCTCTCTGACCAGATAATCGGAGAGTTCCTGTATTTTAATTGTTCCGTCCTGTGGATTTTTGTCGGCATTTCCATCCAGGCCATCCAATAAGACCCTGGTAAAAGCCCCATTACCCCATACTGCATTTTCATATGACTCTTCCTCCTTTGAAGAGCTGGAAATACTAATAATATCCGGTGGAGTAAGGCTTATAGCTTTATGAATGCTACCATTAGTTTTTACATCGTTTTTCGCATCTGAGCCACTATGGCAGGCATCAATTAGGATGAGTTTTCGGCAGGGTATATTTTTTATATTGTCGATTATATCCTGCTGGTAATACAATAGGGAATTCTTTATACTCGCACCGGTTAAAACATTACTGCAAACAAGCCCGAATCCCGAGGGGCCAATGCTCCCATGCCCTGAAATAAATAATACGAGCAGATCATTTTTGCGCCAGGTTTTCTCACTTAAGCCCTCCAGTGCAGTGGCCAGATATGCTTTGTCTGTATTGTCTTTGCAGACCAGTAACTCGCCACTTACTTTGTCAAATTCGACCCCAATCTGAGTTCTGAATTTATTAAAAACGGCCTCGGCATCTTTGCGGGTATAAAGCAGATCTTTGGTAGGAACGCCTATACTCACAATATATAAATCAGGTTTTGTTTTGTTGTGCGTGCCACCCTGTGAATAAGATGATGAGCCTATAGATAGTATTATTAAAACAGTGAAAATCGTATTTTTCATGATCACATCAACGTATTCAGGTATTTATACAAAAATAGATGAAACAAAACCGAAGATTTAATTTTTCGAAAGGTTTCTTTTAAAAGTGTAATTTTTGCCATTATCAGCCGAGAATATTATTTTCTCGGTCTTATATCCGGGTTTTGTTATGATTATTTCAACGGTTCCGCCTTTTACAAAGAATAAATATTCGGTTTTGCCCATAACCTTATTATTAGCCCGTATCTCTGCATTATCTGGTTCAGTTGCCACGTAGACAGAACAGAGTTTTTTTATTTCTTCAGAAAAAATGTTTTCTGCAAATGCCTTTTCCTCCTCTTTCACTATCGCCAAGTCTATCCATGTATAGTGAGAAGCCAGCAGGGCCTCTTTTTCGGTAAACCCCAATTCCCGTCTTTCGGGAATTACGTTCTTTATCGCCGTAAATGCCCGGGCTTTTACATTTTCGGCGTTAGTGGTAGAGGTTTCAGGAATAGATTTATGTATGGCATCATAGGTAAGATTAACCCATTTCAGAAGATTTAACTCTCTTTTATTATCGTCGCCTTTTGCGCTTACGTATTCGGGTTGAATAAAGGCAGGAAGAACAATTGGTTCTGTTTGCGCCTGCAAATTTAAGGCAGCTGCAAAAGCAAAGGGAAAAAGGAATAAGAATCGTTTCATTTCGGATTTATTTTAAGTTTATGCGCACTGTAAAACGTCAGAATTGCCAATAATAAGCCTGTTGATAAGAATGCCTGCTGCGCTGTAAAAATGTATTGCACATTATCATTAAATAAGTCGGGAATCATTAACTCGGATTCCTCCTGTATTGATTTTGCACTTAATAAGTCAGTAGATTGTAACGGAGATTTCGCCGGTACTGCACTTATATAAACTTCCATAATGGTTTCAATATAGACAAGGTGACAAGCCACGGCAAGTAATAATAAAGCCGCAGAGGAAATAAGCATGATTATTTCCGGACGATCTTTTAAAACAAGCCCGGCCTCTTCCGGTTTGGCAATTAATAAGCCTGATAAACCCCCGATTATCCCTAAATTAAACTGGAAAAGGATTCTTGAATGCTCGAGCCGGATCTCAACAGCCGCTTCTATGGCATCAGTAAAAGCAAGAGGTCCAAAGGTATTGTGATCTCCGGAAGAATAATACATATAGATAAAGAATACCAACATTGATAATACAACCAGCACTGAAATAATGGCTAGTATCCAGCGATTTTTAGTGGCTGGATGATTCAGAGTCGCTATAATAGTAGCTATTAATGGCGACGGACTTTTTTTTGAATGGGGCTTAGGGGCCATTTGATTGAGGTGTCGATAATAATTTTAACTAATATTTTTGTAGCCAGAATGGCTCGTAATATTCGATTCTAAATTAGTTGAAATTAATTTAAGTGCCAATAAATAAATAATTGTTTTTATTGTTTATTTAAATTAAAGGTAATATTATTTTTACCTGAACATTTTTAAACTCATAACTATGAAACAGTTTCACTTTCTAGCGCTTTTTCTTTTTTTCGGCCTTTTTTTTGAAGCAAGGGCGCAAGTTAATGCAGTAACCGGAACTCCTATACAGGGATTGATTAAATCTTCGGATGGGAAGTTTTTGATAACGGTTCATGATTTTGGCGGGGTCAGGATCTGGGATGCTGTTACTAACCGTTTGATACGCGAGATTGACAATGCGGGATTTGAGGGTCTGAAACTCGGTGGGTGCCGGAAGGTATTTTTTGTAAATCCTGAGGTTTTTGGTGTTCTCGGATTTCAGGAACTCAGGCTTTATGATGTAAATACGGGTAAAAGAACTGGTACTTATCAAACTGACCAGCCGCACGGCATATCGGTTTCGTCTGGTGGGCGTTATTCATTGAGTAAATCAAGAGGATCGACCGAAATTATAGATTTAATCGATGGCAGCACGATTGGCAAATTGCCAATACCATATAATGAAGGCATGGATGTTTCGTTTGACGGTAAATTTTTGTTTGTGCCTGAAGGTGGTAGTATAGCATGTCGTGAAATCAAGACGGGCAAGCGTTTTTTTACTTATGAAGGTGGTTCTAAAGGTAAAATTGATAAAGTATTACTAACCTCAGATCAGAAATTTGTGTTAGGGGTAGATTATTTTAAAACTTTTCTATGGAAAATAGGTGAAGAAAGTATTAAAAGGGAGTTCAAGGGGGAGACCTGGAAGACAGCCGGGCCATTTATTGCTCATGATAGGTGGCTTATTCTGCCAGGTGCGCTATTCAAAGAGGTTTTGATTTTT
>CALRLN020000422.1:0-5025 GCA_943368675.1 Chitinophaga pinensis | reverse complement strand
CTTTCTGAATTTTTCAAAGCGGTTATTACCTAAAAACAGCACTTCTAAATTTCTGTTTTTCGCAATTGACCTCGGAATCATCGGTATACCTGTATACTGTATATTCAAGTCTTTTATATGCGTATTCTTTTTGAATTTGAGTGGATTGTTATTAATTGGATTATTACTCAGACTGAGAAATTTCAGATGCTTTATTTTAGATACAGCTTTGGGTACTTTTTCGATATAGTTATTCGATAAGTCTATTTTTTCAAGATTTTTAAATTTAAATACTACCATCGGGAAGGTCTCAAGGTCCAGGTTATTGAGCATCAATGTCTTCACTGTGTCGGGTTTATCACAAGCCTCAGCCATTTCCAGATTATAAATGAACATTTTACTTGGCTTTTTTAGCTGAAGCCCGGTATTAAGCATGAAGCTTGTTTTGAATTTACTTTGGCTCAGATTAGCGGGTAAACGATAAGTTTTGCAAAATGCCTCTGCAAGCGTGATGATTTTTTGTTCATTTTCGGCATTCAGGCTATCATTAAACATCGGTGGCCGGTTAAAAGCCGCTGTACCCTGAAAGCCATAAACGAAGTAATCAATAGTGCCGTTTGGCTGAACCAATAGTTCAACAGGAATCGTTTTGGTTTCATTAAAGTCTCTGAACCGGGTGTTATGTTTGTTGGCAAACCTGTAGAAATCACTAATAATTTTCTTTACTTCTACATCAAGAATGATAATGTAGTTTTTTTCGTCTTCAAGCAGTGGCCTATTGAGTGATTTATAAGGATTATTAGATACGTGTATCGTATTTTTGCCTTCCTTTATAATTTTTGGAGGAAAAATATCTCTCTCGAAATCTTTGGCTCTATATACTTTTTGTTGCCCGACAGAGCAAAAAGACACAAATAATAACAGGTAAAATAGGTTTTTCATGTATTTAGTCGTTTAGTATACAAATATAACTAAATTCTTAGTTATGTATTTTATTTCATAGGAGATTTTTTTTACAGTTAATGCGATGCCTTTATTTTTTATAGCTTTAGGCACGGCAGGTGAAATTAATTAACTTTGTTTTGCAAAGAGAACCTTATGGAGTATCAGGATATTTTCATTGAATATAAAGAAGCTGTAGCCGTTATTAGCCTTAACAGACCTGCCTCATTAAATGCATTAACCCCCTTAATGATAAAGGAGTTAAAGCACTCGTTAACGGGCATATCACAACGTGCAGATATAAAAGTGCTGATAGTAAAAGGAGAAGGCAGAGCATTTTCAGCAGGAGTTGATTTAAAAGCTCTTAATGATGGTATACAAGGCGGGCAGTTTAAAGCCTCTGATATTCTTCAGGATGGCAACGACATTGCACATATTTTACGAACTATGCCACAACCATGTATAGTTTTAGTGCATGGACATTGCTATACAGGTGCCACTGAGCTAATGATGTTTTTTGATTTGATTCTGGCAGCAGAAGACGCAAAAATAGGCGATACTCATACTAAATGGGGCATATTACCCAAATGGGGAATGACACAACGACTGCCAAAATTAGTGGGCATACTGAAAGCCAAAGAGCTATCGTTTACAGCCAGACCCATCACTGGTAAGGAAGCAGAACAAATTGGATTAGTAAACAGGGCTGTACCCGCGGAAAAACTGGAAGAAACTGCCTTTGAAATGGCGAATGAAATCTTACAAAACTCAGCACAGACAATAGCAGCCATAAAACACCTCTACAATGAGGGTTACTCGAAAACATTGGAAGAAGGACTGGCTATTGAGCAGGCGTTTCTGACAGAAATAACAGACAGAGCTGAATTTTTGAAAAATTTTGAGAAGAATAAATGAATTTCTCATAAAGACTTATTGCAATAGCCTTTACCAAAATTGATAAAAATAATACCAATATCTGATTTCGACAACTCGTTCGCTGTTTGAAAAAAATGAAACCAACTTTAGCAGGAAAAGCTCCCTGCAATAACATTGAAATCTATTTTGAAACATTCGGACAAAGAAATAATCCGGCAGTTGTGTTGATTATGGGACTTGATGCCCAAAGCATCATGTTCACAAGCGATTTTATGGAACCACTGGTCGAGGCCGGCTATTACGTAATCCGATTCGATAACCGGGATATTGGTCTGTCGACCTGGTTAAATGATTCATGGCACCGTAAAAGACCTTACACATTAGAAGACATGGCAAAAGACACCATAGACCTGATGGATTATCTGTCAATTGCCCAGGCTCATGTTATCGGTGTTTCAATGGGAGGCATGATTGCCCAGCGCCTGGCCATTTCTTATGCCGAAAGAGTACTATGTCTGGTTTCTATTATGTCATCAGGTTTTATCCTTGACCCTCAGGCACTGTCATTTTTCAGAGGCAGGCCGTTTGTTAAGCTAATTCCATTTTTTCTCAGAAATTTCACCATTAAAAGTAAACTGGCGTTTCCTGCAATAAAAGTCGAGAGCTATGTAAAAACCTATCGCAGATTAAATGGTAAGACTTTTCCTTTTAACCACAACCATTTGCGAACTATTTTTACAGAGGGAATAGAAAAGAGAAATGGACAGAATCCAAGAGCCAGATTTCAACAGTTTTGCGGGATTGCCGCTTCCGGGTCTCGTTTACGCGAGTTGCCTAAAATAAAGGCACCCACTCTGGTTATTCATGGTACTGAAGACCCGCTTATTCCACCAATTCATGCTACTATTTATGCACCAAAAATACCCAATGCAAAAATGCTTTGGGTTGAAGGCATGGGCCACCAATTGCCCAGACCTGTGCTGGAAATAATAATTCCAGTTATTATAGAGCATCTTGAATCGAGTAAGTCTTTCTCAATCAATCAGAGTTAAAAGCTGCGGAAATTAGTGAAAGATGACTACAAGGCATAGCAGTCGAAACGCATAGAAATAGCCAGACAAATGCAACTCGATTTTAAAAGCAATTACTTAAAGAACTGGCAGGCATAGAAAAGCGTCAGAAGAACATTTTAATCAAAGAAATTAGCGATTATTTCGGTCGGATCTTTGATACAAATGTCTGACAAACTATTTGCACCACATTAAAACGCTGTTTTTCTTAAATAAGGCTTCAAATAGTCTATAATTTAGACTAAATTTGCACCCTCAATAAATAAAGCAAAATATTTATCGAAATAGGAGGGTTAAGCAAAATTTGCAAACCTCTAAGATGAATGAATGATTTTTTGATATAACAATGAACTTGCTTAATCACTAATTCACTCAATCACCGCTACGGCGGACCGTTCAATCACTAATTGTTACAGATATGACTTCGCACGAAATTCGTAAGGCTTTTTTAGATTTTTTCCGTAGTAAGGGACACTTGATAGTACCTTCGGCTCCATTGGTGGCAAAAAATGACCCAACCCTGATGTTCAATAATTCAGGTATGGCGCAGTTTAAAGATTTTTTTCTGGGGAACGGAACGCCACCCTCCAAACGAATTGCGGACACTCAAAAATGTCTTCGTGTAAGCGGTAAACATAATGACCTTGAAGACGTAGGCTTTGATACTTATCACCATACTATGTTCGAGATGCTGGGCAACTGGTCTTTTGGAGATTATTTCAAGAAAGAAGCGCTGGCGTGGTCGTGGGAGTTATTGACAGAGGTTTACAAATTGCCTAAAGATAGAATCTACGTATCGGTTTTCGAAGGCAGTAAAGAAGACAACGTGCCTTTTGATCAGGAAGCCTTTGATATCTGGAAAGAACTGATAGGTGATGAGAATCGCATTATTTTAGGCAATAAAAAAGATAATTTCTGGGAAATGGGTGATACAGGTCCTTGTGGCCCTTGTTCAGAAATACATATAGATTTACGTAATCAGGAAGAAGTAGATAGAATAAGCGGGAAAGAATTAGTTAATAATGACGATCCTCAGGTAGTTGAAATCTGGAATAACGTATTTATGCAGTTTGAGCGAAAATGGAATGAAGCAAAAGGAGGAAATAGAGCGCTGAATGACTTTGAACAAAATTACGTTGGAGAAAAAGATGATAACTTTAAAAAACTTCGTGCTTCAAAACATGCAGAAGTTACTCAATTAGTTGAGTTGCCAGCCAAACATGTAGATACAGGTATGGGCTTTGAGCGTCTATGTATGGCGATTCAAGGCAAGCAGTCTAATTATGATACTGATGTGTTTCAGAATACTATTCAGGTACTGGAGGTGATGTCCGGCAAAAAATACGGTGAGAATGGCACGCTTTCATCAAATAGCTACGTAGATGTAGCTATGCGTGTAATTGCTGACCATATCCGTGCGGTTGCCTTTACTATTGCGGATGGTCAATTGCCATCTAATAACAAGGCCGGATACGTTATCCGTCGCATTCTGCGTCGTGCTGTCCGTTATGGTTATTCATACCTGGATTTTAAAGAGCCATTCTTTAATAAACTGGTACCCGTATTAGCAGACCAGTTTGCTGATGTTTTTCCTGAACTGAAATCTCAACAGGAATTCGTAGGTAAAGTAATTGAAGAAGAAGAGAAAACATTCTTACGTACTTTAGAAACAGGTTTAAAACGTCTTGATGCCATTATAGCTGGAACAAGTGGAAATACAGTAGCAGGAGAGCAGATATTTGAGTTGAGTGATACCTATGGTTTTCCCGTGGATTTAACTGGCTTAATCGCAAAGGAAAAAGGGTTCAACATAGACGAGGATGGTTATAAGAAGGCTTTGCAAGTGCAGAAACAACTTTCAAAGAAAGATTCTGTCAAAGAAGCAACTGACTGGGTAGAGCTAAATGAAGGAGACGAGTTTGAATTTGTAGGTTATGAACAACTATCTGCCGAAGCACAGATTGTGAAATACCGCAAGGTAAAAACCAAAGCAGGCGAAGAATATCATATTGTATTAGACAGAACACCATTCTATGCCGAAATGGGTGGACAAGTGGGTGATACCGGAAAGATAGTAGTTGCTAATCATGCAATTATTATTGTTGATACCAAGAAGGAAAACGATTTGTTTATTCATATTTCAAGAGATAAAAACCTT
>CALRLN020000421.1:0-5032 GCA_943368675.1 Chitinophaga pinensis | reverse complement strand
AAAATAGCAACTTGCAATGATGGCTATACGTTGTGTCCAGATATGCCCGCTACGTGCCATGTCAATTAATATATGGCGGTCTTTATCAAATAAATAATAGCCTACAATATCACGGGCAGAAGTATCAACTAAATCCCAGTTGTTGATATTGGGGATATTCTCTATGTAAAAATCATAAATACGTTTCTGTGTCTCGTCTTTGGCTTTTTTCATCTGACTCACAAGTATTATCAAAGCCCCCAGACGATATTCATGAATGGGATTGTTGAGTAAAACCTGTAATTCTTCTAAAGATAATGCAGGATATTTTTTACAAATCTTCCTTAAGTCAGGATTAGAAATACCTATAAAAACGTCACCTTCCCCATACTGACCTTTCCCTGTTTTGAAAAACCATGCTGATGCTTTTGCCCGTTCGGGAGTAGCGACAGCCTGTAATTCTGAAATGAGTTCGTTCATTGAAACGATTTAAGGTTTTTTTTGTTAAAGATAATGAAGTTGTTTAGGATTTTAATTTCTTTTTAAAAATAGTGGTGTTTTGAGCGAGCCAAATCAAATGATAAAGCAATAGCAACGCTATTGTTGAAATCATTTGATGCAGGCGTAGCCAAAACAATGCATTTTTAAATGAAAGAAATAATTATAAACAGCTTCAGTTAAGACAGCATACATACGGAATCAAAGCGTTAATCTTTGGCTTATTTTAATAATTTTTCTCTAAAATGATAGGAGTAATTGTTGGTACGAATCGTAATAATTCAGCTTCAAAAAAAGTAGGTATATATTATCAGAAATTGTTGGCAACTCTGGGAGCAAAGAGCCAGATTATAGATTTAGGTGAATTACCCGAAGATTTTGCTTTTTCGGCACTTTATCATAATTATGGCAAAAACGAAGTTTTTAATCAGTTTCAGACGATTGTTGACACAACTCACAGATTTGTTTTCATCGTACCTGAATACAATGGGTCGTTCCCCGGAGTATTAAAAACTTTTCTCGATGGTTTACGGTACCCTGATAGCTTTCATTATAAAAAAGCTGCCTTAGTGGGCGTATCTTCAGGAGTGCAGGGCAATGCGGTAGGGTTGGGGCATCTGAGTGATATTCTGAGTTATATGGAAACAGATGTATTGGGTCTGCGCGTAAAACTGGGTAGAATATGGGAACATTTTGATGGAGAAGATTTTAATCCAAGAGACCCTAACGATCCTAAGGTTGAACATGTGTGTAATATTTATCGGAAATATCTGGAAAGACAAGCCAAAGAATTAATTGTATTTTGAGTATGAGGCCATGAAAACCTTATGCCAATCCAATAATCATTTAAACGCCTTCATCATTTTCCATTCCCTACCCGGGTGCGTGCTGCGGAAGGTTTCCAGACATTTGCGGTCTTGCAGCGTTACATAGCAGGTTTTGCCATCTTTACCGCCGAAACAGATATTGGAAGTGAGTTTACCCTTCATTTTTACTGTCCGGATTACCTGTCCCTGCGGTGAGACAATATCTATTACACCCATGCCGTGGCGGGTAATATAGAGGGTGCCTTTGTCGTCACATCTCATGCCGTCCATGCCACCGTTTTCAAATTTTATCAACAGTCGTTTGTTGGTTAAGGTGCCTTGTGATGTAATATCAAAAGCCTACACGTTTTTCTGAACCGATTCATTGACATGCAATGTTTTCTCGTCAGGGCTCAGGTCAATGCCGTTGGTTGTACCCATGTCTTTTGCCAGTAACTCTGCTTTGCCGTCAGCGGTTACCTTCCATATTTGTCCGGTGCTCTCTTTCCAGTTGGGGTCACTGCAAAAGATAGTCCCATTGCTCATAATCGCTAAATCATTGGGTTGATTCATGGCGGGTACATGCGCCAATACGCTAACCTGTTTTGTTTTCAGGTCAACTTTCAATACATTGTGCTTCACGTAATCAGCCACGAAAAAAGTATTTGCAGCGCCGAAACGAATACCATTGCCAACACTTCCGTCCGGGAGAGTCAGAAAAACTTCCGTTTTGCCGTCGAGTGTGATTCTGGCTATGGTTCCATCCTTGTGGATATTTACTGCATAGATATTACCATCTTTATCAACAGACGGGCCTTCACAATTATTGGTAAATTCTCCTTCTTTGGTTAAATCAGAGGCAATGAATATGTTCTTTTGGGCAAAAATATATGTTGTATTTAATAGAATCAGGGTAAGTAGGATTATATTTTTCATGGGGATTTGTAATGTTTTATGCAATTTTGGTAGAGACATGTTGGCGTCTCGTTGGTAGATAAATTGGAAAATACGTTTTTTGGCGGAAAGGACGTACTAACGAGACGCCAGCATGGCGTCTCTACCAAATTCGATGTTAAAAACACCTATTTCTTACAATTATCCTTCCTGCGGGTATCAACAATGCCTACAATCTTCCAGCCTTTGTCGGTTTTCATCATTGTAAATACGTCTACGCCGCAATGGTTAAATTTATCGTTAATATAAAATTCGTAGGGTGTCCAGGCCATTGCCATTTCACCATCAATTTTTATATCATAAGCTGTCAGTCTTTCATCTAATACAACGCCTTCACGCTTGGTGCCTACAGATTTCAGCCAGTCGATTATCTGGTCTTCCTGTAGTTTCACTACACCCTCTTTATTTTTGCCGATTGATTTCAGAAAGCAAGAAGGATACAACACCTGGCGTATAAGTGTGGTATCATTTTTACGCATACCATCAAATACCTGATTGATACTTGCTTTAATTTGTTGCTCATCGGTCTGTGCAAAAGATGAAATGCTGATTGCTAAAAATAAGATTGTAAATAGTTTTTTCATTGGTTTTTCAGGTTTATTGATTGAGGTTTATAGAAATTGAGTATTTATACGCTACGATTAGAGACTTTTTACGCTAAAATCAGACCTTTATCTTCTTTACCTTTGAGGCATAGAGTTTTATACAGAAAACTTTATAGCCATGAATTTTATGAAATTTAAGATTGTTCAGAAACATTGATTTGTTAGAAGAACAAAAATTAGCCTTTTAAAAGGAAATTGTTGTGATTGCTAATCATACCACAACATTTGAAAAGGCCTGACTGAGCTTGTCCCGGTATCAATGGAGACCGGGGCAGTGGTCATCAGTATTGTTAATCAGGAAGATTCTTGTTTTATCCACACATAAATAGTCTGGCTAGCGAACAGGAACGAATTACTATTACTGAGACTGAAACATTAGGTATTTAATCCTGTTTCTCAAATTTCGGTACTTTGCTATCGTATTTAAGGTAATTTCCTGCTACTGTTGCCGCGTTACCAAATCCACACTCAAATGCTTCATCCTGATATACGATAGTAGCACCACCCTCGAAGAAAATAATTTTGAGTTTGCATTTGCCAAACTCGGTGTTTTCATAAAGAGCCTGGTTTCCGTTTAGTTTTAGCGTAGTTTTTTCAATAATAGCCTGATTATAACTTGGGGCACCTCTGATGGCCTGCATCTCAACAATAATTTTATCTTTACTTACCTGATTTACGTATAAGCTGCCCGTGCCGGCTTCTTTACCGAAGCTATAGGCATAAGTACCAGTGGTATTGAAAGCAGGAGTTTCGATTTTAATTTCTGAAGTCTTTTTAAGAGAAAAACTCATCTCTTTATCACTGCCCGGCTTAGACCAGAACCCCGTAATCTCGTCGCCTTTTTTTGTGCCATAATAGATACCTGTCACTTCGGTTTTAGAATCAAACTCATGTAATAAAACGTTGCCATTTTCTAAAGAACCAACTACCTTAATGGCTTGTCCTACTCTTTTATAAACCAGCGTACCATAGACGAGGTCATGGTCGAAAGTGAGGGTCATTAATATAGGAATTTTATTATTGATCAGGCCATCAAAAGTTTCTTTGGACAAAGAGTTTTGCGCAAAAGAAAAGGAGCTGAAAAGAGAAAATGACAAAAGAAAAACACCGAATATTCGCTTTATCATAGAAATAGTTTTTGCTTGGTGCTGCAAGATAAGAAATTTATCTTTTCTTTGTAACAGTAAATAAACTCTATTCAAAATGAACACAAAACTTCGTTTCCTGACTATTACGCTTTTATTAATTTCTACATTGAGTTTTGCGCAGAAACGCAAAGGAACAAAACTTTTTAATGGTAAAGACCTGACCGGATGGGTGGTGTATGGTACTGAAAAATGGTATGTTGAAGATGGCCTTCTGGTTTGTGAAAGCGGCCCGGACAAGCAATATGGTTATTTAGGTACTGAAAAGAAATTCAAAAATTTTGAGTTGACACTTGATTTTAAACAGGAGGCTAACGGCAATAGCGGTGTGTTTTTTCATTCTACTATCAATGGTACAACCATTACTGGCTGGCAGGCTGAGGTAGCCCCTCCGGGTCATAACTCAGGTGGAATTTATGAATCTCACGGACGAGGCTGGTTGATTAAGCCTGATGCCGAAAAAGATAAAGCATTGAAAATGGGAGAGTGGAATACCATGACTGTGAGAGTAGTGGATAATGTGGTTACTACTATTCTGAACGGTACTGAAATGATAAAACTGGATGATGCAAAGATTGGCGAGAGAGATGGTTGCATAGCCCTTCAGATTCATAGCGGTGGTGGCATTAAAGTAAAATGGAAAAACATTGTAGTGAGAGAATTATAAAAAAACAAAGAATAAAAACAGGTCGGATAATACACTATCCGACCTGTTTTTATGAGACCTGACCAAACCTTAACAAATCAAACACCTAAACAAATGAAGCAAGAAAAAACTACTCTGCAGTATCTTTTTAGCCTTCCTGTAATTGTTGCTGCTCTTGGTTATTTCGTTGATATTTATGACCTGCAATTATTTGGCATTGTGCGTGTACAAAGCCTTGAAAGCCTTGGTCTTACCAGTAAAGAAGAAATTTCGTCTGTGGGCACTACCATCATTAATTTTCAGATGATAGGCCTCCTCATCGGGGGAATTTTATGGGGTGTATTGGGTGATAAAAAAGGACGACTCTCAGTGCTTTTTGGTTCAATCATTACTTATTCG
>CALRLN020000420.1:0-5045 GCA_943368675.1 Chitinophaga pinensis | reverse complement strand
TCATTGTAATAAAACATTAAATCATGAAAATAGTATTCATTGCTTTTATAATGGCCCTTGCTCTTGACACCTGTCAGTCAGACTCCATTTCGCCAAAGAAGCTCGTGGGAGTATGGAATCCGGCCTATCAGGTGCAGAACAAAAATCCTGATGGAACCTGGAGCAAATGGTCGACGATAAATACCTTAGTGGCGCTACCATCAATGGAATTTACAATTGACGGGAAATTTTTAAGGGATGGGCAGCCCGGCGCTGATTGTTGCTCAGTAGGAAATAAATACACAGTTGCTGAAAACATTATAAAATTTTCAGATTTTAAAGATTGCCCACAGGTAAGGTGCATGGATTGCAGAAACTGGACAATTATTGAACTGGATTCAGAAACCCTTGTTATCGAAGTTTGCGATTCAAGAAGCAAATATACCAGAAACAAATAGCTATTTTTGACCTGAGAATTTCAGGTTTTGACACTCAATAGAGAGTATAGAATCATATCTATACTCTTTTTTCTTGCCTTTGAAAAAATATTATGTCTTTTCATTCCAACGCTATTCGCCTGATAGGTATCATTGTTATAAATACCTAAAATAATGAAAAAACTAATTTTCGTCATTGGTTTAGCAGCTATAATTTCTTCCTGCAAATCTGATGTTATTGTTCCTGAAAAACTTAATGGGATATGGAATCATGCCTATCAGGTTCAATATAAAACTCAGGATGGCACCTGGGGGCCATGGAATTCCTTTGTTACAATAGCGGCAATCCCTCCAATTGAGTTTACTGCTAAAGGAAAGTTCTTACGTGATGGGAAACCTGGTGCAGAATGCTGCACAGCAGGCAATAAGTTTACTGTTTTAAATAATACTATTATATTCTCAGACCTAATGTCTTGTCCACAAATGAGTTGTCTTCCAACTTCCAGGTGGGAAATAACAAGATTAGATACAGATACACTTGTAGTAGAAGCAGCCAGTGTAAGAAGCAAGTACTCAAGGGCTAAATAGCACAGTTAAAAGAAGCATGAACTAGACTCAGCAATAAATCTACTCATTACTCTGTCTCCTATTATCTTAAAAGAAAATGCCCGCTAAAAAAGCAGGCATTTTAACTTATGGAGTACAACAAAACCACAATAAAAGTACGGTTTAACCCGCAATTGTGATTTTGTTACATAAAACAATATCTTATACTAATTCTGCAATTCCGCCAGCTTCAACCAACGACTCATCATGTTGACTTTTGTCAAGACCTGCTTTTTCGTCAGCATCAGATACACGTAAAGGAAGAATCAAATCAGTGATTTTCAAAAGAACAAATGACATCGCAAAAGCAAACACTGACACAACAACCAAAGCTATCATGTGGTTCACGAATAATTTCGATGCGCCAAAGAATAGTCCTTCATCTGCCACGGCACTGTTAACACCTTTGCTTGCAAAGATACCTGTCATAATCATACCTACCATACCACCTACACCATGGCAAGGAAATACGTCAAGTGTATCGTCCAATGCGGTTTTGGTTTTTAAGTGGGCAAGGTAATTAGAAATGATAGAGGCAATGGCACCAATAAAAATTGAATGAGGAATGGTAACGAAACCTGCTGCAGGTGTAATGGCTACTAAACCTACTACAACCCCGATACAGAATCCAAGCGCTGAAACTTTTTTGCCACGAGCGGCATCAAATAAAACCCATGCAAGACCAGCAGCAGCAGCAGCAGTATTAGTTGTTGCAAAAGCAGAAGCCGCTAGTGTACCTGCACTTAGGGCTGAACCTGCATTGAAGCCAAACCAACCAAACCAAAGCAAACCAGTACCTAATAATACATAAGGGATATTTGCCGGAGGTAGGAAGCTACCTTCAACGTGTGCACGACGACGTTTCAGATAAATTGCACCTGCCAAAGCTGCCCAACCTGCTGACATATGTACAACAGTACCACCAGCGAAGTCAAGAACTCCTAATTTGAATAAGAAACCTTCAGGGTGCCATGTCCAGTGCGCCAAAGGAGCATAGATAAACAAACTGAAAAGGATAATGAATAATACGTACGACTTAAAGTTGATACGTTCAGCTAATGAACCTGTAACAAGCGCTGGTGTAATAACCGCGAATTTCAATTGAAAGAATGCGAATACAACCAATGGGATAGTTGGTGCCAATGACCAAGGTTTGCTTTCTAATACTCCTTTAAACATGAAGTAAGTAGTTGGGTCTCCGACAAATCCGCCGATAGTATCACCAAATGCAAGACTGAACCCAACGGTTACCCAAAGAATTGAAATAACACCCATTGCAATGAAACTCTGCAACATGGTTGAGATAACATTTTTTGCGTTCACCATACCACCGTAGAAATAAGCTAATCCGGGTGTCATGATAAGCACTAATGCAGTACTTACGAGCATCCAGGCCGTATCTGCTCCGTTAATGCCTTCAGTTACAATTGTTGAAGGCACAGCAGGCATAAATACTCCCGCGATTGCTATGGCAAGCAAAATAATCAGAGGAAGAGGATTTTTACGCATAATGTGTTTGGGGTTTAAGTGTTGTACAAAAATTAATGTATAAGTTTAGTTTAGGTTTATTGACAAAGTGTATTAGAATTTGAAGATTAGCGCTGCGCCAAATGTTGACTGCGAGCTTTTAGTGAAGTTACCATCGCTATCCTGGAATTGCTCTCCATTAGTACCAACTCCCTTAGCATAGCTATCCAAACGGAATTCAGGTTTGAACAAAAGATTTTCAGAGATAGTAACGTTTCCGGTTAAAGTAAATGAGTTTACTGATGTACCAGCATCTGGTCTTGAAGGATTTCTTAATCCACGGATACCGCTTGTGTTATCAAAATATTCATAACGAGCTCCCAGGCCGAATTTATCAGTGAAGGCAACTTGAGCGTATAAAGCTGCACCACCCCAGGATAGTTTATCCTGTGTACCATAAGCTGCATTTAAGCCTAATAAAAACTTATCAGTGATTTGATATGAAGTAGTGATATCGAAAATTGAATAATATGATTTTTCATCTACACCTTCATCACTTCCTAACCAGTTCAGGTATAAATTCCAACCTTCAGCAGGTGAAACATAGAACTGAGCCATCACACCCAACTTATCATTATTATCATCTTTTGTGTCAACACCATTTACAAGACCAACAGTTAATGACGATTTTGAAGAGGTTGCAACAGTTGCTTTTAAACCAGTATGGTAAAACGGACCATTACCAAAAAGGTTTGATAGTGAGTAATTGTAGTTTACCGGAGCATCAATAACTTCATAACCGATATGAGTACCGAACTGACCGGCTGTTAAAGAGAATTTATCTGATGCTTTCCATGTAATATAGGCCTGTTTAACAGCCAAAGCCGTGCTTGTTGCACCGGTTACGGGACTGATAATATTACCGTAGTTACCTAAATCAGCATGGTTGCCAAATACAAGGTCGATTACCGCATCAACTTTATCAGTAGAGTAAGATAGTTTGGTTTGTGCAAGACCTAACTGAAATTGTCCGGGTTTTTGGTCGAATATACGTTCGAAACCTGAAACGCCTAAATTTGATCGTGATGCGGGGTTATTAAAATTACCGAAAAAGTAAGTATCAACGTAGCCTGAAAATGTAAGGGGGTTCTTTTTTTCTTCTGTGGTTGTTGTACTTTCTTGTGCTTGAGTCGCTGCTATTGAAAACAACGATAATACTGTAAAAATCAATTTTTTCATAATAATCTTTGGTTTAAGTGGCGATTGTCTGAAACTAAATTTCATTACAAATGTTTGGTAAAAATATTTTAATTCCAAATTTTATGTTTAAAAAAAATGAAATTTTCTTAAAAAAATTATTTTTTACCAATTTATATATTTAAAAAAATATAATTTATTGAAAAAATACAATAAATTACTAAAACAAATTTTCTACTGTATTTTTACCAATATTCAATATATTATTCCGAAGTACAATTATTTCTTAAATATGTACAATAATAAGATTCAAACAAAAAAAGCCTGTCTGAAAATCAGACAGGCTTGCAATATGGGGGGCCTAATCAATAACTATTTAATCTACTATGCCTCAGCATGCAACCAGGCCTTTTTAGCAAGCAGGGTTTCATCATCTTCTACATTGTCAGGGTCCGGTACACAACAATCTACAGGGCAAACCGCTGCACATTGTGGCTCTTCATGAAAACCATGACATTCAGTACATTTATCTGTTACTATATAATAAAACTCGTCAGAAACCGGTGCCATAGGGTCTTTTCCACCTATAATAGTACCATCTCCTAATTCAACTTCAGTCAACTTTGTTCCTCCGGCCCATGTCCATTCTACCCCTCCTTCATATATTGCCGTGTTAGGGCATTCAGGCTCGCATGCACCACAATTGATACATTCGTCCGTAATCATTATTGCCATACTCTCTCTATATTGTTAGTAGTTTTCAAATAATCAACAAATATACGGCTTCAAAGTTTCAATTTAGTCGTATTTTTGCATGATTTTAAGTTATGAATCATTTTTTCTAAAAATAATGCAATTAAAAGACCTTATTCTCACATTTTCACAATTAGGAGACTTCTTACTCGACGAAGGGAACGCTGAATTAATCAAGCAATGGTCTTATACCGCCCGCAACGAAAATGCCTGGTTTACAGAAGACAATGTTAAACTGGCGCTTAACAACACAGCAAAATATTATCTGAACGAAAAATTACTGGAAACTTTCGCGGGAGATAATGAGGTTCAGACAAATCTTAGTCCTAAAAAAGTAGGGATCGTCATGGCGGGTAATATTCCGGTGGTGGGGTTTCATGATTTATTATGTGTTTTATTGAGTGGAAATATTGCTCAAGTAAAATTGAGCTCAAGTGATTCAGTATTAATGCGCCTGCTCGTTTCTAAGATTTTCGAAATTAATCCGGATTTAGAAGAATATATAAAGGTAGTAGAAAGATTGAATGAAGCTGAGGCCATGATTGCCACAGGTAGTGATAATACCGCCAAACATTTTGAATACTATTTTGCTAAAGTGCCTCATAT
>CALRLN020000419.1:0-5073 GCA_943368675.1 Chitinophaga pinensis | reverse complement strand
GTAATCGTCAGGGTGTAATTTTATTCTTCTACCGGGAACACAAAATGAACGAGGAACCCAAGTCGGGGCTAATCGTAAAATACCTTTTCCTTGCTCTAATGCTTTTTGTGCTATACTTAAATTTGACATAATCGTGATGCGTTGGGGTTGAATGTATTTTGTAGGTCTAAATTTTTAATGCCCGTATTTCCAAATCAAAAATGCGCGTTTCATAAGGATTCAGAAAAATCAGTTCTTTATTGGCTCTTGCCTGTGCCTGCCCTACCGGAGGGTTTGTGGCAGGTTCTATGCCTGTTACATACTCGCCTTTGCCCCAATGCTGCCAGTTGATTAAATGGGGTAATTCGCTTTTATTGAAATTTATTTCAACTTTCAAGCCTAATCCGGCATTATACAGCCCGCAGATACACTGACCCGCTTCATTGGCAGCCGGATCAATAAATACCACTTCTTCACCAGTACCTAAATGGTCATCTATTGGGGCAGGGCATTTTTTAAAATCGTTTTCTTCTCTGAAGATTTTTGCATTTTCGTCACCAAAGCGTGGTTGCCATTTGCCTTCCCACAAAATCTCTGTACCCTCATCAACCATCGGATAACCGAAATTGAAATGGTAGAGCAGCATGAGTGGAGTAGGGGTATTACCTCGGTTGATTACTTCGTCATGGATTCTGATTGTAGATTCACCCAATCTGCCTGAAATGGTTCTTCTTAACTCTAAACTTGGCCCGAATACCTTTGTTTCTTTGATAACTCCGGTAATACTCATCTCCATTTTTCCCGCAATGGGGTCAGGTTGGATTATTGATTCTATTTCAGCAGGAGTATTTGAAATTTGTCCGTGAATACCTCTTTCACCAAATTCATCTTTTTCAGGCCCGCCAACATGCGAAAGTCCACAGGTAGTGAGTAAGCCACCTCCGAAGGTTCTGAGCCAGTCAATCCCTTTGTCTGATTGTGGTTGTGGAGAAGTGAAACCTCCGTGACTGAGCCATGCCAGACTATGTTGATTATAGAATGCATCGGCAATGTCCATTCCTCTGTCAAAAACAACTTTGTATCTTAAACCGGTGCCGGTATTTATCCAGGCAATTCTGTTCCCACGCCCTAATCCATTATCTAAAATAGATGTTTCGATACCACCAAGCTGAGCCGGATTTGAGATTTTATCTTTCCAGCCTGATAGTGAGGACTCTACTTTTTTTTCGTCATTCATACTTCTGATACTTTTCTTTCATGCTCTTCAAGCATTACTCGGGCATTTGGACAATTGACTATTATTTAGTTTTATATTTGATGTGTTTATCTGCCTGATATAAATTTATAATGATTCTTTCATACGCTTGTTTATGGCAGCTTGTGTTGCAAAATGAACTGATTATAGTTGTTTCAATCTCAGATTACGATATTGTACTTTCATTGGAGGCCCCACATGAACCTGCACACCTAAAAGGCCTTTTGATTTTCCGTTTACTAAATCGTTGTCTGTTACGTCGCTCATCAAAATGCCGTTGATATAGTGCTGTAAACGATTACCTTTTATGATTAAATGAAAAGTATTCCAATCCTCACTTTTGATTTTTGTTTTCAGGGCTTCGTTTTCTCCCAGACTTCCCGTAACCTTTCTTTCGGTCCAGGCATTTTTCTGCACTTTTGCCCTTACATCTTCAGGTTTCCATGTGCCGCTTTGTGGATTAATACTTGCAATTTCTCCACGGTAGGCTAGCGTAGTGCGTCCGCGCTCTTCATAGTTCTGGCCGGTATAGCGGTTTGCTCCATCAATGTCAGCCTGATAACCTCTTAAAGCATAGGGTATATCGGCCAGCTTTTCACTACGGTAGTTAATGCCCGAATTCCCTTTTTCAGTAATGTTAAACTCACCTTTCAGTTCAAAATCAGCTGGTTCTCCTCCTTTCCATGTAATAAATGAATTGGTTTTAAGGAGCGTTTCAGGAGTAATTTCACCTACCAGATTCCCATTTTCTACCCGCCAGTATTTAGTATCTCCTTCCCAGCCATTCAACGTTTTTCCGTCGAAAATAGACTTAAAGCCTTTCTCGCTCTGGCCTGAGTTTGATACTTTGCAACCTGTTAGCAAGATACTGAAAAGTAAAATTACTTGGCTGAGTTTTAAAATATTTTTTGTTTTCATTGTATTATTTTGTTTTTCAAAAATGCTTAAGCGTGACACACGCATTTATCTGTGTGCCACGCTCTACACCCTAAATTATTATTTTTTTGCTTCAGCTTTTGGGGAAAACATCGGATTTTTTTCATTACCTCCGGCCATCAGATAAGCCATCAGGTCTTTAAACTCATCCTCATTCAGGCTATTGATTAGTCCCTGAAACATAATCGAAACGCTTGATTGTTTTTTAGAAACCACATTCTTTTTTAATACTTTTTCAAGAGTTTCGGGTGAGTATGGGTTCTGAGAAACGTAATAGGCAGTCTTATCTTCATTTACCAGACGGCCTACAATTGAATTACCGTTTTTCAAACTGAACTGCGTAGCAGCGTATTGGTCAGATACAACTTTGTTGGGGTCAACGATTGCCTCCAGCATATCTTTTGCTGAGAATCTTGTACCCAATTGCGTTAAATCAGGCCCTGTTGCCCCACCTTCGCCTTTCATCGTATGGCAGGCTTTGCAAGTAGTAGCTGTAAACATAGCCTTGCCTTGTTCAAAATTACGGCCAGTGAGTCCTTGCTCCATTAATGGAAGTCCATTTTTTAAGGTCCAGTTACGGCCGGGTCCTTTCGGATAAGCCGAAGAAACTAAATCGTTCCCCGATTTGCTCAGCATTTCAGCGCCTGAAAGCTTATCAAAATAATCCTTTTTAGATTCCGGCACATTTTTCAAAGCTAATTTACGGGATCTGTCTATGAATCCTACATAACTGCGACCACCTTTATATTTAAAGGCATCATTGAACCATTTGAAGTATGTTTCCTGCTCTTCAGGTGTCCAGCCGGTTTTTGCCATTGTCAGAACATTGGCATAATAGGTATGCTGCGCAGGCGGAATATTTGCCAGCATGGCTGCAATGTCACCACCATATTGTGAGCTTCTCAGAATCAGGTCGCTTGAAGCAGTTGCTGTTTCCTGCATGAGGGCATTGGTGCCAGGCTCTTCTTTTATTTTCATCAAAGCCAATGTTTTCTTAATGGCACTCGGCTCATCTAAATAGTGCAGCAATTTACTTAGAGAACGGTTTAGTTGAGCGGTATTTGCCGGATAAAGCGGATTCAGATAAGCCAGTACTTTAGGTCTTATTGTAGCATCGGGTTGTCCCATTCTTAAGAAAGCCAGTTCAAATGCACGGTATACATCTAATTGTTGGGCTTCGTTCAGGGCTTTTATATTGATTGCCAGCAAGGCATTCAGAATCTCATTTTGTTTGTCTCCTTTACCCATCCGGATTAATGAGATAAGTGCCTGTGTTGAAGCAACCGGGTCTTTTTCTTTTAATGCTAAATCCTGCCATTCAGCAACAGGTTGATGCTCAATTGCCAAGCGGGCAGCATAACGGATGAATCTGTCAGGACTTTTCAATTGAGGCCAGGCTGTTGCAATGGCGTCTTTGTTTGGTCCTCCGACATGGAATTTCTCCAGATTCCTTCTTAAAGTATTGGCGGCATTAACGGGTGCCGCTGCAACCGGGGCGGTGCTTTCCGTACCTGTGTAGTAGACCCGATACAAATCTGACTCTAACCTGCGGCCACCTGAAAGAAAATATAAAGCACCATCAGGGCCAATGGCTCCGTCAGTTAATGGTAATGGCAGGCCTGATAAAAACTCTTCTCTGGTAGCTGTATAGGACGAACCAGCCGGTTTCAGATTAATGGCATGCATAATTCCAAAACTCCAGTCGAACGCCAATAAAGTGTTTTTGTATTTAGCAGGGAATTTAGCATCTTTCAAGTGTAATAGGTTGGTTGGTGAACCCTGACCGATATTAATAACCGGGGGTAAATTATCAGCAAAAGTCGGCGACCATTTGCTGTTTCCGGTTCT
Source organism: Chitinophaga pinensis (assembly GCA_943368675.1). Classification (GTDB taxonomy): domain Bacteria; phylum Bacteroidota; class Bacteroidia; order Cytophagales; family Spirosomataceae; genus Emticicia. The sequence continues at coordinate 1,055 of CALRLN020000419.1, read as the reverse complement.
CCAGCCAAACTCACTCGCACTTGTGGCATGACAGATACGGGTCGGGCGATACCACGGTAAGCCAAAATCCCATTCCATATCGGCATCGTATACGAACAAATCACCGTTTGCATCAAAGGCCATGTCAAAGGCATTCCGATACCCTGCACTTACTAATTCCCAGTTTTTTCCTTCGGGGTCGGTGTGGGCAATCCATCCGCCGGGAGCCATGCGGTCGTTGGCGTGCCCGCGGGGGTCTTTTATTAATGGAAACAGATTATCTTCTTTCCAGTTTGATGGCAAACGATATGAGTCCATCGGAGGTACATCAGTATGGTTTCCTGAAATTACATACAATGATTGTTTGTCAGGCGAATAAATAACACTGTGAGGGCCGTGTTCGCCATCACCATTCATTTCTTTTAGCAGTGTGATTTTGTCAAACTGGTCGTCGTTGTTGGTATCTTGTAGGCGGTAAAGGCCACTTTTCCTTGGGAATATTCTGTTATTTTTATTGTTATTAATCATCACATACAGGCTGTTAAAGGCATATAGTAAACCATGCGCATATCCCATACCTGTAGTATCAATATTCGGGCTGATACCAATCTGGAGTTTTTCAACCTCAACCTTTCCGTTAGATCCAATAGCCGGAATTTTTAAGCGGTATAATTTTCCGTATTGGTCTGATGCAATCATCCGGCCTTTATCATCAAAGGTCATTGAGATCCAGGAACCCTGATTGTTTTCTGAAGGGCTGTAAAGATGCTGGGCTGAAAAACCTTCTGATAATTTCAATTTTTTAATTTTCGGGTCATCGTTATCTGATGCTGGCGGCGGTGGATTTCTTAGCACTGTAAAGGAGGCAGCCAATACCAGGGCGGCTAATCCTAATGAGAGTTGAATTGTTCGTTGATTGGATAACATGTTTTTCATAAGTTAAGGCGTAAATCAGTAATTTTATATACACTGCATAAGTGGAGCAATGAATTTATAAGTGGGATAAATATGAGGTACTAATATTGCTTCAAAACGAATCCAAGCTTGTTTTAGTACCCCTATTTCATCACCTTAAT
>CALRLN020000418.1:0-5089 GCA_943368675.1 Chitinophaga pinensis | reverse complement strand
GAAGAAGGAAAAGACATCTGGCTTTTTGGAGGGGGTAGTCTCACAACCTCCTTAATGAATCTGGGCTTAATAGATGAATTCTGGCTATCAGTTCATCCGATTGTATTAGGTGAAGGAAAACCACTCTTTCAGGGAATTAAAGACCGTGTATCCCTTAAATTAGTAGACACCAAGGTCTATGAAACGGGTCTGGTTTCTTTAAAGTATGTGTTGGCCTGATAACAGTCGCTCCGTTTCAGAAAACGGAGCGATGATTATTATATAAGGAAAGAAAGTGCTGTTCATTGCCATACTAGGCGATTAGTATATAAAACCGATAGAAAAACTTTAAATTAACAGGCAAGTCACAACTAAAATGCCTTACCTTTGTAACTCAGATACGAGTACAACAATAAATGATAAAAAGTAAAATTAAGCGAGGGCTTAGGGTGTCGCGCTATGTTATCTATAAAGAAACCCTGATTGATTTCAGAGAACATTTCTGGTCGTTTACAGGGGCTTTTGCAGGCATTGGCCTGATTGCTTTCTTCCAGAGCCATTTACTGACAAGGTCAGAGAACATATTTCTGATTGGTTCTTTTGGCGCCTCAAGTGTATTAATCTATGGTGCAATTCAAAGCCCGCTGGCACAACCCCGTAACCTTATCGGTGGCCCTGTTATCTCTGCTTTTATTGGTGTTGCTATTTACAAGCTATTACCGGATATAATCTGGCTGACTGCTCCACTGGCAGTTTCTCTGTCAATTGTCATGATGCAGGTTACTAAAACCCTGCACCCACCCGGCGGCGCAACCGCTTTAATTGCAGTAGTAGGGTCAGAAAAAATCAAAGCATTAGGTTTCTTATATGTTATTTCTCCTGTCCTGACGGGCTCACTGATATTATTGGTGGTAGCTCTTATTTTTAATAATATCACTTCTCATAGAAAATATCCTACTAATCAATATTTTACCCGCTCTCTTATACAAACGCTGAAAAGGACACATAAAAGAACCAAACAGATCCTTCATTAGCACCTGTTTTTATTTCTTTACTTCTACGCCCGACTGTATGTTAAAGTTTATGCTTTATACATCCGGATTTCTCTGTTTTTAATTTTTCAGCCATTTATTGCGCTATTTTTTTTATTATCTTAGGGGAATTATCAATCATGCTTGTCCTAATATAAAAACACTCCTTATCTAATGGAATCAACGGTTAATCACTCATTCACTGACAAAAAAACGCACTCGTCCATACAAGAACTTTTATTGGGTATTCCATTATATGTTTATGTAAGCGTCATTGCATCTAAATTAGTCATCTTAGGCATTTTATGGGACATCGCCTGGCATATGAGTATCGGGCGGGACGGTCTTTTTTCCGCTCCCCACCTGGTAGTATATGTCGGAGCTGCCACCGCAGGGATTTTTTCGGGCTATCAGGTATTGAAGACTTCCTTTTGGGGAAGTTTAGTCGAAAAAAGCAAAATGGTCAATTTCTGGGGAATTTTTTATAGTTCCTTAGGGGGATTGTTCTGCATCTGGGGAGGTATTGCCGCCATTACTTCTGCGCCTTTTGACGATTGGTGGCACAATACATACGGTCTGGACGTACAGATTTTCTCACCTCCGCATACTGTGCTTCTGTTAGGCTTAATGGGTGTGCAGGTAGGGGCAATGGTATCTGTATCGGCTATTCTAAACCGGAAAGAGAAAGTTGCTTACCTTTCAGACCAGCAAAATTCAGTTCGTGACAAGCGCTTGCAATGGATGTTTGTGTTTGCAGCAGGGTTCCTGATTACCAGTATATTCACTACCCTTTCTGAATTTCTGGACCGTTGGGATATGCACAATACCACCTTCTATCAGATTGGCTGTGCTGCTTTTCCGCTTTTTCTGTTAGCCACTGCACGGGGTACAGGTATGAAATGGGGCGCTACTTATATTGCCATTACATTTATGATATTTCATTGGGGAGTAAATGCAACTTTACGCTTGCTACCTGCAGAACCCCTTTTAGGCCCCATCTATAATAAAATTACAACGTATCAGACCCTCGGTTTCCCGCTATTACTGGTTTTTCCTGCTTTGGGAATAGATTGGTTAAGAGCAAAGTTTTCTGCTAAAAACGACTGGGTCTTAACTGTTATACTGGGTTTTGCTTATCTGTTTATATTCTTTGTTATTCATTATCCGTTCGGGAATTTTATACTCGAATCTCCATTGGCCCGTAACTGGTTCTGGGGTAGTAACTCGTGGTCGTACCCTAATGAACCTGACTGGGAGTTCCGTTATAAGTTTACAGACTGGAATACCACAAAAGGTATCGGGAATTGGATAAGCGGGCTTGGCATAGCCTTTTTGCTGAGTCTCGTTTCAACACGCCTCGGTTTGGCCTGGGGCAAATGGATGCAAAAAGTGCAACGCTAAAAATTCGGATAAGTATTAAACAGATTAATGAATAAGCAATGAATTTTAAAAAGATATTAGTTCTCCTTCTGATAAGTATAGGTTTCATCAAGCCTGTAAATGCCCATATCGGAAGCGCAGGGATTGTACAGGAAGGTAAAGCAGGGAATTATCAGATACAGGTATATGTTGAGCCGCCCGATGTGATTCCGGGTGTGGCTAAGGTATCAGTTTCGGTAGATGGAACAGATATTAAGAGTATAAAACTGAGCCCGATTTATTATTGGGCAGGTGACGAAGGCTCTCCTAAAGAAGATGAAGCCTTACCTGTTGCAGGTGAATCAGGGCGGTTTGAAGGCAAAATATGGTTAATGGAAACCGGGGCTGCCAGTGTAAAAATAGTGATTACAGGTAAACGTGGAAAAGGAGAAGTGTTGATACCAATTGCGGCAATTGCTACAGCCAAACGGGATTTACCTAAGTCTTTAGGCTGGATTTTAGCAGGTTTAGCCTTACTTCTGGTAGGCATCATGACAACCATTATCGGGGCAAGTACAAGTGATAGTTTACTTAAACCCGGTGCAACGGGCGATAAAAAATCAAAAAGAGGGAAGGTAATCGGCTCTACGGTAGGTCTGAGCTTTTGCGGGCTTCTCTTATTTGTAGGCAATAGCTGGTGGGGTTCTATTTCGAGAGAATACCGGGAAAGATATATGTTCAGACCTTATCAGGCTACTTCCAGTATTAAAATAGAAAATTCACAGAGGGTATTGCATTTTAAAATAGATTCTAATTCAATTGAACGTCGCTGGACAAGCTATGTAATCCCAGACCACGGCAAACTGATGCACTTGTTTCTGGTGAGACAAGGTACATTGGATGCTTTTGCACATCTGCATCCTGTCAGAAAAGACACCCTTAATTTTGAAGCACCTTTGCCGAACCTGCCCGCAGGAAAATACCTGGTATATGCCGATATCCTCCGTTTTCATGGTTTACAATATACCATTGCTGATACTGTGGAAATTCCTGCGTTAAAGATTTCTCAGGAAAATTTTGAAAAACAGACGGGTGATTCTGACGATACCTATGTAGTAACCAATCCTATTAAATCTAAGACCTCTGCCATACAGGATGCAGGCATCAGTATCTGTGGCACCCCTGGGGTAAAAACCTCTTTGCAGGATGGTTCAAGTATTGTATGGGAAGAAAAACCCAATCAGACACTAAAGGCTGGGCAGGTTTATGACCTGAAATTTTCAGTCATGAGCCCTGACGGAAAACCTGCTGAATTGCAAACCTATTTAGGCATGATGGGACATGCAGCTATTCTGAAAGAAGATGGCTCTGTTTATATACACTTACATCCGAATGGTACTTTTTCAGCCACTTCACAACAGGTTATGGAAAAACGTGTGGGTGAAAAGACAAATCCAAGCCCCAGATTAGGCAATGCCAAACAATTCAGAGATAGCATCGATAATGTATTGGTCCAATTACAGGCTATGCCCGAAGAACAAAGAGATAAATTATTAATGGGAGGGATGGTACACCAGACCAGCGGACATCATGGTGGTAGCGTTAGTTTCCCTTATGTATTTCCAAGCGCTGGTAATTATCGCATCTGGTTGCAGGTAAAAAGAAAAGGGAAGATTCTGACCGGGGCTTTTGATGCGAAGGTGATGTAATTTTATATGAGAAGAGGCAACCATTGGCACCTCTTCTCATATAACTGAATAACCCTTATTTTTTTGTTATTGTAATTCTATCAATCGCCTCTGCCAAAAGCGCATTAAACTTCTCCGGTTTTTCAAGCATCGGATAATGCCCTGTTTTACCAACATTAAATAGTTGGACGCGAAGACCGTTTTTACTGAATGACGAAGTATCAGTAGGATTGAACGAACTGTTAACTAAATACAGGGTTTTATGCCAGGTTTTAAGCTTGGCATCAATCGGATAATGCATATTCTGCTCTAAACAATTCAATGAGATAGTTGAATCTGCATTAAGAATATCATGCAAGACACGCTTACGAATCTTCTTATTAGTAGAAGGAGAAAATAGCGTTTGATTAATAAAAGGCGAAACTACTTTCTTATAGTTTGTTCTGGCATTTTTAAAAAACTCTTCTGTTTCTTTTTTAGAGGCTGGGGTTTCAACCCATCCATAGGCATTAAAATTATCAATACCTATCAGCCCAATCACCCGTGCCGGATTATCTAAAGCTGTTTCCAGGGCAATAGCACCACTCATAGAATGCCCGATGAGGATCACATTCTTTAGATCCAGACCATTAAGCACAGCCGATACATCTCCGGCATAATCTTCCACTGTCCAGGTTTTTCTGTTTTTACCCGACTCTCCAAAACCGGGTAAGTCCATTGCTACTACTCTATAATGTTTGGCAAAAGCAGTGTCCTGATTTTCCCAGTAAGATTTATTAATTCCCCAGCCATGAATAAATACAAGCGTGGTATCTCCTTTTTTACTGTCATCATAAGCAATATTGATTCCTTTATTCTCAACCTTGAAATTTGCAGCCGTATCCTTTTGTATTATTGTAGAATCAATGGTTGAATACGTATTGTTCGGGTTTGTGCAGGCTATCGGGAATATCAAAGTAAAAATACTTAATAGTTTTGTCAGCTTATTCATTTTATCTGATAATTTGGCTTTGTGAATCTGGTATGTGGTAT
>CALRLN020000417.1:0-5096 GCA_943368675.1 Chitinophaga pinensis | reverse complement strand
TTGGAATATTAATGACATTCACAGACTTTATTATAATTTTGGGCATTGAAGATATTCATTGAAACTGATTCTAAGTAAAATCAATAAAATGCTGTAAGCAAAGTAACTTTTTTATAAACGCCTATGTTCTTTAAAAAGTTATCAACCTTTGCAGCGAATCATTAAACCAAAACCAAGCAAATTTTAAAATGGCAGAAGTAATCCGAATGCCCAAGATGAGCGACACCATGGAAGAGGGTGTTATAGCAGCATGGCATAAAAAAGTTGGAGATACTGTAAAATCAGGCGATATTCTAGCAGAAGTAGAAACAGATAAGGCCACAATGGATATGGAGTCTTATTACGATGGTACTTTGTTATATATTGGTGTAGAAAAAGGGCAATCTGTTCCGGTTGATGCGATCATGGCAGTAATTGGTAAGCCCGGTGAAGATTATCAAAGCCTTTTAAGTGGCGGTGGATCTGTACCGGTTGCAGAAGCACCCAAGGAAGCCGCTCCGGCAGCTCAGCCTGCACTACAACCTGCTGCTCCTGCTGTAGATACTTCAAATATCAAAGCTAAAACAGTGCAAATGCCTCTTTTGAGTGATACCATGACTGAAGGGGTAATACATGCCTGGCTGAAAAAGGTAGGTGATAAAGTAAAATCAGGTGATATTCTGGCAGAAATCGAGACCGATAAAGCCACTATGGAGCTGGAAGCCTACGAAGACGGCACTTTATTGTATATCGGTGTAGAAGCCGGGCAAGCTGCCAAAATAAATGAAGTAATTGCAGTAATTGGTGAAGAAGGTGCTGATTATAAGGCACTTTTAAACGCCGGAAACGCTCCTGCTGCTGCTCCAACAGAAGTAAAAGTTGAGCAAGCTACAGATACTCCTGCTGCTCCGCAAGCTGCCAATACACCTGAAGTAACAAGTGCTGCTGCCAATAATGGCCGCATTTTAGCTTCGCCTTTAGCAAAACGCCTCGCTGAAGAAAAAGGCATTAATATATCTGATGTAAATGGTTCCGGTGAAGGTGGAAGAATTGTTAAAAGCGATGTAGATAGTTTCACACCAAAAGCCAAACCTGCTGCCACTCAGGCACCAAGCCAGACACCTGCGATCGCTCAGGCCCCTGCTGGCCAGGAGAGCTACGAAGATGTACCGCTTTCGCAAATGCGTAAGACTATAGCCCGCCGCTTATCTGAATCTAAATTTTCTGCACCAGAGTTTTATCTGACAATGGAAATTACGATGGATAAAGCCATCAAGGCAAGAGAAGCCATGAATGAGATTTCACCTGTGAAGATTTCGTTTAATGACATGGTAATAAAAGCAGTTTCTGCGGCATTGACCAAGCATCCTATGGTAAATGCTTCGTGGCTGGGAGATAAAATCCGTAAAAACCACCATGTGCATATTGGTATGGCAGTGGCGGTGGAAGAAGGGCTGTTGGTTCCGGTTATCCGTTTTGCCAATACCAAAACTCTCTCACAAATTGCTGCAGAAACCAAAGATTTAGGAGGTAAAGCTAAAAATAAACAGCTGCAACCTAAAGACTGGGAAGGTAATACCTTCACAGTGAGTAATCTGGGTATGTTTGGCATTGAGCAGTTTACTTCAATTATCAACCCGCCTGAATCATGTATTCTGGCTGTGGGAGCCATTAAAGAAACTGTGGGTGTTAAGGACGGACAGTTCTTTGTGACCAATGTCATGAAACTTACCCTTACCTGTGACCATAGAGTGGTTGATGGAGCAACGGGAGCCGCGTTTATGGTTACATTGAAACAATTGTTAGAAGAACCTTATAAATTATTGGTATAAATGTTTTCAGGACTATATCGATTAAAATCAATAATAAATCCCTCATTGAAAATATGGGGGATTTGTTGCTTAGTGGCATTGGCGATGCCGACTTATGCGCAGGAAACACCTCAGCAAAGGCTTGTTAAATTTTTTACATGGCTTGGAAAACCAACACAGGTTCCGGACGAAAACGAGTGCTTTGAGGGTGAAGGTTATGATATTACAAAAATTAACAGCAAATGTCTGCAAAATTATTTATCCGCCATTCAAAAGACAGGGCTGTTTTCAAGTATATATCTGAATAGCCTGAAAAAAGAATTTGCAGCAAAGCAGGCAATTGTTGCTAAAAAAGATACTGCCGAGCGTATCGACTATGATAGGTATCTTTTATCGCAGGATCCCCCCTCTACCAGTCAGTTGCTTTATGCTTTAAAAACGAGTTCAAGCACAAAAATTGACAAAACAAAGGCTAAAGTTACAGTAAATATTAAAAAGCCTTATAAACAAACCCTCATTTACAATTTTGATTTAGAAGAAAATATTTGGAGGATTTCTTCTATTGAAACAAAGGAATAAAAAATGAAAAAAATACACTCAACAACTGTCCTTGGAATAATTCATGAGGGAAAAGTAGCTCTTGGCGCTGACGGACAGGCAACTATGGGGAACACCGTTGCAAAAAGTAATGTAAGAAAAGTAAGAAAATTATACGGAGGTAAAATATTAGCCGGCTTTGCAGGCTCAACTGCTGATGCATTTACATTAATTGAGCGGTTTGAAGAAAAACTGAACTCGTATGGCGGCAATATGAAACGCGCAGCCATTGAACTGGCTAAAGATTGGCGTATGGATAGATTCCTTCGTCGTTTAGAAGCGATGCTTATTGTGGCCAATGAAACTGAAATGCTTGTTATTTCTGGTACCGGAGACGTATTGGAACCAGACAACCAGATTGCTGCAATAGGCTCGGGTAGTATGTATGCGCAATCAGCTGCTATTGCCTTAAAAAGACATGCCTCTAAATTAAGTGCGCATGAAATGGTACAGGAAGGGCTGAATATCGCAGCCGATATCTGTATCTATACTAACCATAATATTATTATCGAAACCCTCTGATATAATATCCGGCATTTCCTGAAAGGCTACCTTCTAAGGTGGTCTTTTTTATGATTAACAGAATACGGAATGGCGTTTAATAAAAAAAACTCCGTTGAATCAATCTTTTTTGTCTATTTGCCAGTAGAATTGTATATTTAAGCCTTACACAAAAATAACGGATATGTCAGCAGTAAAAGAATTTGCAAAGAAAGTATATTATCGTCTGAATGGTCCTAAAGAATTTGACCAGGAAACAATTCCGTGGATTGACCGTGAGAATGCCAATATTTCGGACTTTCTGGCAAGACATCCACAGAGGAATGATTTGCCCTATAATATGGCTGAAAAACTGAATTTCTGGAAAGAGAATGGGTATGTTGTACTTGAACAAATCATTCCGCACGAACTTATTGACTTATATTGGGCTGATGTAATGGAGGTCATTAATAACCCGTCGAAATTCAAAACTTATATTCAGATTGACCGTGAAGAGTATAAGCCGAATCTGATGAGACATGCCTATGAATGGACGACAGAGCAGATTTTGGGTAAAATGGTAAAAATTAACGATATTCATAATCAGAGCTTAGCGGCCAAAAAATTATTTCTTTATAAAGATATCATTTCTTTTCTGGAGGCAATTTTTGATAGCCGTATAGTGGGTATGCAAAGTTTAAGTTTTCTTTATGGAAGCCAACAGCCAACTCACGCTGATTATCCCTGGGTTACAGCAAAAATTCCAAGTAATCTGGCTGCGTCCTGGATTCCGGTAGAAGATGTCCATATCAATTCAGGGCCTTTGTACTATTATGCAGGCTCTCATCTGAAAGTAAAAAAATTCAATTTTGGTAATGGCATTTTTTATAACAATCAGTATTCAACGAAAACGCCGTTAGAATATGCTAAATATCTGGATGCTCAATGCCAGGAGTTAGGTCTGGAAAAACAAACCCTGCTTGTAAAAAAAGGAGATGTATTAATCTGGCACTCGGCGCTTGTTCATGGTGGTTCAATTATTAATGACCCAGCACAGACACGAAAATCTTTCGTATGCCATTATTCTTCCGAACAGGCGTTACCATTTCATAGAGCAGCCATTGGTGTAGAACCTAAGAAATTCAAGCTGAATAATGCTACCCTTTATGAAGACCCGAGAATTCCGGAGCAAGAGAATATCCTTAAAGAGAGAGGAGAAGCATTCAAAAGTTAGAATCTATTTAAAGCCAGTATTTAAGACTTCGGCTTTGCTGAACTCATGGCAATAATAAAGCAATAAACCCTGATTTATGCCAGATTTGCATATAATCAGGGTTTATTGCTTTTAGAATATTATCAGACTCTTGTTTTAGCTCACCGGTTTTGCCGTATTCAGAGTTATCACAATAATTAAATTATTGATTATTGTACTGACGAAAGCTTTCTTTCAGGGTATTTTTCAAAAATGTAATCGGCCTGATCGTAAAACTGATCTGATAAGACTAACAGGACGGCATTTTCAGAAAAATCATACATTTCGTGCCAGTCTTTAGGGTCAAGAAGTAAACACTTATCAGGCGCATCCAAATCATATACTTGTTGTTCTTCTCCATCATCTACAAAAACCTTACAACTCCCGCTTACACAAGTCAATGCGTTATTAGCCAATACGTGTCTGTGACCTCCCCTAATTTGATCTTCTGCATCATATATATAAAATATTCTCTTGATGCCCCCCAATATTTTTTCAAAAACAGTAAGACTTCCCTTTTCTGATGAAAACGTTTGTAAATGAAATAGTTTTGCCATGTGGCTTTTTTGGGCTTTATATGATAGTTTAAAATTGCGAGTATGATGTAAAATAAAGGCTTTTTTTTATCATTTAAAAGTCAAAGCCTCTAAAATGAACTAAATTTATGCTTTTGCTAGTCAACAACCACAGGGAAATTTCATACTTAAAGCTCTATTTTTGTTAACAAAAACACTCCATGCAGCAGGTTTGGGAATAAAAACTACCCTGCCAGCTCCCGGAAATATGGTACTTTGTATCGGTTTACCGATTTTATTAACGATTTGTTTATACATATCCCGAGGAATCAAATCTATATATAGATTAATACCCGAAAAATCATTGTATTGAAAATACTTAATAAAGTAGGCCATTTGTGCGTCTGAAAATTCATTAATAATCCTGGAGGCAGTCCGCCAGTCTTTAGAGTCCGCTTCTGT
>CALRLN020000416.1:0-5103 GCA_943368675.1 Chitinophaga pinensis | reverse complement strand
AACACAACTAAAACCAGAAAAAAACGTTTAGATTGCTTCGACTTACTTAAAATGGCAAGTCAGCAGGATGCAGAAAAAAAAATACAGGATGTATTAATTGTGTCGAATCTACTGGCAAATTTTCAGCGATTAATTCATGAAAACTTTATTTCGACCCCGCTTAATACACAAGGTAAATAATAAAAAACAAATCCAATAAAAATAAAAATGGCAGCAGAAAAAGACAACATCAGTGACAAATTGAAGAGTCTCCAGACAACGATGGAGAAATTAGATAAGACTTTCGGTAAGGGTACAGTAATGAGGTTGAGTGATACAAAAGTTTTGGAAATTCCTGCTATTTCTACCGGCTCACTCGGGCTCGATCTTGCCCTGGGTGTCGGAGGTTTTCCAAGAGGACGTATCGTTGAAATATATGGGCCTGAGTCGTCTGGTAAAACAACCCTGGCGATGCAAGCCATTGCAGAAGCACAAAAAGCAGGCGGAATAGCCGCATTTATTGATGCCGAGCATGCTTTTGACCGTGTGTATGCACAAAAACTAGGTATCGATACCAAAAACCTTCTGATTTCTCAACCTGACTACGGCGAACAGGCACTCGAAATAGCAGAGCATCTGATAAGCTCAGGTGCCATTGATATATGTGTGATTGACTCCGTGGCAGCATTGGTACCCAAAGCAGAGCTCGAAGGCGAGATGGGCGACAGCAAGATGGGTCTTCAGGCACGTATGATGTCACAAGCCATGCGTAAGCTGACAGGTACTATCAATAAAACAGGTTGCTGCTGTATTTTCATCAACCAGTTGCGTGATAAAATCGGGGTGATGTTTGGTAACCCTGAAACCACAACGGGTGGTAATGCCCTGAAATTCTATGCCTCTGTCAGAATCGATATCCGCCGTATTGGTGCTATCAAAGACGGAGACGAAGTTTTAGGTAACCGTACCCGTGTGAAAGTAGTTAAAAACAAAGTAGCTCCTCCGTTTAAAGTGGTAGAATTTGATATTCTTTACGGACAAGGCGTTTCTAAAGCAGGTGAAGTACTCGACCTGGCCGTAGACCTTGAAATTGTGAAGAAAGCAGGTTCGTGGTTCTCTTACAACGGCAGCAAATTAGGTCAGGGACGTGACGGCGTGAGAGATATGTTGAAAGACAACCCTGAATTACTGGCTGAACTGGAAGACAAAATTAAAGCCACAGTAGCTACAAATGCCGATGCCCTGATGGACACCAAACCCGGTGACCTAGACGGTGTGGTAGACAAAGACGAGTAAAATAGATACATTAGGATATAAGTTTGGATTCAAAAAGGCCACCCGCTGGGTGGTCTTTTTTTGATTATCCGGTATTGCGTATAGATTTTTTTAAAAATACATTTCACCAAAAGACTACCCGGTTATTTCATAAAATTTAACTGCCATTTAGAAAAAAATTAATTTGTGTCTCATCCCGAAATAAGTTGACTATTTTACCTATTTCAATTTTAGCAAAGGCCATCCAATAAACAGAAATTGTTGGTTGGCCTTTTTTTATAAAGTTAACAGTTTTGCAAGAAAAGTAAACCGTGTAAAATTCACCAACGGCAACTGGATAAACTTCTATTACGATGGAACAGGCGTATTATTAAAGCGTAAATTATCTAATGGCGTTACATGGGGGTATATTGACGAGGTAGTCACTAAAAACGGTAATTTATATCAAATCAATCAGGATGAAGGACGTGTTACCTATGATACACCTACTGATAAATGGGTTTATGAGTATGAATACCGTGACCATCTAGGTAACTTACGCTTAAGTTTCAGAGATTCTCTTGCTGCGCCTGTCGGAGGGCTTGGAATGCCCCCGGTTGTTGTACAGGTGAATGATTATGACCCGTGGGGTCTACATATTAGTACTTCCCCCCTACTGAGTCTCCTGCCAGCATAGACCCAACCTAAGAAGTAGTCTCTAAACGAACACAATAGTAGTATTCTAATCAATCAATTGCCGCCAGCTTTGGCTGGTGGTTTTATGAAATACATCTCCCCCAAAACCTCATCAATTTTTCAAACGTCGCCGTCCTGATTTCTATCCTGCCATCAAAAGATTCTTGAGGCATGTCTGCCTATTCTCTTGTTTTGACCCCACAAACACAAAGCAAAAATATGTGGACAAACCTACTTAAACGCCTCTTGAACATCAGTAAAGCAAAAGCCAACGACACCCTCGACCACATCGAAGACCCCGTCCAGATGATGAAGCTCGCAGTGGTTGAATCAGAAGAAGCCATCACAAAAGTGACCAAAGCACTGGCTATTGCTATGGCCAACCAGCTACGGCTCGAAAAAGACCATGAGCAGTTCAGGCTGGAGGGCATATCGTGGTACCAGAAGGCCGCCATTGCCTTGCAGAGCAATAACGAAGAGCTGGCAAAAAAAGCCCTTTCACAGAAAGCACTGGCTGAAAAAAAAGAGCATGAATACGGCGCATTGGCCGATAACTCCCGCCGGATGGTGCAACAGTTGAACGGACAGCTGGACGAGTTTAAACTCAAACTCGAAGAAACCAGAACCAAACAACGCATCTATGCCGCCAAAGCCGAAAGCGCCAAAGCGCAGAAACAGATTTCAGAGTCGCTGGGTGGGCTTAATTCGAGTGCTATGGCCAATATGAGCCGCTACGAAGACAAGATTAACCAACTGGCAGCAGAAGCCGAAAGTCTCACTTCATTAAACGCCATGAGTGGCGGACTGAACCGGGAATTCAGAGAAATAGAAACCGATATGAGCGTGCAAACAGACTTGGAGCAATTGCGGAACAAACTGGCGGCCGAATCGCAGAAACAAAAAGAAGAGCGGCTGAATGAGATTCAGAAAAAATTCAATGACATGAACCAACCGGGTAGTCAGGTACCCGGGCAAAACAGCCAAAAAGCAGATATAGACAAATTATTAAACGATTTTTTCAGAAACGGTTTGAGTTAAATTTTGAAAATAAAAAAGGATGATTTTTGATTCAAGACAAGATTTAAAAACCGGAGTTTAGCAGAGCTAAATGAGGATTTTTAAAGCGCAGTATTGAACAAAAAGCAACTTTTTTACTCCGAAAGATTAACTCAAACAGTTTCTTAAACAATAAACCACGTAAAACAATGTCGATTAATTTAAAAAAGGGTGGGTCAATTAACCTCACCAAAGAAATGACCAGGCTCAACAAAGTAATGATTGGCCTGGGTTGGGAACAAACAGGTAGAAGTGTAGACCTCGACGCATCGGTGTTCATTCTCGGTGCCAATGGCCGCCTGTTAGCCGAAGAGTATTTTGTTTTCTACAATAACCTCAAATCGCCCGACAGAGCCATTGAACACATGGGCGACAACCGCACGGGTTCGGCAGAAGATGATGATGAGATAATTCTGGCCAACCTCGAAAGCATCACACCCGATGCCCGCGAACTGGCGGTCTGTGTATCTATCCACGATGCCGTCAACCGGGGCCATAATTTCGGTTTGCTCAAAGATGCCTATATCCGGGTTGTTGATGTAGACAGCAAAAAGGAAATCACCCGTTATGACCTCGACGCCTCGCACTTTACCGAAAACGCCGTAGTGTTTGCCAAAGTCAGGAAATCGGGCAATGAATGGTATTTCAATGCTGCCTCTCAGGGCTCAATGACCGAATTACAGGGTTTAGTTGATATGTTTATTTAATCAAACCACCGAATGATCAATCTCTCTAAAAACGCAAAGATTTCGCTCGAAAAAAACGGAATCGAATTAAAAGAAATTACCGTCGGCCTCGACTGGGGCAGCATCAAACGTAAAACTTTCTTCGGACTGGTAGGCACCGACGAAGCTGTTGACTTAGATGGGTCTGTTTCTCTTTTCGGGAAAGACAAAAACGAAATTGAAACCATTTATTACAATAATCTGAAATCAAAAAACGGTGCCATCAGGCATAGTGGCGACGACAGAATAGGAGACAGCGGCGCAGATAACAAAGACAATGAGGTAATCAGTATCAATCTCGAAAAAATTGATGCTGCCGTAGATACCATCTTCTTCTATCTGAACTCATACAAACAGCAGGATTTTGCTACCATACCCTATTCAAAAATCAGAATCATGGAGGGCAAGCATCACAACCCGAAGAATGTCTTTGCCAGTTTCAATTTATCGTCTGATGCAGCCTTTGGTGGCCATGTATCAATGCTGATGGCAAAACTGAAACGCACGCAGGGCGCAAGATGGGAGTTTACGGCACTAGGTGAACCAATTGCCGCCAGAGACATAGCCGGAACCATTAAACTGATTCAACGGGAATACTTATAAAAACGGGCTGCATAAAAATTTCAACGTCAGGTGATAGGGCATATCGTCTGACGTAAATTTTATAAATTCCCTGTTATTTTATACAGCCTCACTTCCCGTTAAAATTATTCAGTTCCTCAATTTTTGCCGTTATCAGCTTGTTATATTCCTGCATCTGTTCGCGGTAATTCTCACCGCCCTCTACGCTATTTTTATACATAAACTCATAACTTTTAAGCCGCAACTCGCAATATTCTTTTAAAATCTTGTTTCGTTTAACAATTGATTCCGGTAAATCCAGTTCTTGAAAACTATCCAGCAGTTTTATGCTCTTTTTCCAATTATCAATTCCGTTGTTCTTTACTTCCTGCAAATATTTTTCAGTGGATATATCCGGGCGTACATCATAAATTTCAAGTGCCCTCGACTCCATCGTGGCAAATTTTTCCATGCCGGCATCATAGATACCAATATCGTTGGGTAACTTAGTATAAACTGCAAAAGACAAACCCAGGACCAGAACCGTCAGAACACCAACGGTGCCAGAATTCAATATTTTGTTATCCGGCTTGCTCAGGCCCGGTGTCAGGGCATACCCAATAACGATTCCCCCAATCAATCCACCTATATGTGCAGCGTTATCTATTCCGCCCTGAATACCATAAACCAGGTTGAAAACCACAAAAATTGAAATGCTTGTCAACAGACTTTTCCGCTCCGACTTCTCAATAAAATTCGTAGTAAGCATGGCAAGAAAAACACCATACAAACCAAAAATAGCACCCGACGCCCCGGCACTCACGGTGTAGCT
>CALRLN020000415.1:0-5104 GCA_943368675.1 Chitinophaga pinensis | reverse complement strand
TGGGATTCTATGAAACCTGACAGCACTTTTCAGGACCCGGGCATGACCTCGTTTAATCACTATGCCTATGGCGCAGTAGGAGATTGGATGTACAGAGATGTAGCAGGAATAGATGTAGACGAAGAAGGTGCAGGTTATAAAAAGATTATCATCAGGCCACATTTAGGCGATGGCTTAAGTTCTGCAAAGGCCACCTTGCAAACTAATTATGGTCTTGCCTCATCGGCCTGGAGAAAAGAGGCTAAAGAAACAGTGTACACAATTGAAATCCCCGTTAATACTTCTGCCACAGTTTATTTACCAACAACCAATATTCCTGATATTGAGGAGGGGGGTAAACCCATTTCATCAGATATGAAAATCCTGGGTATTGAGGGGGCGTATACAAAATTGCAGGTCGGGTCCGGCAAGTATGAATTTAAAGTAAGAAAATAGTACGCCTATTATTATATCCCAAAAAAGTGAAAGCCGAAGATTTCTTCGGCTTTCTTGATTTATAGGAAAAAAGAGACAGGATTAATTCTTTCCGCTGGTTTGTACGCCTGACGGCTGATTTTGTTTGGCCTGTTGCATAGGGTTCGGTCCTTGTGCGCCAAAGAAGTTCCTTTGTTTGAATGCCTGGAATTTCGTTGGTTGCTCAGGCTCACGAGGGAACGCATTATTAGCTGTATCAATATCAGCTATTTCATAGAATGGGTCAAGTGTAAACTTCTTTACCTTTTTGGTAGTCGGAAGTGTTTTCTTGATTTCTTTGTCGTTCACACGCCAGATTTCAGCTGGTATTCTTACGATTTCACTCGTACCGTCTTCAAAATCCAGTTTTAGAATAACAGGCATTGGTAAACCACCTTTATTTTTGATTTTCAATACATAAAAGTTTTTACCATCTTCCAGCATTTTGCGTTCGTCTTCTGTCAGACTAGCTCTGTATTGCTCTGATTTCTGCTTGTCAGCGGCTGTTACAGCAAATTTATCATAAGAGTTATAGAAGTCTCTCATGGTTGAGTCGGCCTCTACAACCGTTTGCTTAATATCTGTTTTATTACGGATATTGCTCATGGTCTCACGTTTTGCTTCAGCATCTGCTTTGTCTGCGGCTTTTTTAGCAACAGGGTCCTGGCTATCAATCGTATACCATTCTACTTCTGCCAGATCCTGGTCAACAGGCTCAACACCGTAGAACCAACCTTTCCAGAACCAGTCAAGGTCTACACCTGAGGCGTCTTCCAGTGTACGGAAGAAATCAGCAGGTTGGGGCGATTTGAATGCCCAGCGACGTGCATATTCTTTAAAAGCATAATCAAACAATTCACGTCCCATGATGGTTTCACGCAACATATTCAAGCCGGTAGCAGGTTTAGCATATGCATTAGGCCCTAATGAAATTACGTTGTCAGAACTGGTCATAATAGGTGACAACTGTGACTTGTCGGTTTTCATATAAGGCACAATATATTGTGGCTCACCTCTGCGAGATGGGAAATCACGATCCCACTCCTGCTCAGCTAAATACTGACAGAAAGTGTTAAGACCTTCGTCCATCCATGTCCATTGGCGTTCGTCAGTGTTGACAATCATCGGGAAGAAGTTGTGACCCACTTCATGAATAATCACCCCAATCATCCCTGCTTTAGTACCTTCAGAATAAGTACCATCTGCTTCCGGGCGACCACCGTTGAATGAAATCATAGGATACTCCATCCCACCTGAAGCATGACACGAAATAGCTACCGGATATGGGTATTTAATGGTACGGTTCCCATAGCTTCTAAGGGTATGTTCTACAACTCTGGTTGAATATTGTCCCCAAAGTGGATTACCTTCTTTTGAGTAGAACGACATCGACCAGATTTTGCGTCCGTCATTATATACATCTGTTTGCATGGCATCCCAGATGAACTTACGGGATGAGGCAAAGGCAAAGTCACGCACATTCGCGGCTTTATAAATCCATGTTTTTTTACCGGTTGGTTTGCCTTTTTCTGCAGCTTCTGCTTCTGCCTGAGTTACAATCAGTACAGGTGTTTTTGAGTTTTTAGCCTGCTCCCAACGTTTCAATTGTGTGGCTGATAATACTTTATCGTAGTTCTGGCATTCGCCTGTGGCAGCCACCAGGTGGTCGTTTGGTACAGTAATTTCCACTTTATAATCACCAAAAGGCAAGGTAAATTCACCCTGACCCAGGAATTGCTTATGTTGCCATCCGTTTACATCATCATACACAGCCATACGTGGGAACCAGTGCGCAATGAAATAATTGTAGTTACCATCTTTTGGGAAATATTCCAGACCCGAGCGGCCATAGTATTCAGTAATGTTGTAGTTCCAGTCTATACGGAAAGAATACGACTGCCCAGTTTTTAGAGGAACAGGCACTTCAATTCTCATCATCGTATTGTTAATGGTATAAACCAGATTGGCTCCTGTTTTGGCATCTTTTACCACTGTGATTTTATAACCATATTCTTTATTACCAGTGATAGTCGATCTTACCGAACTTGGTGCGTTAATGCCTTGAATGGCGCCAAAAGACATCTGATTATTCTCAATCCCGCCTGTTTTTGTCATGGCGTTGATAGAGGTTTTCTCAAATAAATTCTGATCAAGCTGTAGCCAGATGTAACGTAATTCATCAGGAGACTTATTGGTATAAGTAACTACTTCAGTACCGATGATACGTTGATTAATATCGTCTAATTCAACTTTTATGTCATAATCGGCTTTTTGTTGCCAGTAATCTTTACCCGGTGCGCCGGAGGCTGTGCGATAGGTATTAGGAGTAGGTAACTCCGTACCCATCTGCTCAAAGCGGGTATTGGCATTATATTGTGTTGTAGCAGGTTGTTGTGCAAATGCTGCTATTCCTGTCAGGAGACAAAGAAGAAAAATGGTGTTTTTCATGAATTATGATGAAGGCTTGGTGAAGAACAAAAATAGTTAAAAAGCGTAAAAAATCACATTAAAAATGCCTTTTTCAGACAGTTCGGAGATAAGTGCCGATTTATTTCCGACGAATCTTTGGTAAAACCGCTATTACAGCAATTTCTATATTGGCACCGCCAGGTAAGTTTGCTACCCCGATGGTGGTTCGGGCAGGGAAATTTCCCGTAAAATATTTACCGTACAACTCGTTTACTTTAGCAAAACTGCTGATGTCTTTTATATAGATAGTGGTATTTACAATATCTTCCAGTTTGGCTCCGGCTGCTTCTACAATGGCTTTGATATTTTCCATTATCTGAATGGTTTCTGCTTCTACACCGCCCTCGACCAATTTCCGGGTGTCAGGATTAAGCCCTATTTGCCCGGCTACATAGAGCATACCATTGGCTTTGACACCCTGGCTATACGGAGCAATGGGTACAGGAGCTTTATTGGTCTTGACAATTTCTTTGTTTTGTGCAAAAGAGAATATAGTAGATAGGGCAAATAAACCTGTTAATAGAAGTTTGTTCATGCGTTTTTGATTTTTGAATACAATTTTCTAAATTTTGTGTCTAAAATCAAAGTGTATGAATCCGGAAATTGTTTTTTCTATAGTAAATGCCATGATAATGCCTCAATGGCTCTTAATGATATTTGCGCCTTATTGGAAATGGACACAGAAGTTAGTTGACTCATATATGATTCCTGTACTGTTGGCAGTGGCTTATGCATTCTATTTAATCAAAAATTTTGGCAATCTGGACTTCATGTCTTTCAGCACTTTAGCAGGTGTCAAGGCGCTGTTTTCTGAAGAACAAAGTATCCTGGTAGGGTGGATTCACTATTTATGTTTTGATCTGGTAGCAGGTACATGGATTTATAAAGATTCATTAAATAAAAACATAAACAGGATTTTAGCCGGGGTATGTTTATTGTTTTGTATGATGCTTGGCCCGATTGGTTTCCTGATGTATTGGATAATCCGCAGGCTGATGAACACAAACGCCAGATAATACTATTGCTGGCACCTCAGTTCATTAGAGTATACGCTAATAAAAAACGGTTGTATACTAAAACATTAAAGATTTTTTACTTTCTACAATTCTGACCCCTCGTTTTGTTTTAATTTGCGATGTTTATAAACACAAAGGCCATTTATTCTTAAATTAGAAGAAAACTATATTCCTTATGCAGGTTTTAATTGCCGACGACCATGAAATTTTCCTGGATAGTCTTTCGCTATTAATAGCGACATTTCCTGATGTTGAGGTGGTGGGTAATTGTAAAAATGCTCAAGAAGCAATACATTTTATTAAAAATAATAAAGTAGACTTATTAATAACTGATTATAGAATGCCTCAGATGTCAGGCATTGAACTCACTATTTTTCTTCGCCGGCATCATCCTGAAATTAAGGTTTTAATGCTTTCGGTTTCGGAAGAAGCTGATATGATTCGTGAGGCCTTTCAGGCGGGTGTATGGGGTTATATGATGAAGCGCACAGGTAAAACGGAACTTCAGAAAGCCATACTAACCATTACAAGCGGTCAGAAATATTTCAGTGAATCGGTGGTTTTTGAGTTGATGCGATTGGGTTTAACGGACAATATTCCGAAAGAAGAAGTACCGAATGAATTCAGCCAGCTCACGGAAAGAGAAATAGATATTATCAGGTTAATTGCCGAAGAGTTATCTTCTAATGAAATTGCTGAAAGGTTATTTATTGCTCCTAAAACGGTTGAAACGCATCGGCACAATATTATAAAAAAACTGAATGTTAAAAATACGGTAGGCATTGTTAAATATGCCATCAAAAATGGCCTTGTAACTTGAGGTTCATACCAATCATTTCCTGACTAAACAGGTATCTCTATCAGTACTTCTGTGCCTCCCTCATTACAGATGACTACACTACCTCTCAAAGACTCAACCCTTGAACGAATGTTTTTCAAACCCAGCGTATCAAAGTCGTTTGCTTTGTTATCAAATCCTATACCATTGTCTTTTACAGAAATTTTCAGAAGTTTTTCTTCTTCAATTATTGAAACCACTGCATTTTTAGCCTCAGCGTGTTTCAGAATATTATTAACTAATTCCAGAATAGTACTGTAAATTTCATAGGTGATTCTTGGCGGAAAACTTGCCTGATTCATCTGAATCTGCGCATCAAATTGTGTTT
>CALRLN020000414.1:0-5117 GCA_943368675.1 Chitinophaga pinensis | reverse complement strand
TTTGCAACCTGATACAACAAGTAATACACAGGCGTACTTTAAGATTTTAAGCATTTTAATTGGTCAGTAATAGCGAAACAGGTTATGAAAAGAGAGTAAACGACGAAAACGAGCAACAAAAAACCCTATAAAACTTTGGTAAGCTTTATAGGGTTTCTTTTATGTAAGCCTATGCGGTTATGCTACCAGTTTTAATTGATAGAACGCCGACCGCTCAAATTTATTTTGTGCGTAGTCAAGTGTGAGCGTAAACTCTTTAACATCCTTATTTGAAGGCATCTCATACATAATATCAGTCATGATTGCTTCACAGATTGAGCGCAGACCTCTGGCACCTAATTTGTACTCCATTGCGCGGTCAACAATAAACTCCAATACTTCCGGTGAAAACTCCAGGGTTACGTCTTCCATCGCAAAAAGCTTTTTGTATTGTTTTACCAAAGCATTTTTAGGTTCTGTCAGAATACGTCTCAGCGCATCACGGTCCAGTGGATTAAGATAGGTCAACAAAGGCAGACGGCCTATTAATTCCGGAATAAGACCATAAGATTTTAAATCCTGTTGGGTAACAAAACGAAGCAGGCTGGTATTATCCCACAATTCCATCCGTTTGGCGTCGTTTGAGAATCCGATTGGTCGGGTATTAATCCGTTTGGCAATATGTCTGTCAATACCGTCAAACGCTCCTCCACAGATAAACAGGATATTCTCTGTATTAATCTGTACCAATTTCTGTTCAGGGTGTTTTCTGCCACCTTGCGGAGGTACATTCACCATTGACCCCTCAAGTAATTTTAATAAGCCCTGCTGAACTCCCTCACCGCTAACATCACGTGTAATAGACGGGTTATCACTCTTACGGGCAATTTTATCTATTTCATCAATATAAACGATTCCTCTTTCGGCCAGTTCTGTATTGTAGTCTGCTGCTTGCAGTAAACGGCTCAGGATACTCTCAACATCTTCACCTACATACCCTGCCTCTGTCAGCACTGTGGCATCGGCAATGGCAAATGGTACCTGCAATACTTTGGCAATAGTACGAGCCAGATACGTTTTCCCGGTACCTGTCTCTCCCACCATGATAATATTCGATTTTTCAATCGTTACATCATCATCTTTCTTATGCTGTGTAAGGCGCTTGTAATGGTTGTATACTGCCACGCTCAACACCTTCTTGGCTTCATCCTGCCCAATCACATACTGGTCTAAATGGCTTTTAAGTTCTGCCGGGGGCTTTATATCAAACTTTGGTAAATCATTCTTTTTCTTTTTTTCTTTCTTTACCACTCCATACAACTCCTGTTGTACAAGCTGGTGCCCTTGTTCTACACAATAGTTACAAATATTTGCCTCTGTGCCTGATATCAAGAGTTCAACTTCGTTTTTCCTTCTGCCACAGAAAGAACAATAAGGTTGCTGTCCTAAATCCATTACGTGTGTTTGGTCTATAATTTTCTTACAAAAGTAAGAAAAATGTTTGAGTATAAAACTAAAAAGCCCAAGAGCTGATTGAGTGGCTCTCAGGCTTTAACAGATTTTTTATGCAAAAAAGTTTACTCAGGGCTGCTTATCTCCTTCCATGGTCGAACCCTGCATTGTCAATTTTAGCTTCGTTATCACTTTATTTTCATTTCTTACAAACTCAAGTTTTCCGTCATACCCGACTACTTCAAAAATATCAGCCTCTTTGGTTGGTGCTAATTCGGCTGAACCCTGCCCTACTGCTTCACCCATCAGTTTACCTGCACTTAATGTTACAATTATTTCTTCAAAAGGTGAATCTTTCATTTTATATTTACCTACATAGTTTTTTGCAGCCACTGTGTCAAGTGGAGCCACTGTAGAGGTTGCTGCCTGAGCAGATACATCAAAATTAAAAGCAAATAACCCGATAAATAATAGTACGAATAGTTTTTTCATTTGTTTAAACAGTTTTTGTTGAAAATGATAATGTATTAAAAATATATTGCAAGATAATTATTTTATAATTATCAAAAACAAAAATGCTGTTAGGTTTTTATTAAAAGTGAAAATTTATCTGTAAAACCATTATCAGGGCGATATAAAAACTATTTAAATGAAATAATAAGGATAATTTAACTACAATAATTTGTATTAATAAATAATATATCTATTTTTGCCAGACAAAAAAGATATATTTATTAAATCAAGACAATGGCAAAAGTAACAGAACATCTGACTAACACGCAAGGAAAGCCCGTTTTCTCAATCGAAATCATCCCTCCGGTAAAAGGAAGTAATATTGATGATCTACTGAAGTCGATTGAGCCGATGATGGAACTGAAACCGCCATTTATTGATGTTACTTTCCATAGAGAAGAATATATTCTGAAAAACTTACCTGATGGTGGCTCTAAAGAGATAAAAATCCGTAAACGCCCCGGTACAGTGGGCATTTGTGCGTCAATCCTGCATAAATTCAAAATAGACCCGGTACCCCATGTTCTATGCGGTGGTTTTACAAAAGAAGAAACTGAAGATTTACTGATTGACCTCAATTATCTGGGTATTGAAAACGTATTAGCGCTGAGAGGAGATTTTGCCAAACCGTATAACTCATTCAAAGCCAAAAAGGACGGGCATTTCTATGCAAACGAGTTGGTAAGTCAAATCAAGGATATGAACAATGGCAAATATCTGCACGAAGAAACAGAGTACCTGAATGCCAGTGATTTTTGCATCGGTGTAGCGGCTTATCCTGAAAAACACTTTGAAGCCCCGGATTTAGACCAGGATATTGAAAACCTTAAACGCAAAGTTGCCGCTGGTGCCGATTATGTGGTGACCCAGATGTTTTTTGATAATCAGAAATATTTTGATTTTGTGAACCGTTGCCGGGCAGAGGGTATCAGTGTCCCTATTATCCCGGGTTTGAAGGTATTGGCTACTAAAAAGCAACTTGATGTTTTACCAAGACTTTTCTATCTTGATATGCCCGAGGCTTTCAGAAAAGAAATAATAGCCTGCGAAAACGATAAACAAGCTAAACAAATCGGCATAGAATGGTGTGTGCAACAATGCCGTGAATTAATAGATTTTGGCGTACCAGCCTTGCATTTTTATACCATGAGCAAATCGGATACGACACTTGCCGTTGCTAAAAAAGTATTTTAAGATACAACTGACACATGCAAAAAGCGGTGCTAAAGATATTAGACACCGCTTTTTTAATGACTGTGGTCAACACCGATTAAGCGTATAAAGATTCTTTACCAAATTTGATTACCAATAAAGCATATACTACTGCCCGGTATTTATTACGGTTAGATTTACCCATCTTTTCCATTACTTCGTCAATAGCTGCGTCCAATGCAGGGCTATCTGCTAAACCTAGTTTACCGATAAGAAAATTGTTTTTTACGCGCGCCAGTTCTTCAGGGTCAGATGCCGATACTTTTGAAGCGTCTGCATTGTAAATTGAAGGCCCTAAACCTTTCGCTACAGCGGTTAATAATTCTTCACTAACTCCTAAGCCAAGCTCTGCTACTTGCGCTTTGTAATCTTCAACTGCTTCTACGAATTTGCTCATTTGTTTTCGAATTTTGGGTGAGTGTTTTTTTGTAAATATTCAATAAAAACTTATATTTTCCAAACATTCTGGCAGTTTATTAAGCTTTTGTTGATTAAAAAACCCTTAATTATGACGACCAAAGCACAAAAAGTAACGATATAGTGGCTGATTGTTGTCAGACATTTATTTTCCTGCGCCTTCCAAGCACCTGCCATACATCAATAACTCGCTGATTCTCAACCACATAGGCCTCATCATATAAATTTACTGTTGGGCACACATGATAAGGCACTCCATAAAGCGCATCTCCAACTTTTATTGAATCCCAATCCTTTACCCTTAATACCCCATGTTCTTCACTCTGGCCAATCAACTCATAATCGGTGAGGTTCAGAAAGCGTATACGTGTATTAATCGGGTTTTCAGCCGATACCGCTTTGTGTCCCATATCAACTGTTACAATACCCTTTTGCGGTTTTGATATTACCCTTGTTAATACCAGCGCAGCATATTCAAAAGGTTGCTCACTTAGTCTATCACCATAGCCCCAGTCCCACAATACACAAGTACCCGGACTACAATACGTTTCTGAGCGTAGTGCATGAGAAGTAAAGGCTGGTGTGCCACCGGCAATAACCATTGGTTTAGGCAAGCCCTCTTCTTCTATAGCCTCCAGAAAATGTTTTACATCTACAAAACCTTCATCTATTTCGTGTTTGCGCTCTTCAAAATCACTGGCTCTTAAATGCCCGTCATATACATGTAACCCATGTAGTCTGATATGCTCCTGTGTTGAAAGATAACGATACAAAGCCAGAATATTATCATCCAAAGGATGTCCCGACCTGTCCATGCCATTGTTCACATCCAGAAACACATGAGATACCAGACCATTGGATCCGAAAACCTCATTGTGTAATTGCGCATTATCCAAAGAGTCGATTAAAGACGCAAAAATTACATCAGGATATAATTTAGAGAGTTGTATCAGGCGTTCAATTTTAGGACCTACCAATTGATGGGCTATCAGCACAAATTTTGCTCCTGCCATAGCCGTCATTTCAGCCTCGGCAATAGTAGCGCATTTAAATTTGGTAATGCCTTCAGCTAACATCATTTTTACTATCTCGGGCATTTTATTGGTCTTCACATGCGTAAAAAGGCGTTCAGCGCTTCCGGCAATTTCAATCATTTTTATGATATTCTCTCTTACCCGCTCTTTATATATCAGCAAGGAAGGAGAATCAAGTTCATTTTCATTGGTTATTTCGTACCAGGGCATAGTTCGTACCTATTTAATATTTTGATGAAGATTTGATAGAATTTCTTTAGCTGAAAGTCACTTCACCACTCATAAATTTCAATGGGTAAATCATCGGGGTCAGCAAAGAATGTGAACTTCTTTCCTGTAAATTCATCTATTCTAATGGGTTCTACTTCCACTCCTTTCTGCTCAATAGCGGCTTTGGCAGCCTCAACATCTGCTACTTCAAAAGCCAGGTGTCTTAATCCGCAAGCCTCAGGTCTTGAAGGGCGAGGAGGTGGATTTGGGAATGAAAACAATTCTATCACATAATTATCA
>CALRLN020000413.1:0-5119 GCA_943368675.1 Chitinophaga pinensis | reverse complement strand
AATTGCACAAAAACAAGAATAATAGGTTTTACGTTTAATTTCATTGAGTTAAAGTGATTCGTTTATGTGGCAAAATAACACAAACAAAGTATTTTTTCATAAAAAAATACTCATTAGATTTGAAAACACTTTAACCTGATAAAAAGATGTGTAAGAAAATTTGCTTTGCCATTATACTTTTTTGTCATTGGGCAACAGCACAAACTCCATTAAAAATGACCAAAGAAAAAACCAAAACTGCAAACAACACCGATAAACTGGTTGTCTACCAAATCTATACAAGATTATTCGGCAATACCAAAACCACTAACAAATTCAATGGTACAATTAAAGAAAACGGATGTGGTAAATTTAATGATATTAATGATCTGGCCTTGCAGGCGCTGAAAAAATTCGGTGTGTCACATGTCTGGTACACAGGAGTAATAGAGCACGCTACTATGACTGATTATTCTAAATACGGCACGCCAAAAGATAATCCTCTGGTGGTAAAGGGAATCGCAGGCTCACCTTATGCCGTTAAGGATTATTATGATGTAGACCCAGATCTGGCAGTGAATGTGAAAAACAGAATGAAGGAATTTGAGGCGCTGGTAAAAAGAAGCCACAAAAGCGATTTGAAAGTTATCATAGATTTTGTGCCTAACCATGTGGCTCGTAATTATCATTCTGATGTAAAACCGATTGGGGTAAGGGACTTTGGTGAAGATGACGACAAATCAAAGAATTTCGCAGTTAACAATAATTTCTATTATATACCGGGTCAGGAATTTGTAGTGCCAGATGGCGTGAATCCTCCAGTTGAAGTTAAGGAACCGTATATAGAAAATCCTGCAAAGGCTACAGGAAACGATGTATTCATGGCAAATCCAAACATTAATGATTGGTTTGAAACTGTAAAACTGAATTATGGCGTTGATTATCTTGAAAACCGGACAACCTATTTTAACCCAGTGCCTGATACATGGTTAAAAATGAAAGATATCCTGCTTTTCTGGGCATCCAAAGGGATTGATGGTTTCAGATGCGATATGGCTGAAATGGTTCCGAAGGAGTTCTGGGGTTGGGTGATACCTGAAGTAAAGAAAGTGAATCCTCATATTGTATTTATAGCTGAAATCTATAATCCATCAGCCTACTGGTCTTATATTAACGAAGGGAAGTTTGATTATCTCTATGATAAAGTTGGCTTATACGATGCTTTGAGGCGATTGATGCAAGGTGGCGGAGATGCCAATGATATTACTAAAGTCTGGCAAAACGAATCTGGCAATTTTGCGAATCACATGATACGGTTTTTAGAAAATCATGATGAACACCGTATCTGTTCAAAGTTTTTTGTGGGCGATGCCTTCAAGGCAGTTCCTTCAATGGTATTAAGCGCTACTCTCCATTCGGGGCCTGTAATGTTATATTTTGGACAGGAATTAGGCGTAAATCCTAATGTGGCTGAAGGGTTTAGCGGAGATGACGGACGCACAACAATTTTTGATTACTGGGGAGTGCCTGAGCTTCAGAACTGGGTAAATGACCATAAGTATGATGGTGGCAAGCTAACACCTGAGCAAAAGAAAATACGGAAATTCTATGCTGATTTATTAAAATTTGTCAATTCAAGTGATGCAGTAAAAAACGGACAATTTTTTGACTTACAGTATGTCAATAATCATGGTCAGTCTGCCAATTACAACGACCTTAAAATATTTAGTTATCTAAGATTCACTGAGAAGCAAAAATTGTTGTTTATTTGCAACTTTGACTTGGAAAATTCATATTCAACAAGTGTCAATATTCCTAAAGGCGCCTGGGAAATGATGAAAATTGACCCATCTGACAAAATAACATACAAGGGTGTTTTTGGAAACAAATTAGTACTGACAGACGAAAAATCAGATAAAATAAAAGTAGATATACCTAAGAATAGTGTACTGATATTTGAAATTAAGTAATAAACCTCAACCTTTAACCTATATAAACCCTATTAACTGATGGCGACAAATGTCAATAAAGGAAAACCACTTCTTTCATTCTGGCAGATATGGAATATGAGTTTCGGATTTTTCGGTATTCAATTCGGGTTCGAATTACAGAACTCTAATGTGAGCCGCATTTTTGAAACCCTTGGCGCAAACAAAGATGAAATCCCCTTACTCTGGATCGCCGCTCCTGTAACCGGTTTGGTGGTGCAACCCATTATTGGCTATTTAAGTGACCGTACATGGCACCCTTTTTGGGGCCGTCGAAGACCGTTTTTCTTTATCGGTGCCATTTTAGCTACAATCGCCCTTTTTGTGATGCCCAATTCGTCGGTACTATGGGTAGCAGGAGGAATGCTCTGGATTCTTGATGCTTCAATAAACATTTCAATGGAACCATTCCGGGCATTTGTCGGCGATAAACTGAACTCTCAGCAAAGAACTACAGGATTTGCTATGCAAAGTTTTTTTATTGGTGTTGGTTCTGTAATTGCGGCTTTACTCCCCTGGATGTTTACCAACTGGTTTAATTTTAGTAATACTGCTCCGGCGGGAGAGATTCCTGATTCAGTGAAATATAGCTTTTATATTGGTGGTGTTGCCTTTTTATTATCTGTATTATATACCGTGTTTACTTCTGATGAATTTCCGCCGGAAGATCTGGAAGAATTTAAGAAAGAAGTAAAAAATGCAGGTTTTCTTGATGGTTTTAAAGAAACCTTCGTCGGGATTTTTAAAATGCCTAAAACAATGGCGCAATTGGCAGTTGTTCAGTTTTTTACCTGGTTCGGGCTATTTGCTATGTGGATTTATAGCACTAACGCCGTAACAAGTAGCAAATATGACATGAAAGTTGATAAGGCATTGGTAACTAAAATGGAAACAGCCTTACAGAGTAAATTGCAGTTGTCTCATCTGGCTCCCAAGGAGAGTAAGATATTCAAATCATTACAGGCTGATATTAATGAAATAAAAGAATACAGAGCCAATCAGAACCCGGTTACAATTTCGATTAATCTGGCTAACTATTTTGAAGAAAATAATGAAAATGCGTTAAATGAAGCGGAGCTAAAAGAGTTGCAAAGAGTAAAGCAGGAATACAATGATGGTGCCGACTGGCTAAATGTTTGCTCAAGCGTTAGAAACGGCGTAGCTGCTTTATTTGCCTTTATAATACCATTAATTGCTTTGCGCACGAACCGTAAAATTACCCATATGATATGCCTGATTATTGGTGGCATAGGTTTGATTTCTATTTATTTTGTTACTAATCCTCAATTAATTGTTCTCTCAATGGGTTTAGTTGGTATAGCCTGGGCAAGTATTTTATCAATGCCTTATGCCATTCTTTCAGGCGCATTACCAGCAAACAAAATGGGGTACTACATGGGGGTTTTCAACTTCTTTATTGTGATTCCTCAAATAGTTGCAGCCACTATTTTAGGTTTTTTTACCATGAAAATCTTCAATGCCAATACAATGCTTACTATTGTGTTAGGTGGGGTATCAATGATTCTTGCAGGTTTGTTAGCACTACGTGTTGAAGATAAAGACTGATTTTAATAATGTTTGGCGCAGAGATTCTGAGAATGTCAATATCTTGGATATTGTAAGAGTAGATTCATAATAATTGAATTTTGTCTTTTACCTTAATTTTTTGTATTTAAATAAGCGTATTGCTCAATTCCTGGCTTATTAGCAATATTGTAATTTATCAAAATTATAAGTCTATACAATTATTAGAATGGTCTTGTTCCGCTAAGGCTTTATCTTAAATGTATTTCCTTGTTGTAAAATAGTCCTAAATTGTATTGAAAATCAATAAAAATGTTTAAAAACAGGTATCTTTACGTATTTCTTCATATAATTATGTGGCTAGGCTATACAGCTTTGCCAGTCTTAAATGCTATTCAACGAGATACATCACGGCCACAGACCAATCCCTATACTAACCCTTATTACTGGGCTTATGTATCGTTTTCATCGGTTTTCCTGTTTTATTTGCATTCCGAATATTTATTTCCAAAAGTTTATAAACAAAAGCCAATACGCTATTTTATTTACCTTATTCTTGTCATAGCTATATTATTGATAGGTCGCTACTCAGCCAGAACTTATTTTGTAGGCAATGATATAAATCAGACTTTATTCTATGTCAATAGTTTTATACAATATCTATACATTTTCGGTATTAGTGCTTCTTACAGTTTCTTTACAGACTATCAAAAGCAGCAAAGTACCCAACGCGATAATGAACATGAAAGACTTAAATCTGAACTTTCATTTCTCCGGTCTCAGATTTCTCCACATTTCATGTTCAATTTACTGAATAGTCTTGTGGCTCTTAACAGAAAGAAATCTAACCTTGTTGAGCCGGTCTTACTGAAAATGTCTGATTTATTAAGATATATGCTTTACGAAAAAGATGATAAGCAGATTACGCTCGATAATGAAGTGAAGTACCTGCAGAATTATATAGATCTTCAGAAATTACGATTTGGTGATTATGTAGATATTGATTTTACGGTTAAAGCGCCAACTTTCAGTAAAAATATAGAACCTATGTTATTAATACCTTTTGTGGAGAATGCTTTTAAACACGGGGTAGGAATGATAGAGAAACCTATAATAAGGATTGAATTGCAAACTATTGAAAATCAATTGTTTTTTAAGGTAACCAATAAATTCAGTTCAGATATTCAGGAAGTAAAAGATGGTGCTTCGGGGATTGGTCTTACTAATGTAAAAAGAAGATTAGAACTTCTCTATCCTGACCAGCACTCATTACGAGTAGAAGAAAAAGATAACTATTATACAACAGAGCTTAAATTAAATTTAAGGCAGGTTTCTTAAAATTACTTTTACATTTACTCAGACTGTTAAAATCATATTGAATTTCATAGGTTAGCGTTTTAATTATATAAGAACCTCTTTAAACTCTTTAGACTGCAAACTTTACATTTTCGTTATTATATAAATTGATTAAACAGGTTCCGGAGAAATTTTCATTCAATAAACGAAAGGTTCTTCAAAAAATCAGAAAACCCCAAATAATATGCGTTGTATAGCCATTGATGACGAACCGCTTGCGTTAGATTTACTTGAAGATAATATCAGGCAGGTTCCATACTTAGAATTAGTCG
>CALRLN020000412.1:0-5134 GCA_943368675.1 Chitinophaga pinensis | reverse complement strand
TAACCCCGGCATTGAGGCGGGGTTCAAAAGTGGCTATAAAACGGGTTGGGTGAAAATGATGAATCAAGACCCCGTAAAGCCAGACAGGCCCCCGGCCTGAAATGACAACCCCTTTATTATAGAATTTTTTAATATCGGGCAGAATCATTTTCTTCAAATCAGCGGGTTCTATATTATTCGCCAACTCAAATTCGAGCAAATTCCATTTTTCTGCTTGGGTAATTTTGTATTGTATCATGGTTGGGTTAGTTGTTCGTATAGGGCTTTTGCCCTCTCGGTGTCAAGCCATTTGATAATATCAGACCACGGATATTTAGGAAATTTCCCTTTTAGCCATTCTGATTTTTTATTATTCCTTTCATTAAAATAATTTTTCCTTAGGCTCTCTTCAATCGTTTTCTTCTGTTCCTCTGAAAAAGCAATACCTTTCTTTTCAAATTTCTTTAGCTCTGCTTTTATCTTTTCAAAAGAAGAATCATCAAGATTTAATTTTTCACTCGCGGCTGCCTGGGCAATTTGTTGCTTTAAATCGTTTTTTATTGTCAGAATCTTGCTTTGCAAAAGTTGATGCCATTTCGTATTGCTGTAATCTTTCAGAGAAAATTGCAAAATATTAAGGTCATCTGATTGATGTAATTCTGAATACTTCAAGAATAGATTTTTAAGATTTTCTACCTCCTTAAGAGTAGTGCTTAAGTCAAATTTTTTTTCTAATTCAGCATACTTTTTATAGTTTACAACTGACTCTTCAAATTCATCTTTCTCTAAATGGTTTTGAGCTAACTTTAGAAAATCTGCCTTCCTTTCTTCGAACTCTTCCTTTTTATTCTGAATAATAGATTTAAAGTCATTAACCTCCTGCGTTGTTGCCAAAAAATTAACATCTCTATTAGAACCAGTTATTTTAGAATACTTTTTTAGGTATAAACCCCGTTCTTTAACTTTTTGAAAATTTTCTAATGGCATATAACCCAATTGGGTTTCGTCATTAGCAATACTACTCATAGCTAATAACTCTCTTAGATTCTCCTTCCAAAATCGTTCGTTATGGAGTCTCATTAACATTTCAAATTCTTTCATCAAAGTTTTCTCATCAAAATCTGTTTTTATCTCAATTTTGATTCGCCCAAAACCAAAAGGCTTGATACCCCCTATATTATAAAATATATTCTCTGAACCATGTAATGTAAGCGATGATATTAATGCCCCAACCTCTGCTTTTTTCAGATTATGAAATCTGATTTTACCTTCAAAAATAGTCCCTTTCGGTAAGGGAATTGCTTTGGATATCAGATTTTGTTTAGATAAATCAATAGTTTGTTTTTGTTCACTTCCTCTAATCGGATACCGTTTATATCCTCTGAGGCTTGGACTTCCAACCTGATATGTATTATACTCTGTTAAAGTTTGCTGTTTAGTATTTTGATTTAAATAAAAAGGCGAATAAGAAGACTTTGGACTTGATAATACATTTTCCTGAATAGGCAAAGGGGTTATTTCTCCTTTAGCTTTCATATCGGAAATAAAAACTCTTCCTTTCAGTTCGTAATTCTTCTGAGTGGTGCCAAATATACACTCCACCAAATCTAAGCCTGGGTTATAGCTTAAAAGCTGTTTTGTTGAGAACTTAACAGGCTGCTTGTACATAAATGTTAGTCCAAAATCTATCAGATTATTATCCTTTTTTCTAAAAAAGACAGGAATACCCGTTCTGATACTGTCTTTCCAATATTTCCAGTCTTTTAGTACTTCTGAGTCTTTTTTTCCATCTCTATTCAAAAATAAAAAAGTATCCATTTGCTCTGGCAGCACCTCTATTTTTCTTCTGTTATCTTTCAGTATTTCCTCTTTTCTTCCTTTAAAAACATACTCTCCCCTTCTGCTGGTTTTTGCCGAGTATTCACTTGCCTGCCCCACGCAAACAATTCTCCCCCAAAAGGTTTCTTTACCTAAGGATTTAAAACGTACATACTTTAATCGCTGGAAAACGCTTACCCATGCCTGTTGCTTATCTGTTTCATCAAGCGGATGTTCTTCAAATTCATATTCAAGTTCTCGTCCTTTAATGATGTTTTCATATTTGAAAGCACCAGTACGTTCATCAAAGTTAGTACTTACGCCTTTCTCAAAGTTTTTTGCAAATCCCCCATCAAAAATTTCATCAAGGTCTGTATACCGAATTTTATAAGGTTTATCACACGAGTAAATCCAATATCTATCATCTTTCTCTATCAGGTATCCGCAAAAGATGTCCTCTTTTTTATTAGTTAGCTCGTAGCCTTCATCCATAACCACGCCTTTAACCCGCATAATCTGACGAATTGAATGTCTATCATCATCAATTTGCTTCATTCCAGACTGACTTATTATTTCTAATGTACTTCTAACCAACCCTTTAAAAGTAGTAGCCGGAATAAAATATTTTTTATCCGACCCTTTCCCAATATGGCAAAACTCATTTGTCACCTCGTCTTTAGCATGTCCATTTCTGATAAAGATGGGTGTTTCGGCTGTAATTTTTACTGAAATTTCTCCACTCTCCCCATCTTCAAACGGAACATCATGGCTCGCAAAATCAGCCCAATAAGAATCAGGTGTAAATACTTCGCCCTCAGAAGGCGCAGGAACAAAATTATAAGGTGACTTTACCATAGCTGTAAATTGTATTATGATGCAAAACCAATAAAAACAAGTGCTTTCATTTTCAATACTTCCATGTTCTCACAGAGAGGGTCTTCTTCAGGCTCCCAAACTTGCTTGAACTTAAGTTTTTTGATACCTTCAATTTTATGCGGCAAGTATTGCTTAATATCTTTAGACAAATCCGAGGCATTCATATCATATTTATGAATTAAATACCTGCCTGTATGCCTGATATGTATAGATACTCCTTCTTTTTTAGCCCAAAGAAGACCCTCTATGATAAAAGGATTTTGTTTGATTGTATTAAAATCAAATTGCTCATTTTTCAATACAATTGGCTTATCTTTATCCGACAGCCACACGTATCCCTCGTAATCGTAATCAGGTATTTCGGTGAGTGAGTTAAGCTTCATAATTGAAAATTTCTTTTTTATCTTTTTTTAATGAACCAGTGAAAATGCCGTGGCCTTTAGTAGTCATTCCTCCTAATGGCAATAACCCCCTACAAATATCTTCAAGAGCTAGCTCCAAAGCTTTTACAATCTCTTTATACTCAAAATCAGTTTTCTCCAGATAAATTTCGATTTTCAATCTTGATTCATCATTGGTAAAACCTGAGACTTTTTCTGAGAACAATGCTCCCTGTCCTTCTAAGGCTCCACCCGTAAAACGGTCGATAGCTACATGATTAAATATTTTGTCGTTTTTTACCTCTTCGTCGAAGTAAACATCATCTATTATTACAATTCCTCTTTTGCCATCCGTATCATTTTTTTCAAAACCAAATAAGGCTTTCACGGCCTCATTCTCTGTACCTATTTTTGCTTTGCCTGTTCCAGCCCACCTTTCAAGAATTTTATTATAATGAAATGCTACCCGATGGCATATCGCCCCTTTGATTGATGAGGCAGGAATAAGTGTCTTGTTTCTGAATGACATTTTGCCGTTTTCATCATAAAAAACGGTGTCTTCCGTAACAGGGCGGTTATTCACTTCGGCATCACCGGATCCTTCGCTGAAAATAAAAAAACTATCAGGTTTTAATTCAAGGGTATAGCTTATTACATCTTCCGGGTATTTTACTGTAAAGTCCTTCAGCCCTTTATTTGTCGTATTAAATGAGGGGTCAAACCCCAGATAATCTTCGAAATCTTCATTGTTCGTCAGATCAAAGACTCTCTCCTCAATTTTTTCGACTTTCAAACTACCAAAGCCCTTTCTGGTGCCTTGTCCGATTCTAAACGTTGGCTGATATAAATGTGTAAGGATTTGCTCCCACGCATCATTATCTTCTTTATTGCCAACAAGTTCAATTTCAAAAATAAAACGGCTACCGGCATATACCACTTCATGATTGAATAACCCTTGTTGAGTTGCTACGCCTTTATCTGTAATTCTGACGTGTTGCCTTGCCGGAAGATTCTCGAATTTCGACAAAACCGACCCAATATCACTTTTATCTAAGCCCTCGGCTACTTTATCTTTTTCATAAAGCATATAAGCCGAGCTTATTTTGAGCCTTGAACCATAGCCTTTAGGTATCTCCTCATCTTTTTTGTCGGGATTATCCTCTTTAAAATAGCGATTATAGGCTTTTTGTTGATCTTTTGATAACTGGTACCCCCATAGTTTGATGAGTTTTTCTTTTGTTTCATCAAAGATATCCAGCTTGTAATGGTCAAAAAATGAATGACTCAATACCCCGGCTAAAGAAGTACCCTGTATCATCGGCAGACCAAGATGGTCTTTCTGAACAATGGCATCTTTCAGCAGAGAAGAGTCACCTGTGCCCACAAAAAGACTTGTTTTAGCCTCTAACACAATTCTTGCGATATATCTATAGTTATTTCCCATCTTCTTTATTTGGTTTTGAGGCTTTCTTAGCCATTTCTTCGGCATATCTGGCAATGAAAACAGTTCCTAAATGACAATTGGCTTTTATTATTGCTTCAAATTTCTCTCTGTTGCGGTTTTTATCCCAGTATCTTTTTGCTGAAACGCCGACAGTCAGGATACCTTTTTCTTTATCAAAGAGCAAGTTATGTAAATCAAATACAGAGCTACATTTTGAAGCTTCGGCACGAATTACACCCCATTGACTTGCTGTAATATTTTTGGGGCTATCATTACTACTCAAGCCATAAACTGCTTCATGAACTGATTTGGCTATTAACACCTCTTTTTCACTTTCTTCTTTTTTACTTTTAAGATACTGCCCAAGGTCAGAACTAATTCGAAGGTCGCACGGCTTCTTATTTTCATTATCCGGTTTAGTTAAACTAAAATCCCATGTTGCGTCGTCATTAGATTTTAAAAAAGAAGGGTTATATAGTACTCTTCCAAGCCCTTCATTAGTATACTCACCAACCACACTGTCAGGATTGTTAATTGTGCCTCCTTTTACATAGAAAACAGAGCCTTTCTGAATACAATGTCTTTGTGTATTAGGGGTATTTCTTTTAAAATTCCAGGGGGCGTAAGAATAGGTTCT
>CALRLN020000411.1:0-5170 GCA_943368675.1 Chitinophaga pinensis | reverse complement strand
TGGGAATAAACGAAAAAGCCTTTGATAAAAGCGACCGGCATCCTAAAGTTACGTTATTGCCGATAGAATAATTTTTGATAGCGGTTGCAGTAAAGAACCCCGGCTTGGTAGACTTGATGACAGATGAGCGGGTAGTCAGGAACGCATCGTCTTTCTTCCACTCATAGGCATCAACTTTTTCAAGCAATTGTTTGGCTTCTAAACTGAATGCGCCAATCTGTGCAATGGTTGGTTGTTCAGGGCGTGGTTTGATGCTGATCTTAGTTATATCTGAGTTTGGCGATATACAGCCGTTTTCATCACGTACTTTTACCGAAACACTGTAGTCGCCGGGTTTTGTGAATGTGATGCTTCCGGTGCTGTCATTAGTACTCCAGAAACTTTTTCCGAAGCCTGAGGCATATAGAATGACCGATGAGCCTTCGCATATAGTAGAACCACCGTTAAGGATAATATTCGGTTTAGGCGGAAGTGCCAGCACCCGGGTAATGACCTCGTTTGACGGGGGAGAAAAACAATCCAGCGAGTTAATGCCACGCACTGTAAATACGCCGGATGTATTTATTGTAATACCTTTACTGGTTTCGCCTGTATTCCAGCGGAAGCGTGCGTAATGGGTATCATTGGTGATCAGTTCAGTATTACTGCCTTCACAAAAATTAGGGTTGCGTTTTGCAGTAGCAAAAGGCACGGTAACCGGTGCAAGGTTCTTTACAATAACTGTATTTGAAAAATGATAATTACCTGTTTTGTCGCGCGCAATAGCACTGAAACTGCCGTTATTGGCTGTGACGAAAGGGGCAGTGGTGTTATCCTGCCAGCGTTGGGATTCGAAATTTTCAGGCAGGCTTATCCGGGCAGTTTCGGAAAACTGACAACTGGCCTGCAGGGTAATAAGCGGTGCTGAAAGATAGGGGATAGACCTGCTGAAAAAACTGTCGTTTAATTTATTGTTCCATGCTTTGGCAAGGTCAGAGATACCATCGTTAGTGCCGCCCAGATTCTTGAAGTGTACGCCCTCTGTGCGGGGTACCTGAACAGAATCAGTATATGGCCCTTCGAATACATTGGACAAGCTGCTAATAAGCCTGTTCTGTGCTTTAATTATGTTGGGGTTTATGTGAACAGTGGCGAAGTCGTTGAGTGAAGTGCGGCATACTACCCAACTGAGGTTTTTACCGGCATCTGTGCGGGTTTTGTCAATGATGGTTCGTACGTTGTTATAGTAAGTGTCTTCGCCTGTTTCAGAGTCGTCTTCGCCTTGTTCCCAGAGAACAGCCCGTACACCTGAGTATGAAGTATAAAACTGCAATGTAATTCTAAGACTGGAATAGGGAGCGCCACCGATATATGGTATACCGAAGACATTTTTTGTAGGCAAACCCAATGCACTGCTATACCAGTTTTCGGAAGAGCTACCACCATAGGAGGCATTAAAAAACAAAATAGGTACATTCAGGCGTTGTGCCAGATAATCGCCCAGCTCTCCCCAACACCACGAACCCTTCCCTTTCGGGCCAATCATGCTGCTGCTTTCGATATGAGAAAAACTACTGAAATAGGGGTAGTCCCAGATATTATCTTCTACTCTATGGTTAAAGCAGTTAACGCGGTCGTCTAATGAAGGCTTAGCACCATAGTCTAATACACCCTCAGCGTTTGATTGCCCTGCTATTACAAAAACCTCGCCTATACCCACTCTGGCTACTGTAGCCTGTGCTGCAATACCCTCATTCAACCAGCCTCTTACCTGTAAGGTATACCATCCTCCCTGGCCTTGTATGGCTCCGACAAAATAACCACCCTCAGGCTTTGTTGCAATCGTTACCCAGTTTGTCAAGACCCCCTGGTCTGGTTTAACAGGCACTAATCTTGCTTCAACTTTATCGAGCTCTCCATCAAAATTTCCTGAAATATTTACTAAAGAAGTATTCTGATTGTTTCTTTGAAAAACACTCCGTTCTAAAGGGTAGCTAATTTGAATTTGACAAAAACCAGCAGACGTTAAGGTAAAAAAAATAGCAATTAAACTCAAAATACGCATTTCAACTATTCTTCGTGTTTAGGTATTTAAAGTACAAAAATAAACAGGAAAAACTAAAATAAAAAATCCTTACTTAATTAGCTGTCAGTAAGGATTTTATAAGTGCTGTTTTATGTCTTATTCAATAAGCGTGATTATACGTTTTATTCAACTTTCGCAAAGTCGACCCTTACGGCTCCATGACAAGGTCTGTAGTATGGAAAAACACCCGGTTGTGCCTGAAGATGGGCAGGGAAGGCGTTGATACGGCCTACTATTGCTTTTTCGCTTCTTGTGATTATTGTTACATTTTCGTTAAACCATTCTAAAGTCTGGTCAGGAATGAGCTGGCCTGTCCAGGTTGCACTAAAGGTATCTCCCACATTATAGTAGTCTTTGTCCAGAATTACGGTATTCGTATTTTCCGGGCAGTCGATTGGTGCGCCGTCATGCTCGCAGGTACTGGTATAACCCTGTACTACAAAATCTTTAAAGCCGTCTCTTGATACAGTCAGCAGATAATACGCATTGCGGTTATCAGGGATATTGTTTTTTGTGATGAGCGTATTGCCAGAGAATTTGAATTCAATTGAAGGGTCAAGATTCTGGATAGACATGCGGTATTGCGATAAATCGGTATCAGGCGTGAAAGGGTGGAACGTAAACTTCATACCTCCTTCTCTGCATTCATTATTGGTTTTTACCTGAATCGGCAGATTGCTTACACCTGTTGTACCATTGGTACAACCAAAAAGGTTTATCTCTAATACACTTCCCAGCTCAATATTAAATCCATCGTTAAGGTCAATAGTTTTGTTGGCTGAATATTTTACCGATGAGTTATCGCTGATCCGGTCACTTGAGTTGATTCTCTCAGCAGCAACCACATCTGCATTGGCGCCAACTAAATCAACACTGGTATTGATTTCTGTCTGGCAGGGATAGCTTAGTTTTGTCAACCATATATCACGAGGGTCCTGATTATTTTCATGGTTACCATCTACATCACCATTGAATGATTTTGTGGTACCTATCGTAATTAGTGTCTGGTCTTGTGTTTCTACCACACCATTTCCTTCATCTTCTTCCGAGCCGCCCATGGTTTTTTGCCAAATTATATCAAAATTTGTGGTGGTTTTCATTACAAGCACATCGAGCCTGTCATTATTATTGCCCGGGATACGGTTTCGGTCGGTAATGTTGCCATTATTTGAATTAGTAGAACCGATAAATACACAACTACCGTCCTGAGTAAGAATCAAATCATTCAGAAAATCCCGGCCTGCTCCGCCCAGTATTTTTGATTGGATCAGTTCACCTGATGAATTTAACCTGAAAAGCCAGATGTTCTCAAGATAATTGTTAGGAAAATCATTGGTGGCCTCTTTGTAAAAATCGTCGGTCATTGAGTTAGAAACAATGCCTACTACCAGGTCTCCATTCGGAAGTGCGAGAACACTGCGGGCTTCTTCGTTCTGATTACCACCATAGGTTTTCTTCCAGATAGTATTAAGAGATTCGTCGATTTTTAATACAAAAACATCTTTGGCTCCTTTAGCCGGGCCTAACAGACCGTCGTCTGAGTTGGTGCTTCCGACTATCACGAAATTTCCATCCGAGGATTTTTTCATGGCCAGTGGCAGGTCGTCATTGTTTCCGCCAAAGCATTTTTTCGCTATTATATCACCTGACTGGTTTAGCTTGGTTACCCATACATCACGATTAAAATTTGGATTGGGGTGCTTACCGGAACCATTAACATCAAAATCAGCAGAAGTGGTAGAGTTAAGCAGCATAATGTTGTTATCAGAGGTAAGGAGTGCTCTGACGGGTAGGTCTTCGCTCGACCCCCCCAATAACTTAAACCATTCTTTTTGCCCCTGGGCATTTAGTTTGGTAACCAGGATGTCATAATAACCCTTGGTGCCAGTATTGGTTTCTACGTTCCGAAGGTCTGAACTGACAAAACTCAGTTTTTGCACACTAATTACCCTGCCTATGAGGATGTAGCCGCCATCAGAATTCTGAATTACATCTACTCCTCTGAACCCGGTGTATGCTCTGTCGTCAAAAATAATGGTTTCCCAAAGTAATTCTCCTTTGGTGTTTATTTTTGATACCACAATGGTTTCATAACCCTGCAAGGTTTTTTTGCTGGTGGTTATGTAGTTTCCATCCTGCGTAGGGGATATTCTTATCCCTTCATCTCCGTACCAGGCATTCAATCCATATCCGTAGCATCGTTGCCATTCTATGGAGGTAGCCGAATTCTGGGCATTCGTTTCTAAAAAAACGGAAAAAGCTAGAACGCACGTAATAATTTGTAGAGCTGTTTTTTTTCCTGACATGACAATGATAAATCGAAATTTATATGTATGAATTTTCTGACTGGTTCTGGAACATCCTAATAGAATCCATACTTTTATTTAATACAATTTTAAGAAAATGGCCTGTTCCTTAAATCGTATAATTTACTGATGTAAACTATAATAGCAAAACTTGTGCAATTGTTGTATTAAAATACATTTAATTTCCTAATGGTACCATTTTCGTAAATTTCTACTAAAATAGTGACTTTGTTTAAATATTAGTTTTATCCAATATTAACAAAAGCCACTTATCATACGGTTTCTTGAATAGTTTATATTTTTGATAGAAAATATAAACAGAGAAACCTATTTATCTTACCAAATGGCTGTTTTGTTATATTGTATAGTGGAACAGTTAAACTAAGCTTTCCTAAAACTGAGGGCACAAAATTAATGCCAAAAGCACCGGACTTGCTAAGCAGCAAAATATGTTAACAGAAATTGAGGGAAACAACAGCTAAGATTATAACTGCAAAGTTAAGGAAAAAAATAATAAGTACTCAAAAAACGATTGAAATCGTGGCAATTTCTGAAATTTTAGCCAGAAATTGCCACAAAAAAATTATACTCTTTGCGAAATTAATTCTTTTATATCTCTGATAATTTTATCAGCAAGGTTAGAAGCAGTGGTTTCAAACTCTGATTCAGCATAAATTCTGATGATGGGTTCTGTGTTAGATTTTCTCAAGTGTACCCATTCCTTTTCGAAATTTATCTTTACGCCGTCTTCAGTATTTATGGGATAACGGTCATATTTCTGTTTGATATCTTCCAGAAT
>CALRLN020000410.1:0-5180 GCA_943368675.1 Chitinophaga pinensis | reverse complement strand
AATTGCCATGAATGATACCCAATGGTATGTAAGATATGCAGGTATGCAAACCCTTTCTCTTCTGAGTGATTTACCGGAAACAAAAGTGATAGTAAAAGAAGTGATTGCCGCCGAAAAGGACCAGCGTTTGCAGAAGGTATATCAGCAATACAAAGATTTGTAGCATACTTTTCTTTAATAGTACACAACTCACACGATGAACAGAAATCTGAAAGATGGTCTGAATTTTTTCTCTAAAGTGACTCCTGCCCGTGCATGGAATGCTTTAAAGAATGTTTCGAGCTATACAGAGTCAAAAATGACCGGACGATCTGTTCACAGAGGTTTACCGATTGCTATTTCTATTGAGCCTACTACTTCCTGCAATTTACGGTGCCCGGAATGCCCGAGTGGACTAAGAAGTTTCACCCGCCCCACCGGAATGTTAGAAGAGCAATTGTTTAAACAAACCATTGACGAACTTTCAGCAACACTATTATATCTTACGTTCTACTTTCAGGGAGAACCTTATCTGCATCCTAAATTTCTTGAATTAGTGAAATATGCATCTCAGAAAGGAATTTATACTGCCACTTCAACCAATGCCCATTACCTGAGTGATATAAACGCCAGACGGACAGTCGAATCAGGTTTAGACAGAATGATTATTTCTATCGATGGCACTACACAAGAAGTTTACCAGCAGTATAGAGTAGGGGGGCATCTTTCTAAAGTAATAGAGGGCTCAAAAAATATTGTGAAGTGGAAAAAAGAATTGAAGTCTGCCACACCTCATGTCATTTTTCAGTTTCTGGTGGTGAAACCCAACGAACATCAGATGGAGGAAGCTAAAAAACTCACAAAGGAAATAGGGGTGGATGAAATAGCTTTTAAAACTGCCCAGATTTATGATTATGAAAACGGCTCAGACCTGATTCCGACCATAGATAAATATGCACGCTATGCGCAGCAGGCTGATGGTACCTATAAAATTAAAAACAAACTGCTTGACCATTGCTGGAAAATGTGGCATTCATGCGTGATAACCTGGGATGGACTCGTAGTACCCTGCTGCTTCGATAAAGACGGTGAATACCGCCTGGGAGACCTCAAAAAAGACAGTTTTTCTTCACTTTGGCATAGCAAGCCTTATACCGACTTCCGGCAATCACTTATCCGTTCCCGCTCTGAAATTGAAATGTGCAAAAATTGCACCGAGGGAACCAAAGTTTGGGGTTGATAATTCGCTATTCATTTTATAGATTTGCTCATCTGTTTATTTTTTAACCAACCGAACCTCTATGAATATTACTGTCAGAGTAAAATTAATGCTCATGATGTTCCTCATGTTTGTGACCTGGGGCTCATGGTATGGACAAATGGGCAAGTACCTTTTCACTTCCTTAAAAGCAGATGGCGACCAGATCGGCTGGGCTTATGCTACTTTTTCAATTGCTTCTATTGTTGCTCCTTTTTTTGTGGGAATGATCGCCGACCGCTATTTCTCGGCTCAGAAGGTAATGGGTGTGTTGAATATTCTTGGAGCAGCTATTTTATACCTGCTTATTCAGGTAAAAGACCCTGATGTTTTCGTTTGGTATATTCTGGCTTATACTTTGACATTCGCCCCGAATCTGGCCTTATCTAGCTCAATTGCGATGGGTCAGATGAAAAATCCTGAGAAAGAGTTTCCAACTATCCGTGTGTTGGGTACTATCGCCTGGATTGTCGTGACCAATGTCATTGGATTCTATAATGTGGGTGATAAAGTGGCTATCTTCCAGATTGCCATGTTTACTTCTCTGGCATGGGGCTTATTTGCTTTTACTTTACCAAATACACCTCCGAAGGCCAAATCCGGAGCATCAGCCAGTCAGATTCTTGGCACTGATGCCTTTGTACTTTTCAAAGACCGTTCATTCCTGATATTCTTTATCAGTTCAATACTGGTTTGTATACCTCTTTCATTCTATTATGCTCATGCCAACCTTTCATTGACGGAGTCGAACATGACAAACGTAGAAAACAAAATGTCGTTAGGACAAGTATCAGAGGTACTATTTATGTTATTAATTCCTTTCGCACTTACCCGTTTCGGAATCAAGAAAATGTTGATTGTGGGTTTAGTTGCCTGGATCATCCGTTTCATCTGCTTTGGTTATGGAGACGGAATCTCTTCTGAATGGGTTCTTTACCTTGCTATTGTTTTACATGGCGTTTGTTATGATTTCTT
Source organism: Chitinophaga pinensis (assembly GCA_943368675.1). GTDB lineage: Bacteria > Bacteroidota > Bacteroidia > Cytophagales > Spirosomataceae > Emticicia. The sequence goes on along the minus strand of CALRLN020000410.1, from coordinate 2,968 downwards.
CTTTGTAACAGGGCAGATTTATACAGATAATAAAGCAGGTGAAAAAATCAAGAGCTCAGCTCAGGGTCTTATTACATTTGCCACCTATGGCGTAGGTATGGGTATCGGGTCTGTTCTTTCGGGTAGAGTGCTACAAATTTATAGTACAACCGATGCTGCCGGAAATGTCACCCATAACTGGCAGGGGGTCTGGATGATTCCAGCCGGTATTGCAGCCGTGGTACTGGTAATTTTTGTGCTGGTTTTTAAAGACAATACACGCCCGACTAAGGCTTGATTTCAACGATTTTCTGGTTTCCTTATGAGCTCTCGGGTTCATAAGGAAATTATTTTTTAATACCTATGAAGCAACTTTTTATTGTTCTTATTATCCTTATTCTAAGCTCTTCCTGCGCTACATTAAGTTCATTAGACGATATGAACTGCTTACTGGCTACAGACCGCAGTAAGAATTTTGTAGGCAAATGGAAGGTAATGAGCAATGATAAAAAATTTGTGTGGCGGTTTTATAAGGACAATTCCTCAGCTACACTGGCCAATGAGTACCTGACCCAGATATTCGATAAACCTGTGTTTATAGAAAACTGGCAGAACGATAAAATAGATACTCTGCGGGTGTATTATGATTTTGATGAAGAAGCCCATGCACAAGGCAGAAGCATTGCGCAATCAATACGGGACAAACTCAATAATCCAAACAAAATAGATTATTACATTCTTTCAAATGAATGCCGGAGAATAACCATAGTTAATGTAAAAACAAGAGATACACTGGTATTGAAACGAATGCAGTATTTCTACCAATAAGGGTTTATTCCTTAAATTTCAGGGCTTCAACCACTCTCATCTTAGAGACAATCAGCGTTGGAATGGTAATAACAGCTACTATTAAGAGAATGGTTGCTATGTTGAGCAATACTACAATCAGCCAATCCCATTCTATAGGAACATAACTGATATAGTAATTCTCAGGGTCCAGCGGAATCACCCTGAAATAATACTGAATCAACCCGAGGCCTATTCCTATCAGGTTTCCGTAGAGTATTCCTTTCAGAATAATATTGAGGCCATTAAATACAAATATTTTTCTGATTTGAACATTGTCAGAGCCCAGGGCTTTGAGCATACCAATCATAGGTGTCCGTTCCATCATCATCACCAGAAGCACCGAAATCATATTAAAACAGGCCACCACCAGAATCAGCGCAAGCACTATCAGAATATTTTTATCCAGCAGGCTCAGCCAGTCAAAAATAGCCGGAAACATCTCTGTTATTTTTGTGGCTTTCATATCCTGATCAATATCATTCGTAACCACCTTGGCAGTTTCTTCCAGATCATCAAAGTTTTTCAGAAAAATCTCATAATGCCCGCAGGTGTTGCTGTCCCATTCGTTCATTTTCTGTACCAGAGCTAAATCACCGATAATAAAATTCTTGTCAAATTCTTCCAGTCCGGTTTCGTAAATCCCTACCACTTTAACTTTCCTTACTCTTGGGGGAGTCTGAATAAAGTAAATCAATACTTCGTCAGATAGCTTTATTTTCAGCCTTTCGGCTATTCTTTTACTGATAATTACCTCGTTTGAAAAAGTTGTATCGCTGAAATTAATCTTTTTTCCCTCTATCAGATTCTGCGAGAATATTTCCCAGTCATAATCGCGCCCTACACCTTTGATAATAATTCCTGCCAGTTCTTCGCTCGATTTCAGCATTCCGGCCTTATTTCCTACTGCCTGAACATGCCTTATTTTATTATTCTGACGGTAATTATTATAAAAATTTGTTTTTATTGGCATTGGTGTTTCTTCATACGACTGATTCAGTGTAATTTTGCTGACTTGTATGTGAGAGCTAAGGCTGAAAAGTTTATCTTTGATGGCTTGTTTATAACCGACAAGAATAGCAAACGAGATAATCATTACGGCTAGACCTATGGCAATACTCGCTACCCCGACCTTCACAACGGTTGAAGTAAAAGACGCTGATTTTGTTTTTTGAATACGTTGCGAGATAAAGCGGGATAAATTCATAGATTTTCAATTAGGCAATCAACAACAAGGCTTGTTAAAGCTGCTAAGACAAAAGATTTTTACAAAACTATCATTTTTTGTTTTACAACGATAATTTACTCATAACATTAACATATTGCTTATCAATTGACGAAGGTCACAGATACGACCTAAAAACCATCGTTCATGCATCAAAAAATTAAATTATTTATCATTAAACTCATTTTTTTAGGTCTAATTACTTTAGGAACCATTGAAATACTATACCAGTTTAACCCCTATGCCGACAGAAATCTGGAAATATCGTATACTGCCAGTATTATAGAAAAGTATAAAAGATTAGAATCATTGCCTTCACCCAAAATTGTATTGATAGCCGGCTCAAACTTTGCCTATGGTATCAATAGTGAAATGATTGAAAAAAGCTTTCAGAAACCAGTGGTAAATATGGCTATGCACTATGACTATGGCACTGAATTTATGCTGCGCCAGATTCAGAATGAACTGCATGAAGGAGATACGGTGATTATGGGTTTTGAGTACATCATAGATACAGCAGGAGACATAGGCGAAAAAATACAAATGGCGAAGGTATTTCCGAAAGCCGGAGAATGGTTTGATTATAAAGATATTTTGCAATATATAAGCGAAAATGCCCGTGTACGCATCTCAAGCCTGAGACTAACCCTTGAAAGGTTGGCTAGTAATGAAGAGGTAGAGCCAACCGTAGATGACACCACCAGTATATTTTTCAGAAGAGCCATCAACCAATATGGTGATTTGGTGAGCCATCTCAATAATCCTTCCTTGAAAACGATCCCTCCGGCTATTATTAACGATCATGTAAGTATGCATCTGGCTATTGCAGATATGAATGCTTTTTACAGGAAAATGAAAAAGCGAGGGGTAAAAGTTTATTATTCATATCCTTCATATGCACAGTCAAGCTATCAGCAT
>CALRLN020000409.1:0-5204 GCA_943368675.1 Chitinophaga pinensis | reverse complement strand
GCACAAGATGAAACTCCGGCTTCAGAAGACGATAAAAAAGAAGCGTAAGATTTCGGATACGTATACAGAAAGCCCCTGAATTTTCAGGGGCTTTTTTATTGGGTTTTTACAACCTTTTTTACGCATAAGCAGTCAATAAGTCAGTCAGTGTCTCTGTGCTTGTTAAAATCAATGAGCGAATAAATTGTTTATCATTAAGGACATTATTCTTGGTTATTGCTATAGTTGATTTATTAATTTCTATCTCATACCCTTAGTGAACTGTTTCTACATCCGATCTGGATTTATGAGGATATTATTTTTTATAGGTATATTATTATGTATTAACTTCACTGGTATCGCCCAGGACGCAAGTAATATCACTTTCGGTATAGGCGAGAAGGTGAATGTTGACTATTCAATAGTAGATGTGAAAGATAACCTGATCGCATCAGGAAGCTATAAAAAAGATAATATTGAGAGTGATTTAATTATTACTTCAAAGCGATTCATTGTGCCAAAAGAGGGGGCAAGTTTTATTGTGAAGTTTGACCCTAAACAAGTTATTCAATGGTTTCATTATATCCGAAGTTATAATAAACCCCATATTACTCTCCTGAGTGACGATAGCAGCAATGTATATATGGTTGGTGTCTATGAACGCTTTCTCGATTTCGACAATAAGCAATTTTTTACAGGTGATTTAGACAAAGAAATATTTGTAGCCAGATATACTGCGGCAGGGCAGCTAAGCTGGGTGAAAAGATATGGCGGAAATTGGGACGAATCGATTGGTAAATGTACAATTGATAAGAATGGAAATATTTATATAGTCGGGCAATTTCAGGGAAACTTCCGGATAGACAGTGAAAAGGTATTAGGGGATGTGTTAAAAGATAGCGATGGTTTATCCAAATCGTTTGTGATGAAGCTGGATAGAAACGGTGCACTGATAACTATTAATAAGTTTGATGATGCAAAAATTGTTGCAAAAGCAATTGAGCTAAATCAGAAGAATGAAGTTTTTATTGCAGGCACTTTCAGTGGCGCAGCTACCTTTCAGACAGGCTTTACCCTACCATCTCGCGGAGGGAATGATATTTTTTATGGTAGATTTGAATCTAACGGGAGTATAAAGTGGCTCAAAACCATAGCAGGGGCTTATGAGGACGAATGTAATGATATAGTGGCTGATAATACCGGGTATGTATATGTTGCCGGCGTAGTATCAAACATTGCTAAGGAAACAGGGCTTTTCCTGACGAAATGCAGTGAGGCCGATGGAAGTATTGAATGGCATAATAATATAACTGCGAACCCCGGCCAAATGCCCAACTGGCTTTTAGTAAATGATCTGGCTGTAAACAAAGCCGGAGAACCCTATCTGTTAGGGTTTGCAGAAGGGGCAGATCTGACTTTTAATGCTAAAATAAAACTATCGCAACCTAATGAAAGGTATATATTTCTAGCCAAATACACAGCAGATGGCAATGTGATATATGTAGACAAGGAACCAGTTTTTGGCCAGTTTGGCTATGCAACTTCAATGGCGCTTGATAGCAGGCGTAATATCTATCTCACCAATTTTTATGACTTCAATGGTTTTACTTATTCTATTTTAAGGAGAAAAACCGAGTTAGATATTAAAAACTGTACTTCTACCAGTGTAGTAATAGCCAACGAAGAAAGTTGCATTGGACAAAACATGAAACTGTCGGCGAACGTAATTATTCCTGAAAACGATTTTACCTTTCAATGGTATAAAGACGGTGAAATTATCAGAAGGGCAACCCAATCTGATTTTCAGGCATCACAAGAAGGATATTACAATTTAAGGCTAATTAATAAAGCAAATAAAAATTGTGAAGTAAAAGCTGCAAATAGTATACTCGTTTCTTCAAAAGAGGTATATGCCCATAGGAATACCGATTTGATATTTTATTATAACCCTGATCTTTTACAACTTTCTACAAACGGAGAAAAGGATGAATGGTATCGCAATAATCAATTGATAACTGTGCAGGGCAATATCCTTGCAAACCCACAAGATGGAATTTATAAAGTCAAGAGACAAGTGCCGGGCTGTGGCGTGAGTGTCGAATCTAAAGAGATTATTATACAGGATGGCTATTGTATAGAGCTGCATAAAGAGAGTATAGACGGGTTGGGAAATCATTGCGAACCGTTTCCGTATTTTAGAGTTGCTACTAATATTAGCGGATCGGGTCTAAGATATCAGTGGTTCATAAATAATCAACTTATCCGGGATTCTGTAGAGAACCATTTAATGGCCATTTCTTCGGGCGATTACCACGTAAGTATTATAATGCCAGGCACTGGTAAAACCTATGTATCAGGCAAATACAGATTAGACCGAAAGGATTACCTGCAGGCATTACCACTCTCGAAAGTAGAAAATGGGTGCGGCTCAGCAGCAGTAATTAAAATAGATGATGCTTTTGCGAGCAAATATCTTATTGAGGACATTGTATGGAAGTTAAATGGAACGGAGCTTAAAGATGAAAAGAAACTCTTTATCAGAGCTACAGCAAGTGGCGAATATACATCCTCGGTCAGATATAACTTCTATTATTCAGACAAAGCCTCCTGCAAATACAACTCTTTTGCGCATTTTGAAAAAAAACCGGACTTTAATGTCAATATAGGCTACAGTTATGCGGGCTCAGGTTGTAAGGTAGATTCGTTTAAGATTTTTGTTGAGGCTAATCCGGCATATAAGTATGAGTGGATCAGAAATGATACATTAATCAGCAATAATACCTCTAACGAATTATTTATTAAAGATAAAGGGGTTTACAGAGCCTCTGTAAACAGAGGTGATGGTTGTATAAAGGAAAGTGAAGAAATAAGCCTGACTGGTTGTACATCTGATGCTTTCAATGAGTTTTTGTTGCTTAACCCACCGCAGATAAGTGCTGAAAAGCTGACAGTTTTAGCTGATGAGAAAAGTTTTATTAAGGTTGAGGGTTGTTCAGATGTGAATTTCCAGTGGCTGAAAGATGCCGTACCCATTACAGGAGCTAATCAGCCAAGTTTTGAACTTAAACAAACAGGAACCTACACTTTAGAAATTGAAAAATACGGGTGTAAGACAGTTTCTAAACCCATCGATATTATTGTTGAAAGTATATTATCAGGCGAAAATGCAGAAGATATACAGATTAATGTGTTTCCGAATCCTTCGAGTGAAACACTGCAAATACTGCTCCCGTCAGGAAGCGAGTCGAAAGCGTCAATAAAATTACTCAATAGTAAGGGCGAAACTATCATGACTGATTCGTTTACAAATACTGCAACTGTAGATTTAAAGGGAATCCCGGAAGGATCATATTTGCTTACCATTACTACACAAAAACAAAGATTTGTAAAGAAAATAATTAAGAAATTATAAATCGGTTTATTTACCTCTCATAAAAACATAAAGCAAACCGCCTGGTTTAAGCCTCTTTTTTACGTATATATATTTTCTGCAATTTGTACAACCTAATTATATATTAATCAGTCATTGCTATAAGATTTAATTTCTGAACAGACCTGAAACAGCTAAATTAGCCGTTTCAGAGTTCAGTAGCAACCCTATACCCTAACAAGCAATTATCTGGTTTTATGAAGGAAATAGCTCTATACATATTTTTTTCTGTGTATTTGTGTCAATTAGCTGTTGGACAAAAGGGTGTTGAGTTCAGGGTAGGGGGCGCAAGCTCAGGTTGTTATGTTAATAGTGTGCTGGTTGATAAGGAGCATAATATCGTTGTATCCGGCTATTATCATAAAGAAAAAAGTTCGGTCGATACTACAGGCCTTTTAGAAATAAACGGCAGACCTTTTACCATACCCGGGAACAGCGGTTCTTTTGTGGCAAAACTTAACCCGGGTAAAGGAGTGCTATGGCTGAAAACAACGCAAAGGAATTTTAAAAATATCTATTCAGGAGTACATGTATTGGTCGACGACAATAATAATATTTATACCATCGGGCAATTCACAAAAAGTCTGACAGGTGATAATGAAACCGGAGAAACCTTTATAAGCTATTATTCAAAAGACGGCACCTTGATCTGGGAGAAAGTATTGAGTGGCATCACTGATAACGGCGAACTGCAACCGCAAAGAGATAGCCAGGGAAATCTCTATCTTATAGGAAGATATAAAGGAGATTTGAAAATTGAAGGAACTACACTTATCAGTACAAAAGAGAATATATCTGAATCTTACCTGCTGAAACTTAGTGCCAGTGGCAGGCTTCTCTTGTCAAAATCATTTCCTGCCGGAATTAGCATCAATGCTGTTTCCATTAATTCTATCGGTGAGATTTTTGTAGCAGGTGATTTTGATAAAACAGTATTACTTGATGTGGGGTTTCCAATAATATCAGTAGGCTTAAAAGACATATTTTATGCAAAGTACGGTACAGGGGGACAATTGGAATGGGTAAAGACCATCGGGGGACAAGCAGACGATGAATGTCAACATATACGGGCGGATAAATCAGGTAATCTATATTTATCAGGCGTGATGTCGAATGAAGTACAATTCAATACTGTTCCGGTCAAGATAGCAGGTGATGGAAGAAATATTTTTCTGAGTAAAATAAAAAGCTTAGATGGTAAACTCGATTGGGTAAGAAATTTACCTTTCGGCGGAAAAACCACGGTTAGTGAAAGACATACATTGATGGCAGGACTAGAATTAAACCCCTCCGGAGAGCCTTACATTTATGGGGTGGTCACTGACTTCCTGACAATCAACTCAAGCACACAGCTACTTCCTAATTTCTTTCCTTTTTATTATCTGCTTAAATATGATAAGAACGGAAATTTCGGCTATGGCAGACAATATAATATTTCTGATGGATTTGGATTTGCTTACTGGAATAGCATGACTGTGCAGGGAGATGGGAGTATATATATTGTGGGTACTTCTCACAATACCAACCGAGTCAACGGTAGCAGGAATGATGTGAGCTACCTGATAGAAAAGAATGAGATAAATGCCTGTAACGACCAAACTTTCAGGATAGAAAAATCGGGTGATATATTAAAACCAGTAGAGCTGTATGCTGGTCTCCCTACCACAGACGAACAGATTTTAGCTGAGAAAGACTTTAGCTTTCAATGGTATAGAAACGGAGATAAAATAACAAATGCAACCGGAAACACATTAACAATCAAAGAGCCAGGCTATTATACACTCAGGCTAACCAG
>CALRLN020000408.1:0-5215 GCA_943368675.1 Chitinophaga pinensis | reverse complement strand
ATTTCGCAATCTGAGGTAAATTGTGAATTACCAAGCAGACCATCCTTAAAAATCCGCCATTTTTTCTTCCAATCCCTATCTCTTTTAGCGGTAATTTTTATCTCATTCAGCAAGTTTGAACTCTCCAATAAGAATATAATATTTTTCTCCATTTCACCGGGGCTCAGTATTTTTTTCAATGTTGTATAGCCGATAAAAGAAACCACCAGTTCAACTTTCGGAACACTTTTTGGAACCTTTAATGTAAAACTGCCATCGGCTTGAGTAGCGGTTCCAATAGAAGTATTGTTGACGTACACATTCACAAATTGAAGGGGTGAACGATTCACTTCGAGAACCTTACCTTTAATAGTCCATGAATTATCCTGCGCCAGAGATTCAACGCAGAACTCTGGTAAAAGAAGCATTAAAAAATAAAACAGTCTCCATTTCATAAATTCAGGATAAATATTTGAAATGTCTAATTTTTTTAAAATATAGTTCAAATGTAAACACTTGATGGTTTTTAAGCTTAAAAAAATACCAATCTTTTTTAAAGAGTCGCTTTTTTGCTGGTCTTTGGCGCTATTTTCCATTACGAAATATAGTTTTTGAAAGACATTTGCATCATTAAAGGTATGTGAGAACTTAGGCATATATACTGCAATTGAATAATGAGATTTCTAAATGTTTCAAGACAACTGAAATCAGAGTATAATTTATTGGAACAAAAATTGAGTATTATTTAGTGAAAGTTTCTATTGACTATTAGCCAAAACTGAAATGCGACCTATTATTTTAACGATTCTATCCTGTTTTACCTATTTTACTTTATCCGCTCAGACAATTCCTTCATTTCCGGGGGCAGAAGGATTCGGAGCCTCAGCTACTGGCGGCAGAGGCGGACAGGTTATTTATGTAACAAACCTTAATTGCAGCGGCGCAGGATCATTGGCGGCTGCTTTGCAGGTAGTAGGGAAAAAATACATCTTATTCAAAGTCAGTGGCGTGATTCCATGTGCTGCAGAGGTTTTTCAGGGAGACGTATATATTGCAGGGCAAACCTCACCAAGTGGTGCAATTGTTCGTGGAATCATTCTGGACGAAATCTATGAAACCAACACCAACTCAAAGAATGTCATTATAAGGCATTTGCGGTCGAGACCCAAATTAGGCACCAACCTACCGAATCAAGGCTATGTATTAGATGATGGGTTACGTCTGGATGGGGCATCAAATGTAATAGTTGACCATTGTTCTTTTGCCAATGCCATTGATGAGGCCGTTCAGATTTCTAATTCACATAATATTACGATTCAGAATTGCCAGTTGTCTGAAACTCTGGGGGAGCATTATGCATTGGGAGGTATGCTCATGAATTATAGTGAGGCCGGTCATGAGCAGGATAATATAAGTATTCATCATAATGTCTGGAACAGGATAGGGGGCAGAATGCCCGAGTTTTCGTGTGAGTCACCCCATTGTCGGAATCGTACACTGAATTTTGAAGTATCAGATAATCTTTTCTGGGACCAACAGATACAGACGTGGTATAATCCCTGCACATCAGGTGGTGATGGGTGCCGGGATTTTCATCTGAACCTTAACTATGTTAATAACAGAACAGTAGCCAGGAATTCCTATACCGGGCCATTGGCTTCTGCTGACTTACTCAACAATGCAGGCAACAGACTTTTTGCCAATGGCAATACAATGAATCAATATCCTGCGCTTTCTGATTATCAGTTGTTTTATTGCTGCAACGATTTCAATACAAATGTACCTAATACAAATTTGGGATCTGCTACACGCCTTGGAGCCCGTAATAATTTCCCTCCAATCAGTTATACTCCTTCAACCCAACTGGTCAGCTACGCTGTGGAAAACATCGGTGCCTTTCCAAGAGACCCAATGGACAGACGTTTAATGAACCCACTTAAAAACAATATCATTGATACGAATCCGGTTAACGGAACAGACTATTACAATGATAGTTTCCTGACAGACGTACCTCAAACTGCCCCAACAGACACAGATAATGATGGGATGCCCAATGAATGGGAAACCGCCAATGGATTGAACCCAAATTTGCAAGACCATAATGGTATGCAGTTATCGAAGAAATTTACCGGCATTGAGGGTTATACTAATCTGGAATGTTACCTGAATGAATTGTCAGACAAAATAGTCGGGAAGAAAAATATTGTTGTTGACCAGGGTGGTGGTACATCAATTACTGGCCTTGAATTGAATGCTGATGAGCGGATATCCGTAGTTATTTCTCCAAATCCCACCGAAGCGGGTATTACTATCAAAGTAAATGGAGAACTCACCGGCAACTGGCGATTTGAGATGATAGATATATGGGGAAGAGTTTTGTTGCAGGAGAATGATATTACAGGATCAACTCAAAGTTTTTATTTACCAAAGTTAATACCAGCCGGAACCTATTTTGTGAAAATTTATTTGCAGGAAGGTATTATAGAAAGGAAGATTGCTGTAATTAAGTAAATTATGACTGAAGATGATTCTCTAATATCCTATTAAAATAAATCAAATAAAACTAGGAATTGTCATATTTGTGTTTTATATTTAAAGCATATAATAAAGTGGTGATATAGTAAAAGAAGTTTTCGCAGATAAAATTTTTAGACTTTTAAAATTTTTCTAACCATGAAAACGAATTTGTTATCGCTCATGCTGCTTTCAGCAATTGCTTATGCCTGCCAGACGGCCAATTCTTCTCCAAGTGGGTTTAACGACCTAGAAAAGGAAAAAAAAGAAATCATGGCTGTGATTCAATCCGAAACTGATTGTTTTTTCAAGAGAGACTATAATTGTTGGCAAAATCAATTTGCTCACTCTGACTACGCATATCAGGCCTGGAGTAATGCCGATGGAACTTTTGATGCCAGCGTAGGCTGGGAGAGCATCAATAAGAACCTCGGTAAATTTATCAAGGAAAATCCTAATGAAAAAGAGGAAGCCGGTAATAGCCATCCCATTATCAAACGGGAGAATGTCCGTTATAAATTCTATGGCAACAATGCCGCGCATCTTACATGGGACCAGTACAATAGCGACCGCAATCAAAAATACTTCTTACAAAGTAAGGAGGTTCGCCTGATGGAAAAAGTAAATGGGCAATGGAAAATAGTAAATGTTTCAGCATTCTGGAATTATAAGGATAAAATTCCGTTGGCTCAGATTCAATGAACACTAATAATTATAGAGGAGGCTTCGTTAGAAGCCTTTTTTAATGATAAATAATGCTCAGCTTCAATAAAACACATTGACTTTTTTCTCTAAATTTGGAACTAAAACCAACTTGAATGCATTGTCTATTAAATTAGTAGATTATTATTGCTATTTAATATTATTCATCTTAAAATAATAAAGCTTATGTCACTTAGATTAGGAGATATCGCACCTGACTTTACCGCAGAAACTACGAAGGGTACCATTAATTTCCATGAATGGCTCGGAAACTCATGGGGATTATTATTTTCTCACCCGGCAGATTTTACGCCTGTGTGCACCACAGAATTAGGTAAAACTGCACTTTTGAAAGGTGAATTTGAAAAAAGAAATGTAAAAGTAATAGCAGTTTCGGTTGATGATTTAGATTCACACAACAGATGGGTTCCGGATATTCAGGAAGTGAATGGCGTGGAAGTGAATTTCCCTATTATTGCTGATGGAGACCGTAATGTGGCAACTTTATATGATATGATTCACCCTAACGCTTCTGAAAAAGCAACGGTTAGATCTGTATTTGTTATAGGGCCAGACAAAAAAATAAAACTTACATTAACTTATCCTGCTTCAACAGGCCGTAATTTCCAGGAAATTCTGAGAGTAATTGATTCTTTGCAATTAACAGCCAACTATCAGGTAGCTACTCCAGCCGACTGGAAAGACGGTGACGATACAATTGTGGTTCCGGCAGTTTCTACAGAAGATGCCATTGCTAAATTTCCTAAAGGGGTAAATGTAGTAAAACCTTATTTGAGATATACCCCACAACCAAACAAATAAGTACTAAAAAATAGTTTTTATAGAAAACCGGAAGCAAAAACCTCCGGTTTTTATTTTTTGCTTATTTTTGCACAATATTTGCGATATGAAAAGCATTAGACTTATCGAAAAGCTTTCGCTATTGCGTCAATGAAAAACAAAAAAAAGAACCTGACACGTACGGCCAATCAGCAAAAACCATTAGTAAAGCGATTATTTAATTTAAAAACGCTCTATGCTTTTGTTGTTATTGTGCTTATCATCTTGTACCCGGTCTATGTAAGTGATGGACAGAAATGGACTTATATTGATGACTTTGGCATAAAAATACCCCTTCGCTATACTATACATGGTATTGATGTTTCTCATCATAACAAAAAGATTGACTGGCATAAAGTAAAGCACAGTAACGAAAATATAGGTGTGAGCTTTTGTTTTATAAAGGCCACAGAGGGCACAGACCTGAAAGATCAGGATTTCAAAAACAATTGGAGAGAAGCAAAGAAAGTAGGTTTACTAAGAGGAGCGTACCATTTTTACGTTCCCTGGGCAGATCCGATAGCTCAGGCCAAAAATTTCATATCGTCTGTATCACTCGAAGAAGGCGATTTTGTTCCGGTTGTTGATTTTGAAGTGCAGGGGCTTAACAAGAAAGTAAGAAAAAATCTTGTGGCAAATGTAACTACGTTTATAGAACACCTCAAAAGTCATTATGGTGTAGAACCTATTATTTATACCAATAAGCATATTTATCGCCAATATATAAAAGGTAATTTCGATAATTATCCGCTCTGGATTTCAGACTACGACAGCAGAAAACTCGAGGGATTCGAAAACTCAAAACTAATGCTATGGCAACACAGCACTAACGGACGCCTCGATGGCATAAGTGGTGATGTAGATTTTAATGTTTTTGTAGCATCTAAAAGTCATTTAGACGATATTTGCATCAAATAAAGCTAATTCCTGCCCCCATAAAGGAAAATACTAATCAAATCAAGACCTCTCGCAGGGGACGGAGGTATTCATATTATGCTACCTACTACAGATTTTACCCAAACTACAGCATTTAAAAAACTCAAGAGTCATTATAAAACCATTAGCAAAAAGCAATTGAAAGAGCTTTTTGCCGAAGATAAAAACCGCTTCAAGAAATATTCCCTGAAATTCAACGATATTCTGCTTGATTATTCAAAAAACAATATCAATGGCCGCACAA